>JAADHO010000414.1 GCA_013151775.1 Deltaproteobacteria bacterium | reverse complement strand
TCGCCCAGCAGCCCATCCCCGCCACCACCGACGACCACGAGCGCTTGGCGCAGCTCGTGCTGGAGTGCCGCGAGGACCCCGGCCGGGTCGAGGCGCTGCTGGAGCTACACCAGCTCGCCGGATCCTTGGGACGCTCCGCCCTGCGACATGTTACGGCGGAGATCCTCTCCCTCTTCCATCCAGACGTGGCGGCGCCCAGGCTGACGCGTGGAGTGGCCGACCAGCTCGTCGATCCCCTGGCGCTCGTCGCCGAGCAGACGGAGCTGCACGCGGATCTGCTGAGCGCCCTGTGGGAAGGCGCCCTGCCGCTCTTCCGACGACCCCTGCGCTCCTTCGGCGTCCTCGGCACTCAGAAGGTCTCTCCCCTTGCGGCGCGTCCGCTAGGCGCGGCCTTCGCCGATGGACTGCGCCTGCTCGGGCCCCTCGAGGTCACGCTCTACGCCCGGCCCTCAAGCCGGCGCGAGATCCTGATCGCGCCCACCCATCCGCCCGCGGTGCTTGTGGCGGACTCCCTCGAAGACGACTCCGACCACCTGCGCTTCCGTCTCGGCGTGGCGCTCGACGCCGCCCGACCAGCGGCCGTGGTGCTCGCCTCGTCCCCCGCGAACACCGGACGCATGATCCTCGAGGCCGCCCACGCCGCCTTCGGTCCCGCCAGCGCCCGTGGAGAGACCGCCCGTGATGTGGCCGCCTTGGCGGCAGACCTCTGGCGCACCGTGCCGAACCGCCAACAGGCGACCTTACGCCGCGCGGTGGCCAGCCTCGACGGACCACCCGACTACGATCTAGCGCAGCGCCAGAGCCTCGCTCGTGGCGCCCGAGCCGGGCTCCTCTTGTGCGAGTCGTTGGCCACCTCCCTGCGTACGCTGCCCCTGGTAGATGACGACCTCCTGGGCGTGGCCCTCGAGAGCGCCGAGAGCTACACGGACCTCGTGGGGCGCTCTCTGGCAGCGCGCGCGGTGCTGCACATGGCCCTCTCGGACCGCTGGCTCGTCGCCCTCGAGCGCCAGCTCGAGAGCTGAAGCGGCGAACTCAGGGAGCGGTTGCGGCGCAGGTGATGACCCCGGGAATGGACCTCTTCACCGAGGTGAGGAAATCCTGGCCCGGTTGGCAGCTCACGACCTCGGTCCCGTCCAGTCCCAGACACTCGAAGAGGCAGCCATCGCCGCAGAGCTGCACGGGCCACTGCCACACGCCCGACTGAATGTCGATGTTGCCATTCGTGCGTCCGAAGACCTTCACGGAGACCAGGATGACGGCACGGCGGACCTCCGCAGGCATCGAGACGCGATAGACCTCGGGGATGATCTGAAGCTCACCCACAGCGCGCCCCGGCTCGCCCACATCTCCCGAGGGGACGTAGGTCGACGTGGGGATCGAGAAAGGGTTCGGCAACGTCGGGAAATCGAGCGGCGTGCCGCCCTGGTCCTGTAGCTCGATCTCGGCGCCCATGATCTGAACCCCATTGGGATCGGCGCGGATGTCCGTCGCCCGCGACAAGAGCTGATTGGCGTAGACCGGGAAGATGGAATAGGGGGCGGCGAGGTCGATGTTGTAGACGCCGCTGGTGAGCAGCGTACCGTCGACCGTCACGTCACAGCCCACGTCCTGAATTTCCGGGATTACGTCCCCTTCGATGAACACGCTGGCGTTGTCCGCCGTGCAGCCTGCGAGGGCCGTGGCGAGGACGATCATGAGAACGTTGACCTGAGAGCGACGCATACTTCCTCCAAGAAAGGTGCGGTTTCTCCCATGGTAGCTGCCACAGCATGCTTCGACCAAATTCGTGGTCAGGAGCGACTCGCCGCGCTCAGGATGCGGGCGAGCTCCGCGCCATCGAGGGCCTCGATGCGTGCGGCCCCCGGCGAGCCTGGCATGACGAAGCGAAACTGCCCGCCCCGGCGCTTCTTGTCGACGCCCAGGAACGACAGCGCGGCCGCGTCCACGCGCCGCTCCCAGTCCGTGGGCAGCCCGAGGCGCTCGAACAGGCGCCTCAAACGCGCCTCCGACTCCGAGTCGCCACCCGCGAGCTCTCGCTCCACGCGACACGCAGCCAACATACCGAGGGCCACGGCCTGCCCGTGACCGAGATGGCCAAAGCCCGCCGATGCCTCCAGAGCGTGGCCCACGCTGTGGCCGAGGTTGAGCAGCGCCCGGCGCCCCTGCTCGCGCTCGTCGTCGGCGACCACCCGCGCCTTCAAAGCCACGGAGCGTCGCACGGCACGCTCGAGGGCCTCGGCGCCGCCATCGGCGAGCGTCTCCGCGTCGCGCTCGAGCTCCTCGAGAGCGCCCTCGGAGTCGATCCAGGCGCTCTTGACCACCTCGGCGAGCCCGCCGCGGCGCTCTTCGACAGGCAGCGTCGACAACGCCCCCACGTCGGCGACCACCGCAGTCGGCTGCCAGAAGCTGCCCACCAGGTTCTTGCCTTGGGGCCGGTCGAAGCCGGTCTTGCCGCCGACCGCGGCGTCCACCATCGCCAACAGGGAGGTCGGCGCGAGCCCGACGCGCACACCACGCAGCAGGGTCGAGGCGGCGAAGGCGGCCATGTCCGTGACGACCCCGCCGCCCACGCCGAGCACGAAGGCGTCGCGATCGAGACCGGCGTCGAGGGCGTGGTCCCAGATGGTCTCGACGTTGCCCAAGGTCTTGTGAACCTCGCCCGGAGGCAGCACCACGCTGTGCACATCCAGCCCGGCGTCGCTCAGGCGTCGGCCGACAGCCTGCGCCCACAAGGCGTGCACGTTCTCGTCGGTCACCAGCAGCACCTGCCTCGCGTCAGGCGGGGGCACGAAGGACGCCAACAGGCCCTCCCCGACGCGCACCACGTAGGAGCGCTCGCCGAGCGCGACCAGGATCGGAGGTGACCTCAGGCACTCGCCGATCGCCGCCACGAGCTCACCACCGCTCTGCGTGTCCCACTCCAGATGGCACTCCGCATAGACGCCGGCGCGTTGATGGAGCAGCTCCTCCATGCGTCCAGGCAGGTCGGAGCTGCCGGCCAAGAGCGGTCGCCCATGCCCCGCGCCCACTCGGCGCACGAGCTCCTCGGGCGACGCGCGCAAGGTCACCAGCAGGCCCGCCTCCAGCAGCCGGGCGCGGTTCACCGGATCCACGACCGTGCCTCCACCCAAGGCCAGCACGAAGTCGCCGCGCTCCGCCAACACCTCTTGGAGCACCTCCCGCTCCAAGCTGCGGAAGGCCCGCTCACCCTGCCGAAAGAGCGCGCCGATGCTGTGGCCGCTGTGCGCCTCGATGCGCGCGTCCAGGTCGATGGACCGCAGCCCCAGAGCGGGCGCGAGGCTCTTGGCGACGCTGCTCTTGCCCGCGCCCATGGGTCCCGAGAGAAAGATCCTCATCGCCCCATGCTACCCGCTTCGCCCCGGGCGTGCGCCAGACGCGTGGAAGGCGCGAGCTGGGCCGCGCCTTCCACAACTCACGAGTCGAGTCCGCTCACTCCGGCAACGCCTCGGCGCGGTTGACGATGCGCGGCGTCAGGAAGATCAGCAGCTCGTTGCGATCGTCCCGCACCCGCCGTCTCTGAAAGAGCACGCCGAGCAGCGGGATATCGCCGAAGAAGGGCACCTGGTCCACGTTGTGGCCCGTGTTGCGCGTGTAGATACCGCCGATCACCGCGGTGTTGCCATCCGGGATCAGCAGGTCGGTCTCCGCTTCACGCTTGAGAATGGTCGGATCGCCTCGCGAACTCGTGCGGTTGAAGTCGGGTTCGTCACGCGTGATCTTCACGTGCATGGCTACGGAGCCGTCACTGGTGACGTGGGGACGCACGGTCAGCTCGAGCTTGGCCTCCTGGAAGGCCGTGTTCACGCCCTGTGCGCTGACCTGCGAGTAGGGGATCAACGTCCCCTGGGCGATGTGCGCCTCGTGGTTGTCGAGGGTCAGGATCCGCGGCGAGCTGATGATGCGCACCACGCCGTTGGCCTCGGCCGCGCTGAGGCGCACGTTGAGGTTCACATTGCCGCCCACGCTCCCGAGCGTGACGCCCAGCGCGCCGCCCTGCCCCGTGCCGGTGATCGCCGGCAGGTTGACCGCGAAGTTGGGCGTGCCCGTGATGTTCCGGGTGAAGGGCGAGAGCCCTCCCGTCGGCGTGTTCCTGTCCGAGGCGCCGCCGTTGACCCCCACGTTGGAGGGGAAGACCAGCCCCGTGGGGTTGCCGTTGGCGCTGCTCATGGTGACGTCGCCGCCCCATTGGATGCCCACATCGCGACTGTACTGGCTGGTCGCCTCCACGATGCGCCCCTCGATCAGCACCTGGGGAGTCTGGGTGTCGAGCGTGCGCACGAGCTCCTCGATGTCGTCCAAGGAGCGCGCAATGTCGCGCACGATCATCACGTTCGTGCGCTCGTCCACCGAGACGCTACCGCGGCTGGTCAAGAGCTCCTGGACTCGAGGCGAGAGTTCGCTCGCTTGCGCGTAACTGACCGGCACGAGCCGCGTCTCGAGGGGCTCGAGCTCACGCTCCTGCTTGATCTTCGCGATGGCCGACTCGCGCTCCTTCTCGAGCGTGGACAGGGGCGCGACGCGCACCATGTTGTTGCGGCGGATCATGCCCAAGCCCTTGGCCTGCAGAATCACGGAGAGCGCCTGGTCCCAGGGGACGTTGCGCATGCGAATGGTCACGCTGCCCTCCACGTCGTCGCCCGCCACCACGTTCACGCCACCCACTTCGGCCAAGAGCCGCAGGATGTTGTGAATGTCCGCGTCCTTGAAGTCCAGATCGATCCGCCGACCGGAGTAGCGACGTCGCCCGCGGGATCCGCGGACCTGAAGCGGCACATCGCTGAGGAAGGCTGCGACCTCGGGGCTGTCCTCCGAGTCCGGATCGATGACCTCCTCGCGTGCCACGGTGCGCGTGGCGGGCCGCCCCCCCGTGGGAGTGCCGAAGAGCCAAACGATGCGCGAGCCCTGGCGCATGGCGGTGCCGGTGGTGCCCCCTCGGCGCCGCACCTCGACCACGGTGAGGTTGCCCTCCTGGCGCACGCGCACGCTGCGAATGACCGAACCGGCGGGACCGGGCATGGCGCGACGCACGCCGCGCGCCAACCTGGCGCCCCGGATCTCCATGCGCTCGGGGCCGTCCTGCTGCCGCGACACGCGGAAGGCCGCGGCGCCACTCAGACGCACCACGACCCGATCTCTGCCATCGCGTCGCTCGATGCGAACGCCCTCTACGGCCAAGGGAGAGGGCTGCCCTTCACGAGCGTCCACCCCCTCCTGTTCCTGCCGCGGGGGGTCTGCTTGGGCTCGCCCCACCAGCCCAAGCACCAACATCGCAGCCAACCATCCGGTCCGAAGACGCATCGAAATCTCCTCGTTCTAGCTCACGTACGATCATCGGATGGACGGGGCCCATCTGGCAAAAAAGTGGTGTCTCTGATCCCAGACCGTCTCCGGGCTGAACGAGACACGCTCGAGAGGACGCCACGCCTGGGCGCGGATCCTCAGTTGGCCGGCCGGCTAGGCTGGACGCTGGACGGCGGCGCCGCTCCATTGTGCAGCTGCAGCTCGGCCTCTCCCTCCTCGTGGAGAGGGATCGAGCGCGTCAGCGGCGGACGATCCGGCGCGTTGGGATCGGAGCGCGTGAGCACGAGCTCCGACGGGCGGATCCGATCGACACGCCAATTCAACACAGCGGGGATGCCCTCGGCGCCTCCCGTCTGAATCACCTCGGGTCGCCCGATGTAGTCACCTCGCTTCACGGTGTGTCCCACGCCGGCAGGATCCACCAACATGGCCCGAGGTTGGGGCACGCCGCTGATGATCGCGATCAGGCTCATCTCGTCGACGCTGGTGGTCGGCATCAACACCCGACGCTGGGGCGCCGCGGAGGTCCGGACCGCGAAGCTGCGAACGAAATCTCGGAATGGATCGCGGCTCTGCACGTCGACCTCGACGAAATCGTCGTCGTGGTATCCATCCCCTCGCGGTGCCGCGTCGGGCGCACCGGCGTCCACCTCCGTGGCCGCCGCCGGAGCGGGCGCCGGGCCCGAGCCGCCCCCCGAGGGCACTACCGGGTCACCCACCTGAACCGGGTCGTCACAGCCAGAGATCACGAGCGCCATGACGATCGACGCCAGTGAAGCCCAACGAGCGCTCGAGGCACGTGTCATTGTGCGTTCTCCTGTCCCGCAGCCGCCGCGCCCTCGCTGGGACGCCGATAGGTCGTCGCGAGCATGTCGACCTCGAGGATGACACCGGAATCCGAGCTTTCATTCTCACCGGACTCTTGCTGACGGACGAGATGAATGTTTTCCATGCTGATAGCGCGCTCGAGTCCAGATATGTTGTGGAAGAACTTGGCCAGCTGATGAAAACGCCCACGCACGGATAGACTGACCGGAATGCGCACGTAGAGGCTCTCGGCTTCCTCCGCTTGCGGTTCCACGCGACGAATGTCGAGTCCGCTGAGCTCCGCCGTTCGGTTCAGGTCCTGCAGGAAGGAGGCGATCTCGGCGTGCTCCGGCAGGACGCGCTTGTTCTCTCGGTCGATCCCCTCGCGGTTCGCGACCTGTTGACTCAGCTCGAGGTACTGCTGCTGCCTCGACTGCGCCTCTCGCATACTGGCCTGCAGCTGCCCGTAACGCGTGTCGGCCTGCTCGAGCTGATCGGCGAGCCCCATGTGGAAGGCGAAGTAGTACACGGCGCCCAACACGCCGAGCAAGATCACCAGAATGAACAACTTGCCGCCCAACGGCATCGAGTCGAAAGACGACTCCTTCTTTGCACCTCTGGCCATCAGTACCTCACCCGCGCCGTAAGCTCGAACCCGATCAGGGAAAGACCCGTCTCTTCATCCGTGGCTGACTCGGTCTTCTGAAGCGTCACGTTCTCGAACAATTCCGATAGGGAGAGTCGCTGAAGAAATTCGGCCACATCCTCGTTCGTTCGACCGAGACCCACGAGCCGGCACTCCCGGTTCTCTTCCTCGAAGGAAGTCAACCACAGGCGGCGCACGTCCCAGTTTCGGTTGAAGTTCGCCAGTGGGTTATTCTGCCGCAAGCGCTCGAGGGCCTGCGGATCAATGGTCGGTCCACGGTCTCGGCTGAGAATCTTGGACAGCTCCATCACCACGCGCACCGGCCCCGTGCGCGCTCGATTCAGCTCGCCCACGACTTCCTCGAGGCTCAGACTCGCGGCCATCTGCGCCTGCAGATCCTCGAGCCCCGCGCTGCGCTGCCGAGCCTCCGCGATCTGTCGATCCAGCGTGCTGTTGCGCTGCTTCTTCGCCTCGAGCTGCCCCGAGTAGACGGAGTAGACGACGCCGAGACCGATGCCGAACAGCACCAAGGATCCCAAATAGAGGCCCGCCCAAAGCTGCCCGCTGCCCGATGGTCCCGCCGCGCGACTCTGCTTCTTGGCACGCGGCAACAGGTTGATACGAATCATCCGTTACGCTCCCGTTCCTTGCGCAGGGCGAGTCCCATGGCCACCACCGCCTGCGACGCGCGCCCGGTCAGCGAGGCGGGATCGACCGTCTTCGGGTCTGGAGGGGCGACACGCAAAGGATCGAGCGCCTCGACGGGCACACGAGAGCGCTCCTGAATCGCGCTGAGCAGCCCGCGCAGCTGCGCGGTGCCGCCGGAGACGTAGATATTCGACAGCCCACCCTCACCGCTGGTGGCGAGGAAGAAGTCGAGGGAGCGCTGCACCTCACCGGCGAGCTGCTCGACCACCTGCCCGATGATCTCGGGCACCTCGCGCGGCACGATGCCGCGACCGTCGCCGCCACATTTGTACGCCTCCGCCTCCTCGCGCCCGATGGAGAGCTGACGCTGAATCTCCTCGGTGATGGCGTTGCCGCCATTGGCGATGTCGCGCGTGAACGCGGTCGTGCCATCCGCGAGGATGTTGACGGTGGTGAGCGAGGCGCCGACGTGGATCAGCACGATGGTCTGTCCGTCCGGGATGCCGTAGCCCTGTTCGTAGACGTTCTGCACGGTGAAAGCGTCGAGATCGACGACCATGGGCTTGAGCCGCGCCTCGACCGCCAGGTTCGTGAGATCGCTGATCTCCTCGCGCTTCGCCGCCACCAGCAGCACATCCATCTGCCCCTGATCCCCGCGCTCGTGCAACACCTGATAGTCGATGTGCACCTCGGCGAGGTCGAAGGGGATGTGCTGCTCCGCCTCCCAGGTGATCTGCTCCGACAGCTCGGCATGCGTCATCAGCGGCATGGTGATCTTCTTGATGATCACGCTATGCCCGCTGGCGCGCATGGCGACGTTGCGCCGCTTCACCTTGTGGAAGAGCTTCTCGAGCCCCTCCACCACGGCGTTGGAGTTGATGATGTGCCCGTCGACGATTGTCTCGGGCGGCAGTGGGTGATAGCCAAATCGGACCAGGGAGCGGACTCCCTTACGGCCTTCTTTGACCTCGCATACTTTGATCGAGCTCGACCCGATGTCGACCCCGACGAGATTCCGGCCCTCGGAAGCCATGGACGATGCTCATTATTCCTCCTCGCCGAACACGCGAACGCGATCTGCGAGGCTGAGACCCAAAGCCTCGAGAATTTTCCGCTTGGTATCCATGCGGCACCCGAAGCCCTTTTCCACTCGATCGATCGTCAACACCGAGAGGTTCGCGCGACGGGAGAGCTCAGCCTTGCTCATCATGCGCTCGATGCGCATACGCCGGACATTGTTGGGTTTTTTCCCACGCTTGACCGGCTTCTTCCCAGCTGATGTCCTGGAGACCGGAGGGGCCATGCCCTCCGGCGACACCGACGCCTTGGACTCGGACGAATCCATCTCCACCGAGCCCCCGACGGAGCCTGGCTTGGCGTCAGCTTGCGCACCCGCAGCTCTTGCAGAAACAGCGTGCGCCTTTTCTTCGTGGGCCATCGTCCTCATGAATCCACTCCGCAGCTCTGCTGTTGGAGTCGAGTCACGTTATGGCCCCACGCAAACAACGTCAAGCAAGTTTGAAAAAATTACAGCCAAATTAAGCTGCATTAACGCATAAGTCATACGATCTCATGGGAGAAGAAGTCGCAACCAGCTGGGGAGGTCAGATCGACAGCGTCCTGCCACCCCGCGAACCACTCGAATGTCAACGAACCACCGAACCTGCTTCGAATGTTCGCAAACGAAAGCACTTGGGGCAAAAAAATGCACCACTTGCCCGCGGCGCCCGAGAGCGATAGTCCTCCTTCCTGCGTGTTCCAGCCTGCCCTTCGACACCTTCTGGCCGCCCTCGGCCTCTGCCTCTGCCTCGCCGTCACCACCAGCGGCGCCGCCGAAGGGCACCACACCGTGCGCAGCGGGCAGAGCCTGGCGCGCATCGCTCGCCGCTATCACGTGGCCGTCGCCTCCTTGGCGGCCGCCAACGGGCTGCGGCGCAACGCCTCCCTGCGACCGGGACAGCGCCTGGTCATCCCCGATCGGGGGGTGATCTACGTGGGCCCGGGGCAGACCCTCGGCGGCATCGCCAGGGCGAATGACGTGAGCGTATCCGATCTGATGCGCGCCAATCGCCTGCGCCGAGACACGGTCTTGAGCGTCGGGCGGCGACTCGTCCTGCCGGGGCAGGACACGGCCCGGGCCATGGACGCCGCCGCCGCGCGCTGGGGCCGACCGCGCAGAGCGGGGCGAGTGACCCTCTACCGCATCGCCACGCGTGAGACACTGCGCATGACCCTGCTCGACTCCCGACGGCGGGTGCGGCGCTCCGCCATGCGCCGACTGACTCAGTTCCTGCGCCATCGTGGTGACGGAGAGCGCCACCGACCCGATCCAGGCCTCGTCCGCCTGTTGGTACGGGTTTCGGATCATTTCGGCGGGCGCCGCATGGTGATCGTCAGCGGGTTTCGCCCCGCAGGTGGCTACACCCGCGAGACCAGCCGCCACACCCAGGGGCGCGCGGTCGACCTGCGCATCTCCGGAGTGCCGTTGACGGTGCTGCGAGACTACCTGCGCAGCCTCGATGGCACGGGTGTGGGCTACTACCCCAACAGCCACTTCGTCCACCTCGACACACGCGATCATTCCGGCCACTGGACCGACTACTCACGGCCGGGAGAGGCTCCGAACTACGGACCTCGCCGAGGGCGACGCGGGGAGGACAGCGCGACCGACCACAGCCCGACCGACCACGGCCCGACCGACCACAGCCCGACCGACCACAGCGCGACGCCCGAGGGCGCTACTCGCACGGAATGAAGAGCGACGGCGCCTCTTCGCAGCGACGATCGACGCAATTGCGCAGCGCACCGCAGGTGGCGCCTCCGTCGGGCTGACAGTCTGCCAGCGAGCTGCAGGTCTGGGCCCGGCCCGGTCGCTCGGGCGTCTGCGTGTTGCGCGGACAGCCCGCCAAGCACAACAGCGCCAAGACGAGACCCACGGAGCGACGGCAGAGACGAGGCATCGCGGCACAGCCTATCGCGCGCGAGTGGACGCGACCAGTGGCGAACCGCTCGGCCATCAGAGGATCTCGTGCTCCTTGAGCCGACGATAGAAGGTGCGTCGGGCCATGCCCAAGGCGCGCGCCGCGCGGGCGCGATTCCAGCCGTTCTGGTCCAGCGCCTCGAGGATGCGTCGACGCTCCTCCGCCTTGAAGTCGGCGTGGCTGACCGCAGGCGCCTCCACGGGGGCCGGATCGCTGAAGCCGGCGGCCTCCGGCATGCCCCCCTGCACCACGGCCGTGGGACCGTCCAAAGCGAGGTCCTCCGCCAACACGACGTCGCCCGTGCCCATCACGCTCGCGTTCAGCAGCAGATGCTCCAGCTGGCGCACGTTGCCTCGCAGCGGATGGCTCATCAGCCGCTCGATGGCTCCGCGGCTCATGCGCCGACGACCGCCACCGTCCCTGGCGATACGTGCGAGGAAGTGATCCGCCAGCAGCGGGATATCCTGTCGCCGTTCACGCAGCGGGGGCAGGGGCACGACCACCACCTCGAGTCGATAGTAGAGATCCTCCCGGAAGCGCCCCTCAGCCACCAGCTCGCGCAGCGGTCGCTGGGTCGCGCAGACCACGCGCACGTCGACCTCGATGGGATCGAGGGAGCCCACGGGGGAGACCTTGCCCTCGGCCAGCGCGCGCAGCAGCCCCACCTGCATCTTGGCGGGCATGTCGCCGATCTCGTCCAGGAAGAGCGTCCCTCCCGACGCCCGCTCGAAGAGCCCGGCCCGGTCGCGTTCAGCCCCGGTGAAGGCGCCCTTCACGTGACCGAACATCTCGCTCTCGAGCAGCGCCTCGGGGATGGCGGCGCAGTTCACGGCCACGAAGCTGCCCTTGGATCGGCCGCTCGCGCGATGGATCGCCTGCGCGACCAGCTCCTTTCCGGTGCCGCTCTCGCCCTGCAAGACCACGGGCACGTCTCGCGCGGCAACCCGATCGAGGATGGCGAAAACCTGCGCCATGGCCGAGCTCTTGCCCACGATGCCGTAGCGCTCGGGCGCGTCGACCAGCCGCCTGCGGGCGTCCTCGAGCTCGAGCCGCGTCTGCTCCAAGGTGACGCTCTGGCTGTCGAGGCGTGACGCCACCTCGTCGCGCGCTTGGCGCAGCTCGGCGTTGGCACGCTCGAGCTCCCGGCCGCGCTGATCGAGGCGCTCGAGCAAGCTCGCGTTGCGCAACGCGATGGCGGCCTGATCCGCGAAGGCCAGCAGCAGCTCGAGATCCGCGTCCTGAAAACGTCCCGCGCGCAGACGGTGCTCGAGGTACAGCACACCCAGCACCTCTCCATCGGCTCGGATGGGCACACAGGCCACGGAGCGCAGCATCAGCTGATGCACGGAGAGGTACTCGGTGAGCCGCCTGTCGCCTTGGGCGTCGAGGGTCACGAGGGGCTCGCCGTCGATCAGCACGGACTCGGCGATGGAGCGGCTGAAGGCGATGGACGGATCCGCCTCGCTGATGCTCGCGTGACGATAGAGGTGAGGCTCGAGCCCACCCTGTTCGGTGACCAAGAGTACGATGCCGCGCTCGGCGCCCGAGAGCTCTACCGCGCTGTCCGTGATGCGCTCGAGCAGGCGGTCGCGATCGTGCTCCGAGGCGAGGCGCTTGAGGATCTCGAGCAGGCGCTCGGCGAGGGTCGAGAGCGGCCCCTCGGGGCTCGGCGGAGCGGCCTCTGACCGACCCGTGGCGGCCGAGGCTCGACGCCGGACCGACTCGCGGCGCCCGTCACTCCAGAAGCCGGCGCGCTGAGCGGGTTCGCAGCGCATGGCGAAGGCCTCGAGGATCTCCACGGCCTCGATGTCACGGCGCCGGGCGGCGAAGTCGGCCCCGCGCTCGCGCTCAGCTTTGCCGGCGGCGGCCTCAGCGCGCCAGCAGAGATCGAGCAGCCCGGTCGAGCGAGTGCTCCGGGCGGACTCCGCCAACGCCTCGAGTCCACCCGCGGCGTCGCCCACCGACAGCCGCGCGCGCGCGCTCAGCAGATCGAGCTCCGCGCCGAGCAGACACAGCCGGCTCGCTGCGTCTGCGGACTCGCGAGGCAGCTCTCGAAGCAGCTCCCGGGCCACGGCCAAACGGGCGGCTGCGGCCGAGCTGTCCGCGGGCTGGGCGCGGTCGAGCAGGCCGCGGGCCAAGCGCAGGCTGGCCTCC
>JAADHO010000138.1 GCA_013151775.1 Deltaproteobacteria bacterium | reverse complement strand
GCCCCGCTACGCGCCCGCGCCCTACGCGCCTCGGCGCGTGGTGCGCCCCCGTCGCTGGCGTCGTCCCCGTTGGCGTGGTTCCAGGGGCCGAGTCGTGCCTCTGGCGCCCGGCGGGCGCGTCGTGATCTACGCGCACTGAGCGCTAGCGCTCGGCCAGCTCGAGCGGCCCCGTGAGGCAACGCTCGAGGCGTCCGCCCCGCTCGAGCAGCAGCGCGCCATCGGGCGCTACGCCGTGGAGTACACCCTCGAGCGCGCCGCAGCGCACGCGTCGCTGACGCAGGGCCAGGCGCCCTCGCAGCTCGTCGAGGACCTGCTCGAGTCGCCCCTCTTCCAGCGCCTCGAGCCGCTCCTCACAGGCTTGGAGGATCTCCGCCAGCAGCCTCACACGGTCCTGCGGGCGGTCGCTCGCCAGGGCCAAGGAGGTCGCCCCGGTCAGCTCCAGATCGAAGCGCGAGCGGTTCACGTTCACGCCCACTCCTACCAAGACGGCGTCGTCTTCGGCGGCGCCCAGGGTCGCCTCGACCAGCACGCCCGCGCACTTTCGGCCCTCGAGCCAGACGTCGTTGGGCCACTTCACCTGTGCCTCCACGCCCGCGTGGGCGGAGACGGCGGTCGCCACGCCGAGCCCGATGGCCAGCGTCAGGGGAGGGCGCGCCCGTGGCGCTAGCCGTGGCCTCAGCACCAGAGAGAAGTAGAGGTCGTCCCCGGGCGGCGACGACCAGCGTCGTCCCCTCGATCCACGCCCCTCGGTCTGCTCTTCGGCCAGGATCAGGTGGCCGTGGGGCGCGCCCTCCGCGGCCGCTCGTCGGGCCTCGTCCATGCTCGAGGTCGTGCGGGCGAAGAGCTCGAGGCTGCGTCCGAAGCGCTGCGTGCGGAGCGCCTCCAGGAAGCGCTGGCGGTCGAAGGCGCTCACTCCCAGTCGAGGCCCAGGTCGACCGCCGGCGCCGAGTGGGTGAGGGCGCCCACGCTGATCACGTCCACGCCCGCGAGCGCCAGAGTTCGCACGCGGCTCAGGTCGATCCCGCCGGAGGCCTCGAGGATGGCGCGTCCGGCGCACTCCTTCACGGCGCTGGCGACCGCCTCGTCCGAGAAGTTGTCGAGCATGATGATGTCCGCGCCCGCCGCGAGCGCGCGCGTGAACTGCTCGGGGGTGTCGACCTCGCACTCGATGCGGCTGGTGTGTGGCGCGTTCGCCTGGGCCGCTGCGATGGCGCGCTCGAGACCGCCGCAGGCGGCGATGTGGTTGTCTTTGATCATCACGGCGCTCGAGAGATCGTCGCGGTGGTTGTGGCCGCCTCCGCAGCGCACGGCGTAGCGCTCGAGGGCGCGCAGCCCCGGCGTGGTCTTGCGCGTGTCGGCGATGCGCGTGGTCGAGCCCGCGGGCAGGGCGTCCACGTGGGCGCGGGTCAGGCTCGCCACGCCGCTCAGGCGTTGGAGGAAGTTCAGCGCCACGCGTTCTCCGGCGAGCAGGGATCGCGCCGAGCCCTCGAGGCGAGCGAGCGTGCTCCCGGCCTCGAGGCGCGATCCGTCGGCCACGTGAAGCGCGATCTGCAGCTGCTCGTCCACCTGCCGAAACACCTCGCGCACCACGGGCATACCGGCCAGCACGCAGGCTTCACGCGCGCGCAGCGTCGCCGCACCCGTGCGCTTCGCCGGCACGGTGGCCCAGGAGGTGATGTCGCCGCGGCCCAGGTCCTCCTCCAAGGCCAGGCGCACGATCTGGCGCAGCGTGATCCCAGGGGGCGGGGCGATCTCGTCCGCCGCGCTCATCGCCACCTCAGGGGGCGCCAACGGCGCGCGCGCGCTTGCCAGCGCAGGCGTGGATCGGGGTTGACGACGCGCGGCTCTCCGACGCGCTCGAGCATGGGCAGATCACTCACGCTGTCGGTGTAGAACGCGCTGCGTTCCAGGTCCACCCCGAGGTCGCGCGCCCACTCCTCGGCCAGGCGCACCTTCTCCGAGCCGTAGCATAGGCTGGTCGTCTCTCCGGTGAAGCGCCCCTCGGAGGTCTCGAGCCGGCTCGAGATCACGTGCTCGATGTTCAACTCATGCGCCAAGGGGTCGGCGACGTAGGGCGTCGAGGCGGTGAGGATCACCAGCGTCTCTCCGCGTTCGCGTCGCCGCTCCACCTCGCGCCGCGCGTCGTCCATCACGTCGGGCAGCACGCAGTCGTGGAAGAACTCGAGCATCTCCTCGCGGAATACGCTCTCCTCGACGCCTCGAAACTGCGCCAGGACGCGCGCGCCGATCTCCACCGGGTCGACCGTTCCCAGCTTGTATTGGGTGATCCACATGCCCATGCGCAGCAGGTCCGCCAGCTCCGCCTCACCTCGCTCGCGGCGCCAGCGCAGGTAGAGGCGCGCCGTGTTGCTGCGCACCAGGGTTCCATCCATGTCGAAGAAGCAGGCCGCGCTCATAGCCAGCCCCGCACCAAGATCTCGGAGAGCAGGTTGCTGCCCGCGTGTAGCGTGAGGCTGGCGCCGATGCCCCCGCGTCGTGCGCGCAGCCAGCCGAAGAGCAGGCCGGGGAAGAACACGGCGAGGCGTGCGGGATTGCCCTCCACCAGGAAGTGGATCAGGGCGAAGAGGGCCGCCGACCCGATCCACGCGCCCACGCTCAGTGAGCTGCCGAGCAGGCGCCGACGCTTCGGGAAGACGTCCTCGAGACGTGTCTGCAGGTAGCCGCGGAAGAAAGCCTCTTCGGGTAGGGCGACCACTACGAATTGGGCCAGGGCGAAGGAGCCGAGGTCGGGCGGTGGAGCCCAGTGAAAGGCGTGGCTGGGCGCGTGCCAGAAGTAGAAGCCCACGACGAAGGGCGGGAAGATCAGCAGCGCGACGCCCAGGGCGAAGGCGAACTCTCGCGTCGCCGAGGGCAGCGCGCGCCACAGGGCGCGGCCGAGATCGAAGAGCCCAAGAGGGCCCGGAGCCTCGTCCACGTCCTCGGCGCTGGGCTCGAGCAGCCCACCGAGGGAGAGGCCGAAGCGCTCGACGCCTCCCGGCAGGCGGCCCGCCAGCTTGAGCGCCGTGATCAGGAAGAGCCCTCCCACCGCGAGGTGGACGTAGTCCGCGAAGGGAGGCTGATGCCGCAGGCGCGTGAGCAACCAGGTGGTCACGCACACCGCCACGTAGACCAGAGCGATCTCCCGGAGCGCGCGGCGCGAGCTGCGCTCGGGCGGGCTCGGCTGCCGTGGTTGTTCCGCTGGGTCGGTCATGCGCGCTGTGCTCTAGCTGCGCCGACCGCCGCTGCCAAGTGCGCGCCCCTTTCGTGCCCGGTCGGCGTCACCGGCCTTGACCCCCGGCGGAGCGCTTCCGACACTGCCCAGCGTGATCCCCGAGGAGACGGTCAACGAGATTCGAGAGCGGGTGGACCTCGTCTCCTTGGTGGGCGAGTACGTGAAGCTGAAGAAGCGCGGCGGCAATCACATCGGCCTCTGCCCCTTCCACAACGAGAAGACCCCCTCCTTCAACGTCCACGCGGCGCGCGGTTTCTTCCACTGCTTCGGCTGCAAGGCCTCGGGCGATGTCTTCGCCTTCCTGATGCGCATCGACGGTGTCTCCTTCCCGGACGCGGTGCGCAGCTTGGCCGAGCGCGCGGGCGTGGAGCTGCCCGTCACCGATGCGCGCGAGGACGCCGCGCAGCGCCAGCGCAAGCAGCAGCGCGAGAGCCTGGTGGCCTTGATGGAGGCGGCCACGGGCTTCTACGCGAAGCAGCTCGAGCAGCACGACCTGGCGGGCCTGGCTCGGGAGGAGCTCCGGTCGCGCGAGATCAGCCTGGAGACGGCGCGCGAGTTTCAGCTCGGCTACGCGCCTGATGGCTGGGACGCCCTCACGCACTTCCTCGGCGAGCGCGGCTTCACTCCTGCGGAGGGCGAGGCCGTGGGGCTGATCGTGCCCCGGCGCGGCGGCGACGGTCACTACGATCGCTTCCGGCATCGCCTGGTCTTCCCGATCGTCGATCTCCACGGACGCGTGGTCGCCTTCAGCGGTCGCCGTCTGCCGCCGGTGGGGGAGCAGGCTGCGCAGGAGCGGGAGCCCGGGGCCAAGTACGTCAACAGCCCCGAGGGGCCGCTCTATCACAAGGGGGACGTGCTCTACGGTCTGCACCGGGGTCGCGTGGCCATGCGTCGGCAGAGCCGGGCGCTGGTCTGCGAGGGCAACTTCGATCTGGTGGCCCTGCACCAGGCGGGCTTCGAGACGGCCGTCGCGCCCATGGGCACGGCCTTCACCGAGGCGCAGGCGCGCCTGCTGAAGCGCTTCGCGCAGCGCGTCGATCTGCTCTTCGACGGAGACGCGGCGGGAGATAAGGCGGTGGCTGCGGCGCATCCACTGCTGGCCGCCGTCGGCCTCGCGGCCCACGTCGTGACTCTGCCTCGCGGCGCGGATCCGGACACCTTCTTGAGGGAACATGGCGCCGAGGAGCTGCGACAGCGAATCGAGACCGCGCCTCCCATCGTGCAGCACCTGATCGATCGGGCAGCGGCGCAGGCGGCGGGCGATCCCCACGCACAGGCCGAGGCCATCGCCTCCCTCGGGCCCGTCCTAGCCGTGCTCGGGAGCCCGCTCGAGGCGCGCCTGCACGTGGAGCGCATCGCTCGAAAATTCGGCGTGCGCGACGTGGACGCCGTGCGCGCCCAGCTCCGGCGTGGCCTCTCCGGGGCGAGGCGTCCGCGGCGCGATCGCCCAGCCGAGGCGCAGGACGCGCCGGGCCCGGTCGAGCGTCCGAGACCCTTCCGGGCGCCCGTGCTGGAGCGTCAGCTGGTGGGCGCCTTGCTCGATGCGCCGGAGCTGGTGACGGGCGAGGACGCGGCGCGGCTCACTGAACTTTTGACTAGCGAGGAACTTCAGTCCATCTTTCAGAGCATCGCGCGCATGATGGAGCAACGCGGACAGGTCGACTTCGCCGCGTTGCGGGCGGACTTCACGGGTCATTCCGTCGCGCCGTGGCTCGAGCAGCGCCTCGCCGTGCCCGAGTACGACGCCGAGGGTGCCGAGAGGGCGCTGGCAGATGGCGTGCCTCTGCTCTCCCGTCAGTGGGTGGAGCGGCGGCTCTCCCGGCTCGGGGCGCAGATCCTGGAGGCGAAGCGAGCGGGCGATGAAGATCTGGCGAGGCAGTTGATGCGTGACCGAGTGGCCCTCTATCGGCAGAACAAGCCGGTGGGGAGCGAGTGACCCGAGGGCGAAGGGTGGAGATGATCGATGGGCGACCATGACTGACGAGAGCAAGGCGAAGTCCGAGGCGAGCGGCGAAGGCAGCTTCTCCCAAGCAGAGCAGCGTCGGCGCACGCGCGATCGACGCGAGGTCCGCAGCCTGCTCGAGCGGGGGCGGCTCAAGGGGTTCTTGACCTACGATCAGGTCAACGCCTCGCTGCCTCCCGAGGCCGTGTCAGCCGATGAGATCGACTCCTTGATGGTGGTCCTCGCACAGGAGCAGATCGAGGTGGTGGACGCTGAGAATCAGGCCAAGCGGCGCAACACGCCCCGCGGTCGTTCGAGCGTCCCGCCGGCGCCCGAGCCTGCGGCGGTCAAGTCCGCGGATCCCGTGCGCATGTAC
Organism: Deltaproteobacteria bacterium; assembly: GCA_013151775.1. Taxonomy (GTDB): domain Bacteria; phylum Myxococcota_A; class Polyangia; order Polyangiales; family Houyiibacteriaceae; genus JAADHO01. The sequence continues at coordinate 4,320 of JAADHO010000138.1, read as the reverse complement.
CTGCGCAAGATGGGCAGCGTCTCGCTGCTCACCCGCGAGGGCGAGGTGGAGATCTCCCAGCGCATCGAGCATGGCGAGGCGGCCATCTTCGACATCTTGGTGGGCTCACGCGTGGGCATCCGGGAGCTTTTGCGCATCGGCGAGGAGCTGAAGCGCGGCGAGATCCGCGTCAAGGACGTGATCCGCGGCGTGGGCATGGGCGAGGAGGAGCTGAGCCCGGACGACGCGCTGGTGCGCGTGCAGCGCGCGATGGAGAAGGTCCGGCGCCTCGCCTCCCAGACCGCTCCGCAAGAGGAGCAGCTCGCCTCGGGCGCGCGTCTGCGCGAGTCCATCCGCAGCGAGCTCGAGGCTCAGGTGGCCGCGTCGTGCGCGGAGCGAGGCGCGGTGCTCCGGGAGTTGGGGCTGCAGCGGAAGCAGATCGATCGCGTGATCGCGCGCATCAAGGGTCACATCCGGCGGCTCGAGCGGGCCGATCGCAGCGCCGCCGACGCCCGCCAGAGGGCGGGTGGTCTGGGCCCCAAGGAGATCTCGAAGACCATCCGCGCCATGCAGGACGCCGCCGACGCGGGGCGACGTTTCCGAGGGCATCGCGGGGTCACCCTCGAGCGCCTGAAGCTGGCGCAGGAGTCGTTTCGGTCGTCCGAGAAGGTCGGCCTACAGCTGGAGCAGGAGCTGGGGGTCCGCCTGGACGATCTGCGTGAGACCTATGGCTGCCTGAGCGAGAGCGAGCGTCGGGCCGACCAAGCCAAGGCCGAGCTGGTGGAGGCCAATCTGCGCCTCGTCGTGTCGATCGCCAAGAAGTACACGAACCGCGGACTGCAATTCCTCGATCTGATCCAGGAGGGCAACATCGGCCTGATGAAGGCCGTGGAGAAGTTCGAGTACCGCCGCGGCTACAAGTTCTCGACCTACGCCACCTGGTGGATCCGTCAGGCGATCACGCGCGCCATCGCCGATCAGGCGCGCACGATTCGCATCCCGGTCCACATGATCGAGACCATCAACAAGCTGATCCGCACCTCGCGCTATCTGGTGCAGGAGCTGGGGCGCGAGCCCAACCCCGAGGAGATCGCCGAGCGCATGGAGATGCCCCTCGAGCGCGTGCGCAAGGTGCTGAAGATCGCCAAGGAGCCCATCAGCCTCGAGACGCCCATCGGCGAGGAGGAGGACAGCCTGCTCGGCGACTTCATCGAGGACAAGAACGCCATCTCGCCAGCGGACGCCGTGCTGAATTTCAACCTCCAGGAGCAGACCCGCCGCGTGCTCAAGACCCTGACGCCGCGCGAGGAGAAGGTGCTGCGCATGCGCTTCGGCATCGGCGAGAAGAGCGACCACACGCTCGAGGAGGTGGGGCGCGACTTCGAGGTCACGCGCGAGCGCATCCGGCAGATCGAGGCCAAGGCGTTGCGCAAGCTGAGGCATCCGAGTCGTGCTAAACAGCTGCGGAGCTTCATGGAGACCTGACTCCGTGGAATCCTTCAGGGCCCATAGCTCAATTGGTCAGAGTCCCCGGCTCATAACCGGGTCGTTCCTGGTTCGAGTCCAGGTGGGCCTACCCCGAATGCACGCGAAGAACAGCCGCTCCTGCACACCTGGCTTGCATCCCGCGGCCTAGCGCGCTAAACGCGGGCGAAGTTGGCGGCAGTCGCTGCCCTAGGAGGCTTGATCTTGCGTGATGAGTTGGTGGCCCTTGCGAAGCTCGCGGAGATGGACCTCGCCGCGTGGGAGTTCGACTCCGAGCTGAAGGAACTTCCGGAACGGATCGACGGCATGCGCGACGACGCGCAAGTGCTCGAGAACCTGCTAGCTGGCGAGCGACAGCAGCTCGAGGCGGCCGAGGCGCTGCTCTCGGAGCGCCGGTCCGAGCTGGAGCTGCGTAAGTCTGCGCTGACCAAGGCCCGGGCGAAGGGCGCCCAGTCGCGCAACTTCAAGCAGGTGGACGCGGCCGAGCGCGAGGTGGAGGCGACGCGTCGCGCCATCAAGGAGCGCGAGGACGAGATCGCGAGCCTCGAGCTCACCATCGAGGGCAAGACCGAGTCGTTGGCCGAGCGCGAGCGTCAGCTCGGCGAAGCCAAGGAGATGCTGGCGACCGAGCAAGCCGCCGCGGAGGTTCGTCTCGCGGAGCTCAGGAAGCAGCGTGACAAGGTGCTCGCCGGTCGTGATGAGGTCAAGGATCGCATCAGCGTTCGCACCATGAAGCGCTACGAGCGCCAGCGCTCCATCAAGGGCAAGGGCGTGGTCGTGATCGAGGACGGCACTTGCTGCAACTGCCGCATGTCTCTGCCCGCGCAGCTCTACATCGAGGTGCAGAAGGGCGAGGAGTCCATCGACTGTCCACAGTGCCGCATCTTGCTGCTGTACCGGGGCGTCGTCGAGGTCTGAACGCGAGACGCTGGCGTAGGCTGCTGGTGGGTCTCCCGAGGACTCAGACGCGCGCGAGCCAGCGTTCCTCGGGCACGCCGTTGCCTCGGACCAAGGCGAAGTAGCGCTCCTGGACCTGGGCGCTGATCGGGCCACGCGTGCCCGCGCCCACGGGCCGATCATCGACCTCGCGTACGGGCGTGACCTCGGCCGCCGTGCCGACCATGAAGATCTCGTCGGCGATGTAGAGTTCGTCTCGGGCGATCGTGCGCTCTTCGACCGGCACGCCAAGCTCCCGCAGCAGGTGCAGGGTGGTGTCGCGGGTGATGCCGCCCAGGATCGAGGAGCCGAGGGGAGCCGTGGCGACCTTGCCGTCGCGCACCACGAAGATGTTCTCGCCCGAGGCCTCGCAGACGTAACCCTGAGGGTCGAGCAGGATGGCCTCGTCGTAGCCCGCGGCCAGCACCTCGCGCTTGGCCAGGATGGAGTTGACGTAGTGACCGACGATCTTGCCCTTGGCCATCAAGGAGTTCACGCCGGCTCGCGAGTAGGAGCTGACCTTGGCGCGGATGCCGCGCTCGAGCCCCTCGTCGCCGAGGTAGGCGCCCCACTTCCAGGCGACGATGGCCACGCGCGTGGGGTTGTCGCGCGCGCCCAGGCCCATGGCGCCGGAGCCGACGAAGGCCAGGGGCCGCAGGTAGCACTCGTCGAGCCCGTTGGCGCGCACGGTCTCGAGGCAGCCTTCGACGATCTGCGCTTCGGAGAAGGGCATGGGCAGGGTGCAGATGCGCGCCGAGTCGAAGAGCCGACGGATGTGCTCTTCGAGCCGGAAGATGGCGCTGCCGCCCTCCGAGAGTCCATAGCAGCGGATGCCCTCGAAGACGCCGAGGCCGTAGTGCAGGGTGTGGGTCAGGACGTGCACCTGCGCGGCGTCCCAGGGTACGAGTTCTCCGTCGAACCAGATCTTCTCTACCTTGTCGACCATGACACCTCCGGGGGACTCGAGCTGCTGTCTTCTAGCCCTTGAAGGGGCTAGGTCGCAAGCTCTCGCGGCGCGCTGATGACGCCGCGCGGCTCGCGTCTGCGGGGGCGTTCGGGCTCAGCTCGACTCGAGCTGTCTCAGGCCCTCCACCGCCGCCGCCTCGCTCGGGTCCGCGGCCAGGGCCCTTTCGTACGCCACGCGTGCGCCCGCGGCGTCGTCCACACCCTCGAGCAGGGCGGCCAAGGCGAGGTGGGGGCCCGGGATATGAGGCGCCAAATCGCATCCGCGCTCCAGCAACGGGCGTGCTCGAGGCGTCTGTGGATCCTCACGCCAGAGGGCCTCGCCCAGCGCCGCCAGGAACTCCCCCTCCCGCGGGCACAAGCGCTCCGCCGTGCTGAAGTGCTCGATGGCCACGCTGAGTTGCTGCTTCTTCAGGGCGCGCTTGCCACGCCGAAAGGCGCGCTCGGCTTGCAGCATGCGCTCCACCTCGAGATCGAGCTCGCGCGGATCAAGCCCAGGCTTCGACACGTCGGGCGGGGCGGCCTGCGCCGGGGCGTCGGGGGCGTCGTCCGCCTCGGCGAGCACGGGCTCTTCGCCTGCGTCCGGTGTGTCTTCGGCCCGCGCAGGCTCGTCGTCCGTCTCTTCGCGGGGCAGCTCGATGGCGCGCGTGGGGATGGCGTCGCGATCTGCGGCTGGGGGTGCGCGATAGGCCTCTCGCGGCAGGGGTTGGCTCGCGTCGCCGGGGACGGTGATGTCGTCGAAGGCGGGCTCCCGCGTCGTCAGGTCGTCCCAGGAGGGCGCGCCTGCGCCGCTCGCGATTACCTCTCCGAGGAAGGTCGGCACGCCCTCGGCCAGCGTGGGCGCAGCCAAGGACTCGGCGAAAGGGTTGGCCTCGGCGCCGGGCGCGGCCCCGGCCTCTGGAGCCTCGTAGGCGGCGGGCGTGGCGGCTACCGTGGGTCGATCCGTCGGCCGCTTGG
>JAADHO010000004.1 GCA_013151775.1 Deltaproteobacteria bacterium | reverse complement strand
TCACTCCGTTGCAGTTGTTGTCGATCCCGTCGCACACCTCGCCGGGGTTGACGCACAGGTCCACCGCCGCGTGTCCCGGGATGTCGCAGTACTTCGTGAAGCCCTCGTCGATCAGCCCGTTGCAGTTGTCGTCGAAGCCATCGCACACCGTCTCACCAGGATCCACGCATGCCGCCGCTGGATGCGGGCTCGTGTAGTTCGGAACCGTGGTCACTCCCGCGGGTCGGTTGCAGAAGAGCGGGAAGCCCTCGTCGTAGAGCGCGTTGCAGTTGTCGTCGAGACCGTTGCACGTCTCGATCAGCAACGAGCGCCGCACGATGTCGGCGAGTCCCGCTGCGAGTTCCGTCTGGTTGTTGGCGAAGAAGGCGGTGTCACCACCGGCCGCGCCCGCGTCCGTACCGCCCGCCGTGGCGATGGCGTTGAGTTTGGCCTGCGAACCGCCCGCAATGGCCAAACCGACGACGTACGTGCGTATCCCTGCGGCAAGCAGGGCTGCCGCTGCCGCGGGGGGCGCCGCGTCTGCGGCGGCCTGGCTGCCGCCGTGACATCCCCGACTCTCCTGACCATCAGTGAGTAGGATCACGGAGTAGGGTCGGCAAGAAGACGCCGTGTCAGCTGCTTGGATCGGCGCGACATTGTTACCAATGCTGTCCAGCAAACCGGCGATCGGCGTTCCACCCTCAGGGCGCAACTCGCAATCACCACCGCCACGATGATTGCAGAAATTGCCTGATGCCGTGCTGGTGTTGAAGTTGGTCTCCTGGTTATCGATCCACTTCAACAGGGCGCTCTCGTTGTCGAGACCTGCGAAGGCACCGATCCCAGGGAAATTGACGAGGAAATCGCCGTTTCCGCACTGGCCAGCATAGTTGCCACAGACCGTAGGACTCCCGCCTCCAAACATTCGCAGCGGTGGCCTTCCGCCACTCCCAGGTCGACACGCTGCAGGCCAAAGACCGGGGAAGTTGAAGTTGTAGTTGCAGCTGTTACGAGGAATGGATCCACCACTATTGCACTGTGGATTTCCATACGACGTGATGTAGAAGCTGCCCGGTCCAAACGCCAATGTGCACTCGAGGTTATCGACAATCGGACACGAGATGTTCGTGCCTTCATTCTGAGCGAAGCGCGCGAGGCTCCACTCCACGTCGCCGAACGCGAGCACCATGTTGCGCAAGGCGTTCTTCGCGATGGTGATGCGGCTGTCGTTCGGCAACCCGTCGCAGTCGGTGTCGATGCCTGCCGTGCAATTCGCGCCGCAGTAGGGGTTGCCCGGGCTGCCCGTGCAATTTGTCATCACCCCGTCGCCAAAGGTCGGGGTGCCACCGAAGTCGAGCGCCATCGACCCGGACGTATCGAAGGCGATCACGATGCGTGGCTTGACCTGTGCTGAGGCTGGGCTCGCACCGGAAAAGAGCAGGGTTACGGCACAGGCAAAGCCCAGCGCCAAGCGGACACGGAAAAAAATACAGCTCATCCAAGATCCCCGTCCAAAAGCGGTCAGCTCAGGACGTTACATCGAAACACGTGAGTGTACGCACGTCAATGGTGCTGGAAAACTCCTGTGATGTTGCGCATGCTGAGCGAGGATTTGGCCACGAAGCTCAGGATCAGCGACCATGGGACGTGACTCCCCGCCTCGCGCGTGATTTCCGTGCGTCGCCTTGCCCCGAACAGCCGCCGAGGATTCCGTGAGCGCCTCCCTTGAAGACCGACCGACCCTGCTGATGATCGGCGAGGGCGATCCCATGCAGGTCGGGCTCGAAGAAGCCCTCGACCGCCACGGGCTGGCCGTGGAGTGCGTGAAGGCGTCGGCTGCGAGCGGCGCCGTGGTCGCGGCCGCGCCCGACCTGGCGCTGCTGCTCGGCGACGCAGCCGAGGAAGGCGGGGGCGCCGTGCTGCGCGCCCTCGCGGCCCAGCCGAACACCTCCATCGTACCGGTCGCCGTGCTCTCCGCGGACGCCGCCCTCGACGAGCGCCTCAGCGCGTTTCGCAGCGGCGCCGTGGCCGTCGTACCCAGAGGCGCGAGTGTCGACGCCATCGCCAGGCGTGTCGCTGAGCTCTGCCGCGAGCTGCCCAACCGACCGGGCGGGGCAGCGGGTGAGCTCGGCGAGGCGACCTTGGACGAGCTGCTCGGTCTGGTGAACAAGGAGCTGCGCAGCGGCATCCTCTCGGTGGAGAGTTCCGCCCAAGGCAGCGAGGCCATCCGGCTCGTGCTCGGAGCAGGTGGGCCCGTCGCGGAGGCGCTGGAAGAGTTCGTCGCGAAGCTGCGCCCGCTGATCGAGAAGGCCGAGCCCATGCGCTACGAGCTGCTCGAGGCCCCGGGCGGGCGGCTTCGACTCTTCGATGGCGACGAATCGGATGGCGGAGGCGATCTGAGCACACTTCGGGGCCTGCGCATCCTGCTGATGGACAACGATCCCGGTCGCGCTGACGTGCTGGCGCAGACGCTGCGCGATCACGGCACCTTGGTGGCGGTGACGCGAGCCAGCGTCGACGGGCTCGGTCGGGCCAGAGGGCTCGATCCCGAGGTGGTGATCCTCGACGCCACGGCCATCGAGGGCGACGGCTTCGAGGCCGTCCGGGCGATCCGTCGCGATCCTCGCCTGCGCTGGGCCTCGCTGCTGGTCGTGCGCTGGGAGGAGCTCTGGCCAGCCAACGCGCCCACGCCCGACCTGCTGCAGCTCGCGGGACGCATCAGCAAGCTGACCGAGAACGATCGCGAGCTGAGGCAGAGAGCGCGCAAGGAAGACTCCTTCGACACACGCCTCGAGCTCACGGGACCGAGCCGGCTCTTGCGCAACCTGGCGCGAGTGCCCGGCACGCGTCACGCCGCCGTGCGCAGCCGTGAGGCCAGCGTGGACGTGGACCTCTCGGACGGACTCGTGGTGGGCGCCACGGGCACTCGCCTCGGCGATGAGGACGAGCTGTTGGCAGGCGAAGCGCTCGCGGCGTTGCTCGCCTTGGGCTCGGCCCGCGTGCACGTGGAGAAGGTCGGCCACCCCGCCATCGCGAACCTGATGACTCCGGTGGACGAGGCCCTAGACGCCGCCGCGCGCGTGGCTCCGCCCTTGGCCCTCGAAGAGCGACCCAGCACCAGCGACGCTGTGCCGAAACCCGAGGGTGGGGACCGGAAGAAGCCGAGCGGGTCCATGCCGTTCCCAACCGCCGCGAGCTTGAAGCAGGGAGGCCCCATGGCCGACGAAGAGGACGACGAGGGAGTGGACCTGTCCGCCACGGGCGCGGGCCCCGTGCTCTCGGAGCAGGTGCGATCGGCCAACGTCGACCCGCTGCGGGCGACGCGCGGGAACAAGGGCGCCATGTCTTGGGGAGACTCGAGCAATCGGCGCTCGAACGCACCGCCCGAGCCTCCGACGCAGGCCAGCGCGCCCACGCCACCGACGCCCGCCAAGCCGCCGGAGAAGGTCTCTGGCACGGCGGCCACGAGGATGTCTCTGGGTGGCGACCCCGCGAAGCGCACACGCAAAGCCACAGGGCCCGCCGGCGCCTTCGGTGGACGTCCCGTGGCCACTGCCGACACGGAGGGTGAAGCGGCGGCCACCGGCGCGGGCGCCTTTGGACCGGGCACGGGCAAGCTGCCCAAGCTGTCGAGCTCCACGCCCAAGAAGAAGGGCACCATGCTCGGGCTCTCGCCACCGCCCGTGGCCAAGCTCGGGGCGAAGAGCTCGACGAAGCCGCCCGTCGGCCTCGCGCCGGCGCCGCCGCCCAACCCGTCCGCAGCGGGCACTCAGCCAAGCGACGCGAAGAGCGCGGATGCCGCGGAGAAGGCGGCTCCGCCCAAGGCCGCTCGCAAGCGCACGATGCTCGGCATGCCAGCGGGCATGGGCGCGCTGCCACCGAAGCCGCCGCCACCACCGCCGGAGCACGACGAAGACGAAGACGAGGTCATTCAGGAAGACGAGCCGACGATCATCGGAGACTCCATCGCCGCCCTGCGCGAAGCGGAGCGTGTGGAGGCGGCCGAGACCGTGCCGCCACCGCCTTCGGAGGAGCTGGAGCTGCCCCCGGAGCTAGCCGCCCTCGACGACGCGCTCGACGCGGAGCTCTCGGCGGGTGCTGAGCCCAACCAAGCCTTGGATTCGGCGGAGTTCGAGATGCCGAAGTTCGAGCCACCACCCAACTTCGAACCACCACCCAACTTGGACGAAGGCGGATTGCCACCGGCCATCGAGATGCCCGACGCCACCTTGCCGTCCATGCCTCTGGAGATGCCCACAGTGGACGAGGCCCAAATGGAACCGCTTCCCACGAAGCACCCAGGTGCGGCCGCCTGGATCGCGCTGATCTTTCTGCTCGCCGCCCTCGGAGGAGGCGCAGCGGTGTACCTGACGCACCCCGAGTGGCTGGGCATGGCGGACGCGCGGGTCGCGACCACAGAGCCTGAGGCGCAGCCCGAAGCGCAGCCTGAGGCGCAGCCCGAAGCGCAGCCCGAAGCGCAGCCCGAACCTGAGGCACAGCCTGAGGCACAACCTGAGATGCAGCCCGAGGCACAGCCTGAACCTGAGGCACAGCCCGAAGCGCAGCCTGAACCCGAAGCGCAGCCTGAACCCGAAGCGCAGCCTGAGCCGCAGCCCGAACCCGAGGCCCAGCCTGAGCCGCAGCCCGAACCCGAGGCCCAGCCTGAGCCGCAGTCCGACCTGCCTTCGGATCCGCAGGAGGCCTCAGATGCCTTGGTACAGCAGGCCGAGCGAGACCTGCAGAGCGGCGCCATGAGCCGCGCCGAGCGCGCGCTCAACCGAGCCATCGACCTGTATCCACGGAACCCCCACGCCATGGCCGCCTTCGCGCGCTACTACCTGGCCGCAGGCGACTCGGCCCAAGCGGTGGAGTGGGCCGAGAAGGCGGCGCGACGACGCCGGCGACGCGCGAGCTACCAAGTGCTGCTCGGCGACGCCTTCACCGCCGCGAGCGACGCCTCGGGCGCGAGACAAGCCTACCGCCGCGCCCTCGAGCTGGACCCGAACAACCGCGCGGCACGAGCGCACGCAGCCGGGGAGTGAGGCCTCGAGGCGACTCGCCTATCGGATGAGAGGAGGGGGCCTTGGTTCGGTCACGTCGGCGCCGCTATGCTGCCCGCGTGAACTACCTTTCTTCATCACGTCTCGCTGGCGCGTCGGCTCTGGCCGCGCTCTTGCTGCTCGCCGGCTGCTCCGCCAACACTCAAGGACCGCGCAGAGACGGCAGCGTAGGCGTGGCCGAGAACACGGTCTCCGCCTGCTCGGACGGCGTGGACAACGATCGCGATGGCTTGACGGACTGCGACGACCCGGGCTGCGCAGGCGTCCCCGCCTGCGTCGGCACAACGCCCGGAGACTCGGGGACGCTGCCGCCCGTGGACTCGGGCACGGGCGAGTGCGCCGCCGTGCGTGTCGAGGCCATGACCGGCTTCACGCCGGTGGACATCGTCTGGGTGATCGACAACTCCGGCTCCATGAGCGAAGAGGCGTCGCTGGTTCAGACCAACATCAACAGCTTTGCCACGGCCTTCGCAGGCGTCGGCATCGATCTTCACGTCGTGCTGATCACCTCACCCGGATTCGTCGAAGTGCCCGCGCCCCTCGGGACGGATCCCGTGCGCTTCTTACGTGTGAACGCCTCGGTGGCTTCGAGTGATTCGCTCGACGTGCTGCTGCGGACCTTCCCCATGTACAGCAGCTTCCTGCGCCGCAGCGCCGTCATGCACTTCATCGAGGTCACGGACGACGAGAGCAACATGGGCGCCAGCGCCTTCATCAGCGCCATGCAGGGGATGCTCGGCAAGAACTTCCGCTTCCACAGCATCGCGTCGCCGCCCGGCTCCACGCACAGTCCCTTCGGCATCGGCATCACTCAACCGGGCTGCGCAGGGCCATCGGGCGAAGCCGCCGACAACGGCGACACCTATTGGGAGCTCTCGCGCCTCACGGGCGGGCGCACCTTCTCGATCTGCAGCGAAGACTGGAGCGGGCTCTTCGGTGATCTCTCGGCGACCATCGCCGTGGCCATGCCTCTGCCCTGCGTCTACGACATCCCCACGCCGCCGGACGGGATGAGCTTCGACCCCGCGCGAGTCAACATCGTACACACGCGCACGGACGGATCGACCACCACCATCCCCTTCGTCCGCGACTACACGGGCTGCACGGATCAGGGCTGGTACTACGACGGAGACCCGACGGATCCCGATCGCATCGTGGTCTGCCCCAACACCTGCCGCGTCTTCGAGGCGGACACGACGGGCCGTGTGGACGTGGCCCTGGGCTGCGCGACGCTGCTGATCTGAGGGATCTTCAGGGCACGAGGCTTTCGCGTATATTCATAGATATACATCTGACAGCCAGTGGAGATCTATATGTTGACACCTGCGTTCCATGCGTATACGTATGCATTGACAAAGCAGATGTCATCATGAGTCTCGAAACGCTGGTCGACAAGCAGTACAGGGCCACTCTGGACCAGACGGTCGAGGTCGGTGCGCGGCTCCGAGTTCCACCCGAGGGTTGGCTCCGTACTGCCCGCAAGGCGCTGAAGATGTCCGGTGCACAGCTCGCCCGACGCATGAAGGTAACGAGGGCGCTCGTGTCGCGGACGGAGCGGGCGGAGGCTGATGGAAGGGTCACCCTCCGGACCATGCGACGGATGGCGGACGCCATGGGCTACCGCTTCGTCTATGCCTTGGTGCCAAATGGCGGCGTCGAGAACATGGTCTGGCAGCGCGCGCTGCAGCTTGCGCGCAGGGAGGTCGCCACGGCCAGGGCGCACATGGCGCTCGAGGACCAAGTGCTCGACGTGGCGGCGCAAGAGGAACAGGCGCAGCGGCTCGCACGCGAGCTGCTCGAGGGGCGCGCCTCACGGTTGTGGGAAGAGGCATGAGAGAGCCGCCGCATCGCCCCGACGGAGCAACAGCGCTGAGCCCCGAAGAGCTGGAAGGCATCCGGCACCCGCACGTGGCCACGCGAGCACAGCTGGACGAGCTGGAGCAGGCAAACGTGCAGCAGGGCCTCTTGTGGCTGCGACGCCAAGAGAGGACCGACCTGCTGACCGAGCAATTCGTCCGTCAGCTGCACGAGAAGCTCTTCGGAGAGGTCTGGTGCTGGGCAGGGGCGTTTCGTCGCACGGGAAAGAACGTCGGTGTCGAGGCGTGCATGATCGCCATCGAGCTGCGCAAGCTCTTGGATGACACGCGGACCTGGATCGAGTGCCATACGTTTCCGCCGAAGGAGCTCGCAGCGCGCTTCCACCATCGCCTGGTCGCCATCCACCCATTCCCCAACGGCAACGGCCGTCACTCACGCATCATGGCGGACGCGATCCTGATGCACATCCTTGGCGAGCCCGGGATCGATTGGATTGGGGGCCAGGACCTACTGCGGCCCAACGACAGGCGCATGCGGTACATCGAGGCGCTGCGCAATGCGGACCAGGGCGATTTCACGGCGCTGCTCCTCTTTGTCGGGGCGGACTCGCGCGCGTAACGTCGCGCGCGGTGCGCAGGGGCGCTTCAGGGCGCAGGCGGCAGCGAGCTGGTGGAGGATCTGAGCACGCTGCGCAGCTTGGTCAGCACGAGATCGAGCGCGACGCGGTTATCGCCTCCCTCGGGGATGATGATGTCGGCCCAACGCTTCGAGGGTTCGACGAAGCGCAGGTGCATGGGTCGCACCGTGCGATAGTACTGCTCGCGGATCGAGGCGAAGTCGCGCCCGCGTTGCTCGATGTCGCGGCGGATGCGCCGGAAGACGCGGATGTCGGCGTCCGTGTCGACGAAGATCTTGATGTCGAAGAGCTCGCGCAGGCTCGACTCGGCCAAGACCAAGATGCCCTCGACGACGATCACGGGCGTGGGCAAGACGCGGCGGCTCTCGTCCTTGCGCGTGTGGGTCTTGAAGTCGTAGATCGGCGCGTCGACCCGGTCGCCCGCCCGCAGCGCCTCGAGCTGTTGCGCGAGCAGCGGTGTCTCGAGGGACTCGGGGTGATCGAAGTTCAGAGCGCAGCGCTCTTCGTAGGTCAGGTCGGGACGGTCGCGATAGTAGCTGTCGTGCTCGAGCGTGGAGACGCTCTCCGCGGGCACGGAGGCGGCGATGCGTCGAGCGATGGTGGTCTTTCCGGAGCCGGTGCCTCCGGCGATGCCGATCACGAAGGGCATGCTCCGCGCATAGCACGAGCCGAGCGCGCGAGGTGCCGATTTCTTGCCCGCTAGATCCACGTCGCACTAGCGTCGACTCATGCGATCCGCACTACTCCTCGCGTGCCTGCTGCTCAGCGGCTGCATCTTCGGCAACATCAGCTCGGCAGAGCGTCTCCGGGACTCGGTGATCGAGCTGAACGATCAGGCTCGCTGGGCGCGCATCGATCTTGCGATCGCACAGGTCGCGCCGAGCCTGCGGCGCGAGTATCGAGCCACGCATCGAGGTTGGGGACACGCAATTCGCGTAGCGGACACGGAGATCCTCGGTGTCGAAGTGGGCGAGGATCACGACGAGGCCACGTCGACGGTGACCGTGCGTTGGTACTCCACCGACACCATGATGCTCGCGGAGACGACTCTGAAGCAGAAGTGGCGCGCCGCCATCGGCGGCTATCGGCTGATCGAGGAGAGCGTCAGCGACGGAGATCCACGCCTGCTGGCCGAGGTGCCGAGCAGCGGTGGCGAGGACACGGACGCGAGCGCCGAGGAACCCACAGCGCAAGCCTCTGCCGACTCCTCCGCGATCTGAGCGCGCCACGCGACCAAAGCGGGAAAGACAGGTGGTAGCTCGGAGCGCTGCTCGCGTTTCGCGTACGACACCTCTGGTGTAGAAGGTGCGTCTGCAGGGCGCGACGTGCATATTGACAGCTGCTCAGCGCGCTACCAAGCTGAACGCACCACACGAGAAAACGAGACCGTGCCAGGCGCTTGGCGTTCGAACGGCGGTATGCGCGACTTGGAATGAAGAGCTGATGTTCGACACCACCAAGGAATTGCTCGACAAGATCACCCTGGGCGGGGACTCCGTCCTCGAACTCAAGGAAGTGCGATTCGCTGGAGGTCGTGTCAATGCGCCGCACCGAGACAGCCTGGCGGACGAGCTTTCGGCCTTCGCAAACTCACGTGGTGGCGTGTGTGTTCTGGGTGTGGAAGATGGCACAAATCAGATTATTGGCATACCTCTAGATCGCCTCGCTGCTGTCGAAGCATTTGCACGACAGATCTGCAATGATTCCATAGATCCTCCTTTGGTGGCTGTGATCCAAAAGCTTCTCGTGCCGACGGATATCGGTGCGGAAGTGCCGATTGTCAGGATAGACGTTCCGAAGAGTCTATTTGTACACAAGAGTCCAGGTGGATATGTGCACAGGATCGGAAGCAGCAAACGCGAGATGAGACCCGAGTATCTTGCGCGTCTGTTTCAACAGCGCAGTCAGGCACGTCTCATTCGCTTCGACGAGCAGGTCGTACCAAACGCGACGTTGACGGATCTGAATGCTGAACTCTGGGAGCGCTTTCGCACAGCGCGTTCCAAAGCGGAGCCTGACGATAGTATCTTGGGCAAGCTCGGCCTAGCGCGACGCGATGAAGAAGGCACTGTTCGACCTACCGTTGCCGGAGTCCTGCTCGCGAGTGACAATCCTCGACGATTCCTTCCGAACGCCTTTATCCAAGCGGTCGCGTACAAAGGAATGTCGTCCGTTCCCGGAAACGGAACAGATGCGTATCAGCTCGATGCTGCCGACATCTCCGGTCCAATTGATCTTCAGGTAATGGATGCACTGCGTTTCGTTGCCCGCAACATGCGCACCGCCGCGACGAAGGACGTCGGGCGCGTGGATCTTCCTCAGTACGATCTCACGGCTGTCTTCGAGGCCTTGGTGAATGCTGTGGCACATCGGGACTACGCCATCCACGGATCGAAGATCCGGCTACGGCTGTTCGCTGACCGTCTGGAGCTGGCGTCCCCGGGAGGCCTTCCCAATACGATGTCGGTAGAAAGTCTTGCTCTTCGACAGTCAGCACGGAATGAGGTCCTGACCAGCCTACTCGCGCGCTGCTCGATACACTCGGGCCTGTCAGGCCTCGAGACCGATCGCAGCACTTTCATGGACAAGCGCGGCGAGGGCGTGGGCATCATCTTGGACCGAAGCGAGCAGCTCTCCGGGCGGCGTCCGGAGTATTGCGTGATCGATGATGCGGAGCTGGTTCTGACCATCTGGGCTGCGCGGCATTCGGCTGTTTGAGGGGCTCGGTCTCGAGCTCTCGCGCTTCATACGTTGACGCGCCATGGGTGATGCTTAGCTTGCGTGAAGCCCCACGAGGAGCGGGATTCGCGCGAGTCCGCGGGGCTGACTCCACAACGTCCGCATCGCTCCTGCGCTCAATTCCGAGGAACTACCGGAGAGAACCATGCGACTCGATCGACTGACGACGAAGACCCGAGAGGCGCTGATGGCGGCCAGCCAGGACGCGACGACCCGTGGTCACGCCGAGGTCCAGCCCGAGCATCTGCTGCTGTCCTTGCTCGAGATCCCCGAGGGCATCACGACCTCCATCGTCAAGAAGGCGGGCGGCAAACCCACGCGCCTCGCCGACGCGGCCAAGGAGAGCCTCACGCGACTGCCCACGGTGCAGGGTGGCGCCGAGCCGGGCATCTCCCGTCGCCTGCGCACGGTGCTGACGCGTGCATGGAAGGAGACGGAGGATCTCAAGGACGAGTACACGTCCGCGGAGCACGTGCTGCTCGCGTTCACGGAGGAGCGGCAGATCAAGAAGCTGCTCACGGACGCCGGCCTCGGGCGCACGGAGCTGCTGACGGCGCTGCAGCAGGTGCGCGGCAGTCAGCGCGTCACGGATCCAGATCCCGAGGGCAAGTACGAGGCGCTCGAGAAGTACACGCGCGACCTGACCGAGCTCGCGCGCGACGGCAAGATCGATCCCGTGATCGGCCGCGACGAGGAGATCCGTCGCGTGATGCAGGTGCTCAGCCGCCGCACCAAGAACAACCCCGTGCTGATCGGCGAACCCGGCGTAGGCAAGACGGCCATCGTCGAGGGCCTCGCGCATCGCATCGCGCAAGGAGACGTGCCCACCAGCCTCGAGGACAAGACGCTGCTCGCCCTCGACCTCGGCTCCTTGGTCGCAGGCACCAAGTTCCGTGGTGAGTTCGAAGAGCGACTCAAGGCGGTGATGAAGGAGATCGAGGACGCCAACGGGCGCATCATCCTCTTCATCGACGAGCTGCACACCATCATGGGCGCGGGCGCCGCCGAGGGCTCCATGGACGCGAGCAATATGCTCAAGCCGGCCCTCGCGCGCGGCGAGCTGCGCTGCATCGGCGCGACGACTCTGGACGAGTATCGCAAGCATATCGAGAAGGACGCGGCCTTCGCGCGACGCTTCCAGCCCGTGTTCACCGGCGAGCCCAGCGTGCCCGACACGATCGCCATCCTGCGCGGTCTGAAGGAGCGCTACGAGGTGCACCACGGCATCCGCATTCAAGACGCGGCCATCGTCGCCGCGGCTACTCTGAGCAACCGCTACATCACGGATCGCTTCCTGCCGGACAAGGCCATCGACCTCGTCGACGAGGCCGCCAGCCGCTTGAGGATGGAGATCGACTCCATGCCCGTGGAGATCGATGTGCTCGAGCGTCGGGCGGTGCAGCTCGAGATCGAGAAGCAGGCGCTGAAGAAGGAGAAGGACGCGGCCAGCAAGAAGCGCCTCGTGGAGCTCGAGCAGGAGCTGAGCGATCTGAACGAGGAGAAGAGCGGGAAGGTCGCCCAATGGCAGCGTGAGAAGGAACTGATCACGGTGATCCGTGAGAAGAAGGCCTTGGTCGAGCAGCTGAAGATCGACCTCGAGCGCGCGCAACGCACGACCGACTTCGAGACGGCGGCGCGCATCCAATACGGCGAGATCCCCGCTGCGGAGAAGGCCGTGGAGCAAGCGCAAGAGACGCTCGACGCGTCGCAGGCCGAGGGCGCCTTCCTGAAGGAGGAGGTGACGGACGAGGACATCGCCTCCGTCGTCTCACATTGGACGGGCGTGCCCGTGAGCAAGATGCTCGAGAGCGAGAAGGCCAAGCTGCTCTCGATGGAGGATCGGCTCGCCGAGCGCGTGGTCGGTCAGCGCGAGGCAGTGGTCGCCGTGGCCAACGCCGTGCGTCGCTCGCGCGCCGGGCTCGGTGATCCGAATCGACCTGTCGGCAGCTTGCTCTTCCTGGGGCCCACGGGCGTCGGCAAGACGGAACTCGCCCGCGCACTGGCGGATTTCCTCTTCGACGACGAGCGGGCGATGATCCGCATCGACATGAGCGAGTACATGGAGAAGCACACCGTGTCCCGTCTGATCGGCGCGCCTCCGGGCTACGTCGGCTACGAAGAGGGCGGTCAGCTGACCGAGCCCGTGCGCCGGCGCCCCTACTCCGTGCTGCTCTTCGACGAGGTGGAGAAGGCGCACCCGGACGTGTGGAACACGCTGCTTCAGGTGCTCGACGACGGACGCCTCACGGATGGTCAGGGGCGCACGGTGGACTTCACCAACACGGTGATCATCATGACCTCGAACGTCGGCTCCTCGCACATCGCCGCGGGCGGAGCGGCACTTGGTACGGAGACGAGCGACGAGAGCGAGATGCGCAGGGCTGTGATGGAGGATCTGCGCCGCGCTTTCCGGCCCGAGTTCCTGAACAGGCTCGATGAGACGATCATCTTCCACCGCCTCGACCGCGCGCAGGTGCGCGAGATCGTCGGCATCCAGCTGAAGCGCTTCGAGCAGCGTCTGACGGATCGCGACATGCACCTCGTGCTCAGCGACGACGCCAAGGATCTGCTCGCGAACCTCGGCTTCGATCCGACCTACGGCGCGCGCCCGCTCAAGCGCGCCATCCAACAGCATGTCGAGAACCCATTGGCCCAGGCCTTCCTAGCCGGCGACTTCGGCCCCGGAGACCACATCCGCGCAGAGGTCGAGAACGGAGAGCTCGTCTTCGAGCGAGAAGCGCCCAAGGACGACGCGCCCGACACCCACGTCGAGGCCTGAAGCGATCAGCTCGCGGGCATCCGCACGGGTACGATTCGGCGACGGTTCCTGCGGTAAACCCGGAAGTCGCTGTCGATCGTGAGCAGTACGTTGTCGGCTTCGAGCTCGCTCGAAACATGTCTGTCACCTGGGCGTCGCACGCGTCTCGCGTAGCCGAGACGGCTTCGTCACCAGACTGACGCAAGCGCCACCTACACGTCTCGACATGCGGCGGGTTCGCTGCGCTGAGACATGTTTCAAGACTTCGACGACAAGCCAGGCAGGGACGAGGGACGCGGTCGCATGGGCGTCTCCTTCGGCGTGTCCCTCGCGCTCTTCGGACTCGTCGCGGTGTTCTTGGCCACGGCCGTGGCCACGGCGCGAGCGGTGGTTCGACGTCAGCGTGAGGTGAGCGTCGAGTTCGCGGAGCTGCCTCAGGCGCCGGCCGTCGAAGAGGCGCCACCTCCGCCACCTCCTCCGCCTCCTCCGCCACGCAGGCGTCGTGGGCCACGTCGGCGCGCGCACCGTCCGGAGCTCGGTCCGCCGAGCGAGATCCCCGATGAGCAGCCCGACGAGAGTGACGACGAGCTAGTCGACGCGGGTGACACGGGCCCCGTGGATGGTTTCCTCGACGGCACGGAGGAAGGGGACGGCGACGGAGAGAGCGCGCCGGCGCCCGCACCCGCGCCGCCACCACCTGCGCCGGCGACCCCGCCACCGACTCAGCGCCGCGAGTCCATCACGCGGCCGAGCTTCCTCTCGGGCTGTCGCGCCCCCGAGGTGCCCGACGCGCTGCGCCATCAAGCGGCCACGGTACGCATCGACGTGCGCATCCTCGTGGGCGCGGACGGAGTGCCCATGAGCGCGCGCATGGTGCGGTCGCACCCGCTGATCCCCGACGCCCTCGTGCTCGCCTGCGCCCGCGCAGAGCGCTTCGAACCCGCGCGCCTGAGCGACGGAACCGCCATCCCTTACCCCTTCATGCGGCGCTTCGTGTTCCGCCCCTCGAACCTCTAGAGCCCCAACACGCCGAAAGAGCTGGAGAAGATCATGGACATGAACCTGATAGAGATCTGGGCGAACATGAACGGCCTCGTGCGCGCCGTCGTCTGCCTGCTGACGATCGAGGCCCTCGGCTGCATCACGGTGGCGGTCGACCGCACGATCATGCTCTGGATGTCACGTCGGCGATCCAAGCACTTCGCCCGCGCGGCGGGTCGCCTGCTCGCGAGCGGTGAGTACGCGGACGCCCTCGAGATCGCGGAGCAGCACAAGGGCAGTCATCTGGCGTCTTTCATCCAGACCGGCGTCTCGGTCTTCCTCGACAAGCGAGACATGGGCCTCGGTCGCGAGCGCGCCGCCGTGTTCGCCAACCGCGCCCTCGAGCGCAAGGGTGAGAACCTCTCCGAGAGCCTGAACCGAGGCATGAATGTGCTGGCCTCCACGGGCTCCACGGCGCCCTTCATCGGACTGCTCGGCACCGTCCTCGGCATCCTCAACGCCTTCCACATGATGGCGCAGGGCGGCTCGGGCGGGATCGCCACCATCGGCGCCTCGATCGGCGAGGCGCTCGTCGTCACGGGCTACGGGCTGATGGTCGCCATCCCCGCCGTGCTGATCTTCAACTTCCTCTCGGCGCGCATCGCCAAGTACGAGGCGGGCCTCGCCAACGCGGGCAGCGAGCTGGTCGATCAGCTCGAGTCCGGCGCACGCATCGCCTCGAGCCAGAGCTCACCCGGTGAAGAGGCGGCACCCGTGAGCGAGCCCGTCCGCAGCGCCGTCGCCTGCTGAGCCATGGCGTCCCTCTCCAGAAAAGGCTCGAGTCGCCCCACACCGGTGATGAACGTCACCCCGCTGGTCGACGTGGTGCTCGTACTCTTGATCATCTTCATGGTCGTGATCCCCGCCATGGAGCAGGGCCTCGACGTGGAGGTGCCGGCCATCGCGCACCCTGATGCGAAGCAGGAGAGCGCCGTCGATCCATTCCTGCTCAGCGTCACGCGGGACGGCACGATGTACTTCGAGAACACGCCGATGGACCCGACGCAGCTCGAGTCCTTCCTGCGTGAAGCCAACCGCCGCGAGCCGCAACGCAAGATCGTCCTCAGGGGTGATCGAGGCGTGCACTACTCGCGCGTGCGCGACCTGCTGCGCGTGTGTCGAGATATCGGATTTCCTGGAGTCTCCCTGCGAGTGAATCACCGCAGCGAGGACTCGGGCGACAGCGGAGCCAGCTGATGGGCATGGATATCGGACCGGCCAAGGGCAAGAAGAAGGGGCGCTCCCATCCGGAGATGAACGTCACGCCGCTGGTCGACGTGGTGCTCGTGCTCTTGATCATCTTCATGGTCATGACGCCCATGATGAACGAACACTTCTGGATTCATGTACCGAGCCGGCCGACCGAGCCGGTCGAGGCCAGCGCGCCGGATCCAGACGACCAAGGGCCGATCGTCGTGTCGGTCAACGCCCAAGGCCAGATTCGGATCAACCGCGATGTCTACCCCGACGCCGACTTCCCCGTGCGTCTGCGTCGCATGCTGGCAGCGCGCGCGGAGCGACGCGTCTACTTCGACGCGGACGACGACGCGCCCTTCGAGCGCGCGGTGGCGGTGCTCGACATGGCCCGCGGAGGCGGCGCCGCCCACATCGCCGTGATGACCGAGGCGCTGCACTAGCAGACGAACGGAGCCTTTGATGCCTACGAACCACCCACGAGGCGAGGCGCTGTGTCTCGCGATGCTGTTGAGCATCTGCTGCGCGCCGATCGCGAGCGCGCAGGACGCGTCGAGCGCCGACAGCGGTGACTCGCCCGCGGAGCACGCGCCGGCTCTCGAAGAGGGCGCCGACCTCGAAACGGGCATCCGCGGACGCGTGAGCGCGGAGGACTTGCGCCAGGGACTCGAGTCGGCGCCCGTCTTGATCACGGGTCGTGGCCGCACGCGCGCCGTGATCGCCGACGAGACGGGCTCCTTCATCGCCCATGTGCCGCCCGGCCACTACACCGTGCGCTCCTACTACGACCTCTACCACGGAGCGCGCTACGACCGGCTGCGCGTGCGTCGCGGACACCTGCTCGACCTGAACCTCGTGCTCGCGCCCATCGAGGACGCGGAAGTGCCGGTGGAAGAGATCGAGGTCGCCTACGCCGCCGACACCAGCAGCGAAGCGGCGCAGCTCGAGCTGCGTCGTGCGCGCACCAGCGTGGAGGACTCCGTGGGCGCCGAGGAGATGAGCCGCAGCGGCGATGGCAGCGCCCAGAGCGCGGCGCGACGCGTGGTCGGCGTGAGCGTCGAAGGCAGTCAGCTCGTCGTGCGCGGCCTCGGTGGGCGCTACTCGCGCACGCTGCTCAACGGCGTCAGCGTCCCGAGCACGGATCCGGACGTGCCGGGTGTGGCCTTGGACATCTTCCCCACGAGCATGCTCCGCAGCCTGTCGGTGGTGAAGACGGCGCGCGCCGATCTGCCGGCTGACTTCGCCGGTGGCCTGCTGCTGATCGACACCACGTCCTTTCCCACGGAGCCCACGCTGGAGCTCGGCGTGTCCATGGGCGGAAATACCGCCTCCACGCTGCGTCAGCGCCTCGACTATGAGGGAGGCAGCCTGGACGCAGTGGGCTTCGACGATGGCGGGCGCAGCATCCCCTCGAGCGTACCGAGGCACGAGCGCCTCGACATCAGCCGCGGCGGCAGCTTCCAATCCTTCGCGGCCCTCGAGAGCGTCGCCAAGGACTTCAAGGATCGTTGGCAGTGGCGACGGCGGCGGGCCCTGCCGAATTTCGGCGTGAACCTGACGGCCGGTGACGCCTACTCCCTGGGAAGCAACACGACCTTCGGCTTCCTGACCTCTGCCAGCTATGATCACTCCGAGTTCCGGCGAACCGGGCTCTCGCGAGCGCGTCCCAACATCGAGGTGGCAGACGACGGCAGCTACAGCTTCAGCCCCTTCGACGACTTCCGCGTCGAGACGGGAGGCGAAGCGGTGCGCTGGGGAGCGCTGGGTTCATTTGGCCTACGAGTCGGTCGAGACCACGAGATCACGCTGCTCACCATGTACAACCGCAGCGCCGAGGACACGACGCAGCGCCAGACAGGTCAGGCCGGAGAGATCGACGGCTTCGTCGACAAGTGGCAGCTGGATTTCCTAGCTCGCGACATCTCCTTCCATCAGCTGCGCGGTGACCATCGAAACCTCGGAGGCACGCGTATGCGTCTGCGCTGGAACCTCTTCGCCGCCACTGGGAGCCGCAGCGAACCCGATCGCCGAACGGTGATCTATGGGCCCAATGGAGGCGTCTTCCGCTGGCTCGAGAAGTCGGGCTCCGGCGAGCGCTACTACAGTCAGCTTCATCAGCGTGACCTGGGCGGTGGCGCGAGTCTGCGTTTCCCCCTCTGGAGCCAAGGCTGGGCGACCGTGGGTGGACGTGTGCGCGACTCGAGCCGACAGCTCACGAACCGAAGGTTCCGCATGCTGCAAGCGCCTTCTGCGACGGACCAGACCGTGTACGCCGATCCCGTGGAGACGCTCTTCGGAGCGGCGGACATCGGTCCGGTCACACGGATTCGCGAGTTCACGCGACCGGACGACTCCTACACGTCGACCCAGCGACTTTATGCGGCATACGCCATGCTGGAGACGCCTCTGTTCGCGGGTATGCGCCTCGCGGCGGGCGCGCGTTTCGAAGGATTCGACCAGACGGTGCAATCGCGTGATCCCGTGGCATCGGGGAATACGCCAGCGGACCTTCCTGGCACGTCGAGGTTGGATCAGGACATTCTGCCGTCCGCGTCACTCGTTCTGCCGATCAACGATCACATCGACCTCCGCGCTGGATACGGGATGACCGTGTCTCGCCCACAGGTTCGAGAGTTGGCGCCATATCAGTACTTCGATTTTCTTCGCGATCGGAACGTTACTGGAAATCCAGACCTCCGTCGCACACGCATCCACAATCTAGACCTTCGCCTGGAGATCTTTGGTGACGGAACGAACCTCTTCGCGGTAAGTGGTTTCTACAAGTACTTCAAGGATCCCATCGAGTTGGTCATCTCGGATCCAACCACCTACGACGCCACATTCCGCAACGCTGCAGCGGCGCGCACCTTTGGTGCGGAGTTCGAAGGGCGGCTGGCGTTGGGCGCTCTGAGCGACTCGCTGAAGCGCTTCTCCTTCGGCGGAAACTTCGCGCTAATACGCTCACGGATCCAACTGAGGCCGGAGGACGCGGGCGCCGTGCGCGCGAATCGCGCGTTGGCCGGGCAGTCGCCCTATCTGGTCAACATGTCACTTCGATTCGACGATCCTGACACCGGATTGACTGCATCTATCGTCTACAACGTCGTCGGTCCGAGGATTTCAGATGTTGGTGTTCGTGCATCGAGCGAGATCATCCTACCGAACATCGTAGAACAAGCATTTCACTCCATAGATTTTGTTGCATCCTACCAAGCGAGCAGCCGGCTTGTGTTGAAGCTGAAGATCAAGAACATCGCGCTCTCGACTCGCGACTACCGACAAGGTGGATTCTTAGTCGCCAGAAGAGTCCCGGGGATGTCTGGAAGCGTTGGTCTGACACTCAGCTACTAGACGACTACTCGTGAACACATATGCATATCGCGTCAGTCGATGCATTGATGAAATAGATGTAGATTCGTGACGACGTCACGAGACCCTATTGCTTGCGCATGGGCGCATATGAGGCATGAAATGAAAAAGTATATATTCCTACTCTCGATGATGCTCGTCTTCGGCGCAGGTTGCCGCGATGATTCCAGCACTCCCGTCGACAGCTCCACGCCAACGCCCGACGCCGCCACCGACATGGACGCCACCACCGACATGGACGCCACCACCGACATGGACGCCGCCAGCGGAGGCTGTGGCACGGGCGGTGAGGTGATGGTCAGCGCAGACATCGGGGCGAACACGACCTGGACTTGTGACAAGACCTATGTGCTCACGGGACACATCTTCGTCACCGCTGACTCGACGCTCAGCATCGAAGCCGGCACGACCATCTTGGGAGAGTCGGGAGCCGCGCTGCTCACCACGCGAGGCAGCCGTCTGGTGGCCGTGGGCACCGCCGAGGCGCCCATCGTGTTCACTTCGGCGAACCCCGATGGAGCGCGCGCCACGGGCGACTGGGCGGGCGTGGCGCTGATCGGCGCCTCCACGATCAACAAGGGATCTTGCGTGGACGACGCGGACCCGAGCAGCGAGGCGTGCGACGCGCCCGGCTATCTCGAGGGGCACATCGAGGGCATCGACGTGGCGGATCCACGAGGCACCTTCGGCGGAACGGACGAGGCGAGCGACTGCGGTCAGCTCGAGTACGTGCGCATCGAGTTCGCCGGCGCGGAGCTCAGCCCCGACAACGAGCTCAACGGGCTCACGGTGGCGGCCTGCGGTTCGGCCACACAGCTCAGCTACCTTCAGATCCACCGCGGCAAGGACGACGCCATCGAGTTCTTCGGTGGCACGACCTCCATGGATCACATCGTCGCCTCGGGATCCACCGACGACAACCTCGACTGTGACCTCGGCTGGCGCGGCAACGTGCAGTTCATGATCATCCATCAATTCGCTGGTATCGGTGACAACGGCATCGAGTGTGACAACGCGACTCCTGACATGGACAGCGAGCCCCGCACCCACGGTGAGCTGTGGAACTTCACCATGATCGGCACGCCCGACACGCGCGGTATGGTGCTGCGCGAGGGCGTGAGCGACAACATGCATAACTTCATCATCGCCGACTTCGGCGCCGAGGCCTTCGACGTGCGCGACACCGCGACCACGGCGAACTGGCCAAGCACGCTCGTGATCGAGAACAGCTACTTCTGGAACAACGGCGAGTTCGTCAGCGAGACCGGCACAGAAGACGATGACGCGGGCTTCGACGAGTCCGCCATGGCCATGGACGCCGCGCGCATGAACAGCTTCAGCGTCGACCCCATGCTCGGCTCCACGTCGATCACCGCGCCCGACTACGCACCCGCCGCGAGCGCCACCGAGCTGGCCGGCGCCACCCCGCCCGCGGGCTTCGACACCGGCGCAACCTACGCTGGTGCCATCGAGCCCGGCGGCGCCGACTGGACCTCGGGCTGGACGTCCTACCCCGAGAACTGATCCGAATGCTCTCCCGGTCCGCAGGGCCGGTGTACAGCCAATCCATCCAGACGGGCGTCCCAATCGGGGGCGCCCGTCGTCCTCTGGATGTCTGCGGCGGCGTCCCAAGCTCAGACGATCACGATGTATGCGACGCCCATTGCGATGGCGAAGAGGCCGAGCATGCCCTGAAAAGGAGCGAGCTTGGCGCGAATGGTCTGGCCCTTCTCCCTCGCCTGCTCGTTCTTGCTCAGGGCGTACTTGGTGATCAGCCCGAAGCCGAGCAAGAAGCCGACCAGCAGGTCCGCCATGGCGATCCCGAGCCACAGGATCCAGTCCAAGGGCGCGCTCGAGAGCACGCCGATGTTGGTCACGACGCTGATCGTCTCCCAGATACCCCAGAAGAACATCAGCCCGCCGATCGAGCCCTGGTAGGGCGAGAGCTTGTCGAGCCAGTCCTT
This sequence comes from Deltaproteobacteria bacterium, assembly GCA_013151775.1. Classification (GTDB taxonomy): domain Bacteria; phylum Myxococcota_A; class Polyangia; order Polyangiales; family Houyiibacteriaceae; genus JAADHO01. The sequence goes on along the minus strand of JAADHO010000004.1, from coordinate 15,700 downwards.
GGCGTTGGGAAGTCGGCCTACGATCAGGTTCGAGGAGGCGATCAGCCCGCCTACGATTACGATGAGTCCACCTAGCATTTGAGTCTCTCCATCTGCAGCGCTTCGCTGCATGCCGCCGGCGAACTTCTCGCCGAGCTGACCGACCTCATCGCAACGCCCGTGCCAACCCCAACGCCCAGCGATCGCGAGAGATCCTGGACGCCCGAGAGGCAACGACTGCCCAATCGAGCAAGTGTTGCGCGCCATGATCGGATCGAAGCGCGAGCGCTCGAGCGCCGGGGCTGATTGCGTGGGCGCAACTCACGCCGGCGAGGCGGTGCCTACGTCACCTGCGTGGACCATGGGAAGATCAGCGAATCAGCTCACTCTCGAGGTCCAAGGGCTGCCCAACGTGAGCGGCTCGCCCGCGACATCATGAGCAGCCCCGTGCGCACGGTGGGCGTCGACCAGAGCGCGCGGGAGGCCGCAGCGCGCATGCGTGGCTCCCACGTGCTTCATTTGGTGGTGCTCGACGAGCGCGGTCGCGTCGTCGGTGTGGTGAGCGATCGCGACCTGCGCGCTGCGCAGCCTTCGAGCCTGTTGGTGAAGGAGCCCACGATGCGCGAGAAGGCCCTGTCGCTGATGAAGGTGAGGGACGTGATGAGCCCGCATCCTCACATCGTCGATGCGGACGCTCCCGTGATCGACGTGCTCCGCGCCATGCGCAGAGAGCGCATCGGCTGCGTGCCGGTGGTCGAACGCGACGGATCGGTAGCGGGTGTCGTCACGGGCGGCGACGTGGTCATGCTCAGCCTGATGCTGATCGGCCAAGGCTGCTGACGCGAGCCTTCAATCGTGTTGGCGAACGATTCGCACCGCGAGGCCGAGCACCTCACGCCACGCGGCCTCGAGCTCGGAGTCGAAGTCACGCTCCATCTCCCGGGCGGTCTCGATCAGGGCCTCGAGCCAGAAGTCATAATGATGCGGTGGGATGGCGAGCCTGTCCGCCCCATGCGTCTTGGCGACCGCCATCAAGTGCTCGCGGCCGTCCTCGAGCCCCATGGCCGCTCGGCTCATGAGATAGAGGGAACCGCGCAGAATGCGGTGCTGCTTGGAGAAGTCGGTCTTGGCGAACATCTCCTTCACCTCGTCCGAGGAGCTCATGAAGCGGTCGTAAAAGCGATCGAGGAACTCGCTGCGCGCGAGGCAGCGCTCGAGGCTCGTCCGAAAGCGGATGATGATCTCCCCATCAACCTCATGGTTTGCGCCCATAACGTGAGTATTCATGGGAACCGGAATGCGACAAGTCAAGTTGTGCGCTTTTCGCACAGGGAGGCGTCGACCGAGACTTGACCTGAGCTAGCGGTCGCGCCTAAGTAGACTCCGACTCGAAATGCGGGTGAGGAGCTGAGCAGCGAGCTTGGCGCGCCCACAGCAGCACAGGAGCCCCGATGAGCGGCCACAGCAAATGGTCCACGATCAAGCGCAAGAAGGGTGAGATCGACGCCAAGCGCGGAAAGGTCTTCACCAAGGTGATCAAGGAGATCACCATCGCGGCGCGAGGTGGAGGGGGCGATCCAGATGGCAACCCGCGCCTGCGACGCGCGCTCGACTCGGCCAAAGCTTGCAACATGCCGGCCGAGAACATCACCCGTGCCATCAAGAAGGGCACCGGGGAGCTCGAGGGCGTGATGTACGAGGAGCTGGTCTACGAGGGCGTGGGCCCCGCCGGCGTGCTCTTCATCCTCGAGGTCACGACGGACAACCGCAACCGCACGGCCGCCGAGCTGCGCAAGCTCTTCGACCGCAACAACGGTCAGCTCAGCTCGAGCGGAGCCGCTGCCTGGGCCTTCGATCAGAAGGGCATCATCAAGCTGCCCGCCGACGCAGCGACCGAAGAGCAGCTCTTCGAGATCGCCGTGGGCGCGGGTGCGGAGGATCTCGAGCAGGACGACGAACACTGGATCGTGACCACGCCACGGGCGGAGCTCGACGTGGTCCGAGACGCCATCGCCAAGGCGGGCTTGCCCGTCGGCGAGGCCAAGCTCGAACAGATCCCCAAGACGCCCAAGCAGATCACGGGCCGCGACGCAGAGGTGCTGATGAACCTCTACGAAATGCTCGACGACCACGACGACATTCAGAATCTGTTCACGGAGTTCGAGCCCAGCGAAGAACAGCTGGGCTGAGCGTTGCGCGTCCTCGGTATCGATCCAGGCAGCCGCTGCATGGGCGTGGGCGTCGTGGAGCGAGCGGGGACACGGCTCGTGTACGTGACGGCGGAGACCATCAAGGCCCCGCAGAAGGCGAGCCTCGATCGGCGCCTCTTACTCATGTATCAGGGCCTCACGCGGATCATCGCGGCGACCGAGCCCGACGAGGTGGCGGTGGAGGATCTCTTCTTCGCCAAGCACGTGACAGGCGCGCTGAAGCTGGCGCAGGCGCGCGGCGTGGCGCTCTTGGCCGGCGCCGAGGCCGGGCTCCCGGTGGCGAGCTACGCGCCCGCGTTGGTGAAACGCACGGTGGCCGGGCGTGGACGCTCCGACAAGTCCCAGGTCGCACGGCTCGTGGGTGCGATCCTGGGCCTCACGGAGCTGCCCGGCGAGGACGCCACGGACGCCTTGGCCATCGCCATCACCCACGCGCAGGCCACGCGCAGCGCCTTGCCTATCCCTGGGACGCGCCCCAAGAAGAAGCTCAGCAGACGGTGAGGGCGCGATGATCGGCAGACTCCGGGGCGTGGTGGTCGAACGCGGCAGCGACGGATCGTGCGTCGTCGACGTGCACGGTGTGGGCTACGAGGTCTTCGTCCCGCTCGGCACTCTGGGGCGGCTGGCCGCGTCGCCCGAGGAGACCACGCTCGAGATCCACACGCTGGTGCGCGAGGACGCCCTGACGCTCTATGGCTTCGATGGATCCGCCGACAAGTTGGCCTTTCGTGCGCTGCTCGGCGTGAACAGCGTGGGCCCAAAGCTCGCCCTCGCCATCCTCGGACAGATGAACGCCGCGGCCTTGGCGCAGACCATCGCGCGCAAGGATCGCAAGGCGCTCCAGGCCGTCAGCGGTGTCGGCAAGAAGACCGCCGAGCGCATCCTCCTCGACCTGGAGAACAAGCTCGACCTGCCACCGGGTTCGCCCGTCACGAGCGCGAGCGCCAGCGCTCCCACGCCAGGCGATGCGGCCACTGAGGTGATCGCTGCGCTGGTGAATCTGGGCTACAAGCGGGCCATCGCCGAGGGTGCCGTGGCGCGCGTCGAGGGTGACGCCCGCGAGGCGAGCCTCGAGGTCTTTCTGCGTGCCGCGTTGGCGACCCTCTCCAAGGCGTGATGCTTCGAGAACCTGAACATCCTTGCAGTCCCAGAGGCGAGCCCGCATGCTGTCGGAGAGAAGCAGCATGACCACCGAGAAGAGCGAGACGCTGAAGCCCGGTGCGGGTGTGGAGGAGCGTCGCTACGAGATCGCGTTGCGTCCCTCACGCTTCGACGACTTCGTGGGCCAAGACAAGATCAAGGACAACCTCCGGATCATGGTCGAGGCAGCGAGTCGACGTGGCGACCCCCTCGACCACGTGCTGCTCTGCGGGCCTCCGGGCCTCGGCAAGACCACCATGGCCTACATCCTGGCCGAGGAGATGGGCGTCACGCTGCACCTCGCCTCGGGACCGGCCATCGAGCACAAGGGGCAGCTCGCGGCCATCCTGACGCAGCTCGAGCCCCGGGACGTGCTCTTCATCGACGAGATCCACCGACTCACGGCGGTCGTGGAGGAGAACCTCTACTCGGCCATGGAGGACTTCCGCATCGAGGTCGTGCATGGCGACGGGCCCTACGCGCAGACGCTGCAGCTGCCGATTCATCCCTTCACCTTGGTGGCGGCGACCACGCGCACGGGCCTGTTGACCAACCCCATGCGCTCACGCTTCGGGTATCCCGCGCGTCTCGACTACTATCCTCCCGAGGCCCTCGAATCGATCGTCTCGCGCAGCGCGGGCCTGCTCGGCTGCCCGCTCGACGCGCCGGCCGCAGGCGAGATCTCACGCCGCGCCCGCGGCACCCCGCGCATCGTCAACCGCCTGCTGCGCCGCGCGCGAGACTTCGCCGAGGTGCTCGGCGATGGGCGCATCACCCACGAGATGTCGCGCGAGGCGCTCGAGAGGCTCGATGTGGACTCCGCCGGCCTCGACGAGATGGACAGACGCTACCTGCTCGTGATCATGGAGCACTACGATGGCGGCCCGGTGGGCATAGAGACCCTCGCCGCGGCGCTCAGCGAGCCACGGGACACGCTCGAAGACGTCTACGAGCCCTATCTCCTGCAGCAGGGCTTCCTCGCGCGCACAGCCCGCGGTCGCGTCGCCACACGCCACGCCTACGAGCACCTCGGCCGCCAAGAGCCCAAGCGTCAAGGCCGGCTCTTCTAGGAATTGGCGTCAGGAAGCGCCTTGGGATCACGAAAGACGCGTCGTGAGGCTTGCGCTACCGGGGTCCACATGCCAAGGTCCGCGCCCGTTTTGGGAAAGGGTTAATCTATGTCGATTGGTGAGGCGGTCCAGTGCAAGCCCGTCGAGGTTGTTGTCGGAGAGAAGGGCCTCGAGCGCGCGGTGAAGCACCTCAAGCGCAAGATGGCTTCCGAGGGCATCCTTCGTGAGCTCAAGCGCAGGCGCCACTACATGAAGCCTTCGGTTCGCCGACGTAAGAAGCAGGCCGAGGCCGCGCGTCGTCGTCGCAAGCGCGACCGTCAGGGCTTCTGAGCCGCCGAGCTCGGTGAGTTTCAGCAGATCTTGATGCCTCGAGCGCCGAGATCCGCACGAGCGTCCATGGTCCCCTTCGGGGTGCACCGCGGACGCTTTTTACGCGTGGGGATCGCGCTGCTCGCGCTCAGCGCCGGGATCGCCTGTGGCGGTGACGAAGATCCACCGCTGCCGCGGGCGAGCCAAGGACCGGTCGGTCTGAGCGACGCCGAGTGGGGCGCCCTGCTCTTTCGCGGCCGGGGCTGCACGGGCTGCCACAGCCTGGACTCGAGCGAATCTCCCGCGGGCAGTCTGAGCGGGATCATCAGCGTACATCGGGACGGAGAAGCAGACGCCACCGATCCCGCCAAGGACACGCGCTGGGCCGAGGAGCTGCTGCTCCGCGACTTCCACGGGGCCCCCCAGGGGCGCGTGCAGCTCGAGCTGAAGCCGAACGAGGCGCACGCCCTGAGCGCCTTCTTGGCGCGCGCCCGCTGATCCTAGCGCTCGCGTCTGCGCCCTGTACTCCACTCGGGGATATCGTCCGTGCGCGTCTCGAGGAAGCGCGCGAGCTGATGAAAATCGCTGCCTGGCTCGATGAAGCGCAGGTCGGTGCGCATCGTCTCCGCGTTGATCAGATCCGCGAAGGGCACGTATTGGAGGTCGAGCTGTCCGCTGACGCTCACCATGTGGCCGTCCAAACCCTCTTCGACCAGCGCTCGATAGGCGCCGATGCCGAGCTGACTCCCGAGCATCACGTCGAACGCGTGGGGCGGCGCGCAGCGTGACTCGTAACCGAGCTGCACGCCCGTGAGCTTCTTGGCCGTACCCGTCCTCTCCTGGTAGAGGCGGCCCACACGATCGGCCATCAGCTTGCCGAGATCGATGCGCCCGAGGGAAAGGTGACCGTGCTCATCGCGCGGCAGATCATCGAGGAAGCTCCGGGGCAGCAGCTCCGCCAGACCCTCGGCCAAGACCACCGTGCCGTAGTGCTTCCCGCGCCGCTCACGCGTCTGGATCAGCGTGACGATCCGATTCGCGAGCTCATCGACGTTCAGGCGCACCTCGACCCGCTCCTCGCCCGTCTCAGGATCGACCACCGTCTCGTCGATGGCCAGGGAGCCGCGCACATCCTCGCTCGCGAGCACCAGATTCGCCTCCCCAGCGATGGCCACGCCGTAGGAGAGCCAGCCCGCCTTGCGACCCATCGTCTCCACCAAGAAGTAGCTGCTCGTGGCGATGGCGTCGGCCCGCAGGTTCTGCAGCTCCTTGGCCATCACGTCGACGGCCGTGAAGAAGCCGAAGGTGAAGTCGATGCCATGGTAGTCGTTGTCGATCGTCTTGGGCAGGTGGACGATGCGCACTCGGCGCGCCTCTTCGGGCAGCAGCTTCTGATACTCGTAGAGGAAGTTCGCCGTCTTCAACGTGTCGTCGCCGCCGATGGAGATCAGCGCGTCGATCTCCAGGTCGATCAGCGCGTTGTAGACGTTGCGCAGGCGCTTGGTCTTCTCGGGCTCCGCCAGATCCGCGCGCGTCTCGAGGCCCTTTCCGGGGTTCGCCCGGGCGGTGCCGATCAGGATCCCGCGGCTGTTGCGCAGGCCGCGGAGATCACGCTCCTCGAAGATGCGGTAGTGCTCGTCGGGCAGCAGGCGATGCGTGACCGGGTGGTACTCCTGAAGGTTGGAGTAGCCGTGGAAGAAGCCGACCACCTCGCGCGCGTCCTCGAAGAAAGAGATCGCCGCGGAGGAGATGACCGCGTTGGCGGCGGGTGCGGGACCGCCGGAGAAGATGATCCCCACGCGCTTGACGTGGTCGCCGAGTCGTTTGCCGTTCATGTTCGCGCGAGCCTAGCCTCGCTCGGGGATGATGCAATGCGCGACCGATGCCAGGCAGCGCCAGCTGGCGACTTGCGGGAGGCGCGCCGGCTAGGCCATGGTCGCCGCATGCGTACGCATCTGCTCTTCCTCTTCGTGCTCGGCTGTGGCGCGGCACAGCCCGGCGCTCAGACCCAAGTGAACGTGTCCAACAACGTGACCAACGTCGACGTGACCAACGTCAACGTGACGCAGGTCAGCCCATCGGTGAACGTGGCCTGGGGCGCGAACGGTCAGGAAGAGATCGACTTTCAGGACGCGCGCCTGAGGCGAGCCATGGACGAGATGCAGCGCCTCTTGGGTCACGCCATCAGCCTGCGCTTCGATGTGCAGATGATGCCGCGGCCCGTGGCGCGCTTCTTCGACGCCTTCTTCGACCACGAGGTCGGACTGATCCCGCAGGATCTCGCACGTCTTCGTGAGCGTGATCCCGAGGTCTTCAAGTTCGGGCAGACGCGCCTGACCGAGCTCCGCTTCGACTACGACGGCTCCCTGAGGCAGCCCGAGGTGAGCTTCGACGTCGACGCGGGCGTGCTGCTCGTGAAGATGAACAGAGGCGTGCCCAGTGGGCTGATGCGCTACGCCTTCCGCGAGGCCTTCGACGCCTACTACGACGCGCGCTTCGATGGCGTCGAGGCGGAGCAGATCCAGGTGCAGGACCAGGCGCCCTTCTTGCGCTGGCTCGAGCGTCGGGGTTTTCGTGGCGACCGATCACGCCGCGGATTCGCGCTGCGGAACGCCACCGTGCTCTGGACGACCACCGCGCGGGCGGGCGGTGAGTATCACGACGCCGTGGGTGAGTGGCTCGTCGACCGCATCCGCTTCTTCACCAACGACTACAACCACCACGCGGACGAGCTCGCGGCCTTGCCCGACGACGATCCCTGGCACGCAGGAGAGCGCGCCTACATCGCGTGGCTGAACGAAGCCTGGCCCAGCCTCGACGATCAGGCTCGGCTGAAGCTGCTCGACGCCATGTACATGCGCCGCTCGGGGCCGGGTCGAGAGCAGGATCCCTACCTGCGCGAGCCCTTCCCCGGCGTCGACCTCTTCGCCCTCTCCCTCGGCGTCGTCGACCGCTGGATCGCGGCGGGTCGCCCCACGCCTCAGCGTGTCACCTCACGCGACCACACCCAGAAGCTCTTCGACTTCGTCGTCTGTGCGCCCAGGCGCAGCGACCGGCGGCGCTTCGACTCCCCGCGCTGCGACCACGACTTCTACCGCTACGCCTCCACGGATCCAGATCTTCGAGGACGCCTCGTGGCGGAGATCCTACAACGAAACGACACGGCTCTGACGGAAGCGCTCTTCGCCAACCTCCGGTGGATCTCGAGCCCCTACGTGATCGTCGCGTGGCGCGCCTTCGAGGACGTGCCCGAGCAGTGGGCCGCCGCGACCATCGTGCTCGCCGAGCTGACGGGCTACAGCCGACAGAACCTGCGCACCGAACTCTACGACGACGCAGCGCGCATCTGGAGACAGAGCCGAGCGTCCCATGGGCCGCTGCTCTATCTGCTCGCCGCCATCGGAAACCGCGGACGCGGCGGGCGTGACATGGTGCCCTGGGACGATTTCCGGCGAGTCTTCGGGAGCCTGGCGAGCGCGGCCGATTTCGAGGCCTACTTGAGCCTGGGCGAGGACGCCTTGGTGCAGGTGGCAGACGTGTGGCCAGCCCTCGGCGATCCCGTAGCGGGGGTGAACGCGCTCACCAGGCCGCTCGGCAGAGCCATGAGCGACGATCATATCCGCGGGCGACACCAGGGCTTCCCCCATCGCATGCTGAGAGACCTCATAAATAACATGAAATCTGCTCATCAACGCGCTGCGCTCAGGCTGCTCGCTCGCTTCTTCAAGCGTCGCAGCGAACGCTTCCCCTCGGAGGAGCGCGCCCTCGGGAGTTTGATTCAGATGACCGAACGCTGAATTCGGCAGACGACGCTCGCCCGGCTCGGTGGCTGAGGCGAGCGTCTTCTGGCAGGACGTGCGAGACTGGACTCGGGACGCCATGCAGATGCTCGCCGACGTCTGGCCGTACCTGAGTTCCGCCTTCGTGCTGGGTCTCGCGCTGGTGGCCTCCGCGCACGCGATCCTGCACAAGCGCGATGCGACGGCCACGCTCGGCTGGGTCGGCGTGATCTGGATGGTGCCGATCGCCGGGGCCCTGCTCTATGCAAGCTTCGGCATCAACCGAATCCGCCGCCGTGCGGCCATGCTGCGCCGTGGGCGTCGACTCTTCTACCTCCCGAGCTTGGCAGAACCCCTGACACCCAAAGAGGTGCAGGAATTCCTACCCGAGGAAGACTCCCACCTCGCCGAGCTGGCCCGGCTAGGCGAGACCGTGGCGGGTCGTCCGCTGCTCCCCGCCAACCGCATCACGTCGCTGGTCGATGGAGATGTCGCCTACCCGGCCATGATCGAAGCCATCGAGCAGGCGACCCAGAGCGTCACCCTCGCGACCTACATCTTCGACACGGACGCTTGGGGCCTGCGCTTCGTGGACGCCTTGGAGGCCGCCAAGGATCGGGGCGTCGAGGTGCGCGTGTTGGTCGACGACGCGGGCAAACGCTACGCCCGTCCCCACGTCGACACGCTGCTCGAGCGCCGAGGCGTGCCCTGCGCGAGCTTCATGCCAGCGCGACTCATCCGCATGCCCTATCTGAATCTGCGCAATCACCGGAAGATCTTGGTGATCGATGGAAGGCTGGCCTTCATGGGCGGCATGAACATTCGGGGCGACTGCGTGCTCGGCGATCGGCCCAAGCATCCCACGCATGACACGCATTTTCGCGTCGAGGGCCCCGTGGTGCGCCAAGTCCAGGAGGTCTTCGCGGAGGATTGGCAGTTCGCCACACGCGAATCGCTCGAGGGTACGGTCTTCTTCCCAGAGATCGAACCCGCGGGGGAGACTCTGTGCCGCGTGTTTACGGATGGTCCGGACATCGACATGGACAAGATCCGCTGGATCATGGCGGGCGCGATCAACTCGGCCGAGCGATCCATTCGCATCGTCACTCCATATTTTCTGCCCGATCGCAGCCTGGAGACGGCGCTCGAGGTCGCCGCCTTGCGCGGCGTGGAGGTGGACATCGTGGTGCCGGAGCACGGGAACCTCGCGATCATTCGCTGGGCGATGAACGCGCAGCTGTCGATCTTCACGCGTGGTCATTGCCGAGTTTGGGTGAGCCCGGCGCCCTTCGATCACAGCAAGCTGATGGTCGTAGACCAGCGCTGGTCCTTCGTCGGCTCCGCAAACTGGGATCCACGCAGCCTGCGGCTCAATTTCGAGGTGAACCTCGAGTGCTTCTCACATGAGCTGGCCCGTGAGATCGACGGTCTCGTCGAAGAGCGCATCCTCGGCGCGCGTGAACTGAGTCGAGCCGAACTAGACCGGCGCAGCTTGGCGCGTCGCCTCCGCGATGGCATCGCGCGTCTGTTCTCTCCCTACCTCTGAGGTACCTCAGCTGCCCGCGAGGCGCCTGCCAACGAAGCGGAAGCGCAGAGCGGCGGTGGTGTTGATGGCGATGCTGAAGGGACCCGCGCCGGAGCGCACACCGAAGAGATCCACCAAGAGCGCGAAAGAGAGGCTGCCGCTGAGGGTGAAGGTGGTGTCAAAGCGAGCGCGCAGCGTCTGACGGTTGGCGGCGCCGATATCCGAAACGAAGTAGTCGACCGTGAGGCCGACATCCACGCGTCGCACGCCGTCGCGCATCAGCTGCCAAGGCTTGAGCTCGAGGTTGGCGCCCGCGCCCGGCAACACGGACGCCTCCGGATCGAGGGCCTCGACCTCGAAGCCGCCGTTGAGCTTCAGGAGCAGCTTGCTCGTGAGCGTGAAGGCGAAGCCCAGCGTCGGCCGGACCAAGAGGTGGTGATATCCGAGAGTGTCACTCGTGGTGAATTCGGACTCGACGAAGGCCTCGAGGAATGGTTCGGGAACGTAGACCTCAGGCGTCTGGCTGTGCCAGCCGCGATAGCGCAGGTTCGTTCGGTAGGAGATCAGGTCGTCGCCTTCGTCGAAGCCGTTGCCCGTCTGCGTGACGCTGTAGCGAGCGGTTAGGGTGTTGTCCCAAGCGAGGGATCGAGAGCTCGCAGCGAAGGCCAGAGTCGAACCCAAGCCCAGCGCCGCCGTATTCTCACGCGCGAGCTGAGAGTCCGTGTAGTCGCCGGGGTTGCGCACGGACGAGCCCGTGAAGGTGGCGTCCGTGTCGAAGCGACTCGACCACTCCACGCGATCCGCCAGATCAGGCAAGCTCTCTCGCGGGTCACCCGGCCGCGGACGCCCGAGGTAGTCCAAGACGGCGCCGCGGACGCGCAGGTCGTGCGAGAGTGTGAAGTCGGCGCCCGCAGGCAGCAGACGATCTCCTCCGGTGGCCAAGAAGCTCGAGGTCACGATGCGGTAGTTGCCCTGCAGCTCGAGGGCGCGTCCGTTCACCTTGATTTTCTCGGTGGCGGTGTTGGCGCCGGAGACGCTGAGCCCGAGGGCGAGCAGTTTCGCTGGATCGAGACTGCGCGCGAGTGTGCGCAGCCAGGTCCCGGGCACGGTCGCGGTGGCCAGAGGGTCGTCGTATTGAAGCGCCACGAACACGTCGCTCGCCGTGAGCGGGGTGTCTCCCGCCTGTTCATAGGTCGAGTCGGTCACGCCACGCCCGAGCAGCGCGATCTCGGCGCCAGTCGCCTCGAGCAGGATGCCCGCCGTCAAGTCCAGCATACCGTCCGCGTCGAGTGAATCGGCTCCGAGACGCGCACCGGGCAAAGCTCGACCCCAACGCTCGCAGTAGGCGCGTCCCATGCGATCGAGGAACGAGCTGAGGGGATCGTGGACCGAGTCCGCAGGCGTCATGGGCTGCACCAGCACATCGAAGATCCCGCGCTGAGTGTCGCGCCGCACCTCGACGCTGGCGGTTCCCCGCGTAGGGGCCGAGGCGATGGGTGGCCTGAAGGTCGCGGGGCGTGCGAAGATCAGCTCGGCTCCGGCCTCCGCCGAGAGCACCAGATCGGGTTTGTCTTCCGCGGAGACGCCTGCCAGATTTGCCATCACTCTTGATACTGCGTCCGCGCCGCTGCCATCCTGCACGCTGACGATGACCGCCGTGGCGCCGCGCGCTCGGGCGGCACGCACGGCCGCGATCATGCTTTCCTTCAGCGGCGCGAGGCGCACGCCGCGAGTGTTCTCCGGGGGGACTCGTCCGAGAGCCTCGGGAGTGAGAAAGGCGAAGAGGGCGATGCGCTCACGGCCGACCTGAAAGAACGGGACGCCGTCCACGCCGTCTACCAACGCGTCGCAGAGATCCTGCGCCTCGGGGCCGCAATACAAGTTCGTAGCCAGGAGCGGCACGCCACGAGAGCGCAGGGCGCGGGCGACGTCGAGCAGCATCGATCGCGGGAGACCGAGCTCGGTCTCGCCAAAGCCGATGGCGTCGTAACCCAAATCGGCCAGCAGCGCCGCGAGCTGTGCGGGCTCGGTCTGAGCCGCGAAGCGCGCCACAGCGTGGGGACCGAGGATGGTGCCTGTGTCGATCATCAAGGATTGGGGATCCGCGTGGCGCGCCATCGACAAGGCGCTGAGGCTGCGCGCGAGCTCCGTGGGCTCGAAGTCTTCACCATCTCTGCAGACCGGATCGGCGACGTGGCCGTGGGTGTCGGAGCTGACGTAGAGCCGCGCCATCAGCTGCAGGTCGACTGAACCTTGGGCCTGCACGCTAGACGCGATCAGCCAAAGGCAGAGCGTCAGGAGGATCGAAGACGAGATTCGTGACATCAGTTGCTGCGCTCCGCTCGGCGATAGGGATCTAGGAAGCTCGCCAACGCGCCGGGGTTTCGTGTGGCGATCCAGAGGCGCCCCTGGCCGCTGAAGCGGCAGACCAAGCCCTCTCCCGAGAAGAACAGGCTCTTCAGGCCTCCAACCTTCGTGACGTCATAATCGAGTCCGCCGGTGAAGCCCACGATATGACTCGTGTCGCAGATGAAGCCCGCGGGTCCGACGTCCACGGCGTGAATGCCGCCATAGCTCGAGAAGAAGAGCGGGCCCGTGCCCTCCGCCTTGAGCAGGAAGAGCCCGGCACCGCTGAAGAAGCCCTTGGCGCCTCCCCACTTCGTATCTAGATTGACACTTGGCGCGCTGGCTAGAAACGCGCCGCTCGACAGCATCACTGGGTAGCTGCCATCGAGCTCTAGCGCCTCGACGTCACCCTCGGGACCCGGTGCGAGCCACAGATCCTGACCCGCCGCACTCGATGTGAATGTATTCTGAAAGATACTCTCGCCTCCGAGCATCTTGCGCTTGGCGGCCGCGAGCAGCCCGCCCTTCATCTGCGTCTGCATATCGACGCCGCCGTGACGCGCAATCATGGCGCTGGACTCGACCAGGATCTGCTCGCCAGGCGCCTCGAAATCGACGTGGACCACGGTGAAATCGGGCTTGTCCTTCAGTTCGTATCGCATGGCGCTCTCCTATCGCTTCTTCGGGGGGAGCATGCGGCCCACGGCCTGACCGTATTCGCTGGGGTTGCGCGTCTGAATCCAGATGCGCCCTTGGCCACGGAAGTGGCAGACCAGGCCCTCGCCCGAGAGGAAGGAGGCGATCCAGCCGCTGCCACTCTTGCCCACGGAGTACTCGAGGCTGGCGTCCCATGCGACGAGGTGCCCCGTGTCGATCACCAGGTTGCCATCGCAGGCGAGCTCTTGGATGCCCCCGAAGGCGCCGAGCACGAGCTGCCCCGCTTCGCTCGCGGTCGCCTTCAGCACGAAGACCCCCTCGCCGGCGAAGAAGGTCTTGAAGCCGCCCACCTTGGTGTCGAGGTTCACGTTGGGTGTGGAGGCGATGAAGGAGGAAGACTGCACGAAGTAGCCCGTGGACGTCATCTCCATCGTGACCATGTCGCCACACAGGGAGTGGGCGAGTAGCACCTCACCGGGGCCACCGGCCGCCGTGAAGGTGTTGCGGAAGAAGGACTCGCCTCCGAACATGCGCTTCAGCCCCTTCATCAGGCCGCCCGACTGAGTCTGCATCTGCACGTTTGTGCTCATGCCGACCATAGCGCCGCTCTCGGCGACGATGGACTCGTTGGGCTCGAGCACGACGCGAGCCATGGCGTGGGCGGGTCGGTAGCCGATCTCTACTTGCACGAGAGCTCCTTGTCATAGGCAGGAAAAGTCATGACGCGCTCAGCCGGGGAGGAGTGGAGTGAGCCAGCCGACCAGAGAGCCGACGTTGCGCGATTGGATGTAGACGCGGCCTTGGCCCGAGAACTCGCAGACCATGCCCTCGCCCGACGCCACCAAGCCCATCAGGCCTCCGCCCGCGCCCTTGATGGTGAAGTTCAGGTCCCCCTCGAAGCCCACGAGGTGACCGTTGTCTACGATGTAGCTGCCGTCGACCTCGATGACGTGAACGCCGCCGTAGCTGTTGAACCAGAGGTCTCCTTGGCCGCTCAGCTCCAAGAAGAAGGCGCCCTCCTTCGCGAGCAGGCTCTTCAGTCCGCCGAATTTCATCTTCATGTCGAGATCGCCCACGTGCGCGAGGTAGGCGCCCGTGGAGAGTGTGAGCGTCTCGCCCTTCAGCCGTCGATAGGCGACCTGCCCCGCCATGGTGGGCGCGAGCCACACACTGCCCGGCTGAGGTGACGTGAAATGATTGACGAAGAACGTCTCGCCGCCGATCACCTTTCGGATCAGCGCGATGAAGAACGCCTTCAACTTGGCGAAGAAGCTCGCGCGTGGGGAGGCGTTCATCTTCACCTCCATCCCGACATGCTGATTGCGCGCGACCATCGCGCCGGCTTCCGCCACCACCGTCACGCCGGGCTCGAGGTCGACCCGCAGCATGGCGAAGGACGGTCCATGCGTGATCTCGTGCGGCGTCGCAGAGACGACTGGGGCGACGCCGACTGCGGCGTTGCCTGGCTGCATTGGCGCTTGCGGCTCCATGGCTCACTCCTCAGATCCCCCGGACAGGGAATATCAAGTGACCAACCCGGCGGGCAACCTGCGAATTGTGAGGCCCACCGTGACTCCACGCGCGCTGGAGTGTGACGGGGTCTGTCGACCCTGGCGTGCAGACTCGGATTTTGGCCTCGCGGAGACCTCTCCGCGTGCAATCTGGGCCGGATCAATCTTGCAGACTACTGGAATCATGCCGCTTCCGGACGGATCGCCTGGGCCTCGGGGCACGCCTCGAGCCAGCTTGGCGCCTCAGGCGATACGGGTCGGCCGACCCCAGTGGCGCTGGATCGATACGCGAAAGCTACCTCACCGACACACGCTGACGTGGCTTCTCTTGCGTGTTTTTTGGGACGTACCCACTACAGGTAGTAGTGTTCACGTAGTGGCACTGCCTGCCTGGTCATGCCCTCTGTGTCGGTCTGGATACCCTCTGGGTCGCATCACGGAGACCGCCGGATGGCAAGTTGATGCAAACACAGAACTAGTTGTAATTACATGGGAAAACGAGAAACGCATGGACTGCCAGTATTTCCTCTTGACCCACCTATCGACGGAGGGCTAAGCCGAGCAGTCCCACTAGCTGTTGTGGAGGTGTCGGCGGCACCATCCCCACAGGTTGTGGATCGGGTGTGGAAACTATGGGTACCCAGCTGTGGACAGTGACAGCCGGACACCTTCGGGGGGCCTTTGTGCCCAGGATGGACGGTTGTCGTGGGAGTGGATATGCACGTGACGGAATCGATGAATGAAGAGAACACCTCTGTGGTCGCGGGCGAGCGACGCGCAGAGCTGACCCAAGAGAGCGGCGGACTCGTAGTCGAGCGGCGCTTCACACGAGCGGACGAGGACCCGCTCGAGACGGCGAGCTACGAGCTGCGCGACAGCGTGATCTCGGGCTCGGACGGCTCGATCGTCTTCGAGATGAAGGGCGCCGAGGTACCCGAAGGCTGGTCTCAGCTCGCGACCGACATCGCGGTCAGCAAGTATTTCCGCAAGGCGGGCATCGACGGAGACCACAAGAAGGGCGAGCGCTCCGTGAAGCAGCTCGTACACCGCGTGGTCCACACCATCCGCGAGGCGGGCGAGAGCTTCGGCGGCTACTTCGCCGACGAGGTCGCGGCGGACAACTTCGAGGCGGAGCTGGCCCACCTGCTGGTGCACCAGAAGGCGGCCTTCAACA
>JAADHO010000303.1 GCA_013151775.1 Deltaproteobacteria bacterium | reverse complement strand
GGGTTGGGAGCCGCGGGCGTGGGCGCGTCGGGCGGCGGCGTGGGGCGCAGCACGAGCTCTACGTGGGCCACCTGCCCGGCGCGCACGTCGACACTGGCGCGCGCCTCCTCGAAGAGGGGATGCCAGGCGTGCAACACGAGCCCGTCGCCGACGGGCACGTTCTCCATGCGGAAATGCCCCGCCTCGCCGGTCACGGCGAAGACGGGATGATAGACGACGACGATCTCCGTGCGACCACAGGGCGCAGCGAAGGCGCAGCCGAGGGAGCGCACGCCGCCGCGGTCGAGCTCGAAGTCGCGGTGCTGCCCTTGGGTCAGGGCGCGCAGGAAGGGGGTCTCGCCCAGCGTCGGCAGGAAGGGGTAGTCGTCGGAGTTGATGACGCGCAGCGTGTCGCCGCGCACGGCCACGAGCAGACGCGGCGTGAGCCGGCAGCCCTCGATGTGCACCTCCTGCACCTGCGGCTCCCGCGGCGGCAGATCACGCGCGAAGGCGTCGGCGTCTCCCGTGGCGGCGACCATCACGCCCACGAGCAGGCCGTCGGCCGTGCGCGTGACAGGCTCGCGGTCGGACTCGAGGGCAGGCGGACAGGCGTCCGGCCGTGGGGGCTGCCCCGGTCGCCGACCGAGCTGCTCCGGTGTGTAGCGCGGCAGGCTCGCGCCCTCGGCCAGGCGCACGACGCCCTCGATGACTCCGAGCGACGAGGTCGCTGCAGACGCAGAGTCCGGCGCGGCGTCCACGCTCGACGTCGCACCGCAGCTTCCACAGCCCACCGCGTTGGAGAGGCACACGAAGGCGAGCAGTAGGTTCCGCGCGCTCAAGCTGCTCAGGAGATGAAGCTCTGCGCCGCGTCGACCGCCATGCGCAGATAGGGCTCGGGCGTCACGCCCATCTTGATCACGAAGTAGCCCGCCAAGACCAAGGCGAAGGCCACGTAGCCGGAGCGCATGGGCACAGCCTTGGGCGCGCCCGCTTGGGGCTCCTTCATGAAGAGGAAGACGATCACCTTCAGGTAGTAGTAGGCGCCGAGGGCGCTCGAGAGCACGAGGATGATCGCCACCCACACCATGCCGCCACCGATGGAGAGGGCCGTGGTCAGCACGTAGTACTTGGCGAAGAAGCCTGCGGTGGGCGGGAAGCCCATCAAGGAGAGCACACCGATCACCAAGGGCAGCGCCGCCAGCGGGTGGCGACGACCGGCGCCCGCCAGGTCCTCGTAGGTCACGGCCTCCTTGCCTCGCGAGCCGAGCAGGATGAGCGATCCGAAGGCCAGGACGTTGGAGACGGTGTAGGCCAGCAGGTAGTAGAGCACGGAGGCGATGGCCTGCTCGCGCGCGGCGTAGCTGACGGCCACAGCCACCAGGATGTAGCCCGCGTGGGCGATGGAGCTGTAGGCCAGCATGCGCTTCACGCTGGTCTGGGCGAGGCCCGCGACGTTGCCGTAGATCATGCTGAGGATGGCGATGCCGGCGATCAGCGGAGGCCAGCCGGTCTCGGGGCTCGCGCTCAGGGGATCGCCGAAGGCGGTGATCAGCATGCGCAACATGATGGCGAAGCCGGCGGTCTTCACGGCCACGGCCATGAAGGTCGTGGTGGGCGTGGGCGCGCCCTCGTAGGCGTCCGGAGTCCACATGTGGAAGGGCACAGCGCTGACCTTGAAGGCCAAACCGACCACGATCAGCGCCAGGGCCAGCAGCACCAGGCGCGCGTCCGCCCCGCCCGCCGCCAGCACGTTGCCGATGCCTGCCAGATCCGTGTGACCCGTGGCGCCGTAGATCAACGCCGTCCCAAAGAGCAAGATGGCCGCAGCGAAGGAGCCGAGCAGGAAATACTTCAAGGCGCCTTCGGTCGCGCGGATGCTCGTGCGTCGATAGGCGATCATGCAGTAGACGCCGAGGCTCATGGTCTCGAGCCCGATGAAGAGCGTGATCAGATCCACGGCGCGGGCGAGGATCATCGCGCCCAGAGCGCTGAAGATCAGCAGCACGTAGTACTCACCACGCTCGAGGTGATGCTCCTTCAGATAGCCGCCAGCCAAGAGCGCCGACAGGGCCGCGCCGGCGCAGATCACCACGTCGAAGTAGAGGCCCGCGTGATCCACCGCGATGAAGGCGCGCAGGGATCGAGGCAGCTCGCCGGGGTCGACTCCGGACAACAACGCGACGACGCTGATCAGCCCCGCCATCAGCAGCGCGGTGGTGGTCACGCCTGCCAGCTCAGCCCGTCCGGGGGAGAAGGCGTCTATGAGCATG
Source organism: Deltaproteobacteria bacterium (assembly GCA_013151775.1). Classification (GTDB taxonomy): domain Bacteria; phylum Myxococcota_A; class Polyangia; order Polyangiales; family Houyiibacteriaceae; genus JAADHO01. The sequence continues at coordinate 7,834 of JAADHO010000303.1, read as the reverse complement.
ATGCCGAGACCGGCGAAGGCCAGGACTCCCAAGGGAGCGACGAGCAGCCAGGCGTTCATCGCGCACCTCCTGCCGCGTCAGCGACGACGCTTGGGGCGTCACCCGGGGCCGGATTGTCGGCCACGGCCTCCGCCGCTGCCGGTGGCACACCCCAGAGCCTGAGGGAATCGTCGAGCTTGCTGGCGTCGTACTTCGCGGTGAAGTCCTGAACGAAGTGATTCACGGCGTCCTCCGAGCGATCGAGGAAGGTCGCCGGGTAGAGACCTATCCAGAAGATCAAGCCCATCAGCGGCAACAGTGCGGCCACCTCGCGGAAGCTGAGATCCGCCAAGGCCTCGTTGGCCTTGTGGGTGATGGGCCCCCAGAAGATCTTCAGCACGGCGTGCAGCATGTAGACGGCGGCGAAGATCACCCCCGTGGCGGCGAAGAGGGTGAAGACCCGGCCCCAAGGTCCGAAGCCGACCTCGGCGTTCGAGGTGAAGGTGCCCACGAGGATCATGAACTCGCCGACGAAACCGTTGGTCCCCGGCAGACCGATGGAGCTGAGGGCGACGATCACGAAGAAGAGCGCGTACCAGGGCATGACCTTGGCCAAGCCGCCGAACTCGCTGAAGAGGCGCGTGTGGCGACGCTCGTAGATCACGCCGACCAAGATGAAGAGCGCGCCGGTGGAGACGCCGTGGTTGAGCATCTGCAAGAGAGCGCCGTTGACGCCGTGCTCCGTCATGGCGAAGAGGCCGAGGGCGATGAAGCCCATGTGGCTCACGGAGCTATATGCGACCAGCTTCTTGGCGTCCTTCTGCACCCACGCCGCCCACGCGCCGTAGATGATGCCGATGATGCCGAAGAGCGCGATGGTCGGGCCGATCAGCTGACTCGCCAAGGGGAAGAGAGGCATGGCGAAGCGCAGGAAGCCGTAGATACCGAGCTTCAGCATGACGGCCGCCAGGATCACCGAGCCGCCGGTGGGCGCTTGGGTGTGCGCGTCGGGCAGCCAGGTGTGGAAGGGGAACATCGGCACCTTGATGGCGAAGGCGAGGATGAACGCCAGGAAGAGCCAGATCTGGGTGCCGCGCGGGATGATCAGGTGCCTGAGCTCGAGCAAGTCGAAGCTGTAGTGACCCGCGACCTGATGATAGGCGCCGACCAGGTACAGGATGGCGACCAGCATCAGCAGGCTGCCGACCATGGTGTAGATGAAGAACTTCACGGCGGCGTAGACGCGCTGCGCGCCGCCCCAGACGCCGATGATGAAGTACATCGGCACCAGCATCAGCTCCCAGAAGACGTAGAAGAGGAAGAGGTCGAGGGAGACGAAGGCGCCGAGCATCGCCAGCTCGAGCATCAGGAAGGCGAGGGCGTACTCCTTCACCTTGGTCTTGATGCTCGTCCAGGACACGAAGAGCGCGATGGGCGTGAGCAGCGTGGTCAGGAACACCAGCCACAGGGAGATGCCGTCCACGCCCAGGTGGTAGGAGATGCCCCAGGTCTCGATCCAGCTGACCTTCTCGACGAAATGATAGCCGCCGTCGGAGTAGTCCGCGCTCAAGAGCGAGAAGCTCAGCCCGAATTCGGCGAGCATGAAGCCCACGGAGGTCAGACGCAGGGCGCGCGTCCACTGACGCGGCATGAAGAGCACGACGAAGGCGCCCAGGGCGGGCACGGCGAGCAGCAGGCTGAGCAGATGATCGCTCTGCAACAGGGACGGGTTCATCGGAGCACCTCGTCACGAGTGGTCGTGAGGCTGGCCTGGGCGTCGGCTTCGGGGCGTTCGGGCGGGACGTTGACCACCAACTCCACGGACTGGCGAGCCCGATTGCCGAAGGAATTCTCGACCTCGACCGTGGCCTCGACCAGGCCGCCCACGCGGATGCTCGTGCGGTTGGTGTCGAGACGTCCCAAGAGCAGCCGTTCGCCCATGGAGAGGGGAATGAGCTCCTCCGTCACCAAGGCCCCGGTGGTAGCGACCACGGCCGAGTTCCGGCGCAGGATGACCCTCTCGCCATCGAAGAAGGCGCTCGGTGGCGTAGCGCCCACGCTCGGATCTTCCATCCAGCCAGCGGGCAGCAGTGACTCCGGCAGCGGCTGGGGCTCATCCGTGAGCACGAAGCGAGCGTCGTCGCCATCCTCTTGGGCGATCAAGAGCACGTGGCTCTTCAGCGCCTCGGGGCCGTACTCGTGGCTGGGGCTGCGATCCGCACCGAAGCTCTCACCATGTTCCTGCAGGGGTGCGTCCCAGGTGCCATCCGAGTCGAAGTCCCAGCGGTAGGCGTAGCCCATGCCCGCGGCGGCCTCGAAGCTGGCCGTGGCGCCCTCGGTCTCGGCGTCGAGCAGGGGACGGGGCACGACGAAGTACCACGTCACGAGGGCCAGGCCGACGCTCATGACGGCGCCGTAGGTGTAGACGCGCCCGTTCTGAATGCGGGTGGCGACGAAGCCCGAGAGCAGGGCGAGCTGACTCGGGATGCGCGTGAGCAACATGTCGACGAAGGTCTGGTCTATCCAGCCCACGAAGGCGGCGAGGGCCGCGAGGGGTCGGAGCAGGACGCGCTGATACAGCTCGTCCACGCGCCACTTGTCGGCCATCAGCTGGTAGAGCCCGCGGGGCATGGCGTCGCGGAAGCGATCGTCCGAGCGGTTGAAGTAGAGCTTGAAGGCCGCGCCGATGCCGACGGTCACGGCCGTCAGGCCGAAGACCATGGAGGTGACGAAGGGCAGTGAGATGCCGGCCTCGGCTCCCTCGGCGGCTTCCACCACGGGCACGCTGGCGATCGAGTGGCTCATCCAGCCGGCCCACCAGTTGGGCAGCCCCCACTCGTGGGGCAAGCCGAGCCAGCCCACGACCAGCGCGCCCGAGCCGAGGATCAAGAGCGGCCAGGTCATGCTGCCGGGCGACTCGTGGGGATTTGGATCGTAGGCGTGGTGGCCGTCCGAGTCGTGGGCCTCGGGGCCGCCCTCGGCGCTGCGGTAGTCACCCCAGAAGGCGAGGAAGTACATGCGGAACATGTAGAAGGCGGTCAGCGTCGCGGCGATGCCCAGCACGATCAACACGAACCAGCCGACCCAGTTGGCGCTGAAGGGTTCGGGTGCGTAGGCGAGCTCGGCCGCGCCGAGCAGGATCTCGTCCTTGGAGAAGAAGCCCGCGAAGAGCGGCACGCCCGCGATGGAGAGGGACGCCAAGAGGAACGCGGCGTGGGTGCGCGGCATGATCTTGCGCAGGCCACCGAGCTTGAAGATGTCGGCGTCCGAGTGGGAGCCCACGGCGTGCATCACGCTGCCCGCGGCGAGGAAGAGACAGGCCTTGAAGAAGGCGTGGGTGAAGACGTGGAAGAAGCCCGCGCTGAAGGCGCCGACGCCCACGGCGGCGAACATGAAGCCCAGCTGACTCACGGTGGAGTAGGCCAAGATCTTCTTCATCTCGTTCTGCGCCACGGCGATGCTCGCGGCGACCAGGGCGGTCATCGAGCCGATCACGGCGATCACGGCCATGGCCGTGGGCGACTCGAGGAAGACGGGCGAGAGGCGACAGGTGAGGTAGACGCCGGCCGTGACCATGGTGGCGGCGTGGATCAAGGCGGACACGGGCGTGGGGCCCGCCATGGCGTCGGGCAGCCACACGTAGAGCGGGATCTGCGCGCTCTTGCCCGTGCAGCCGAGGAAGAGGAAGAGAGCGGCGGCGGTGGCGAGAGTGCCGAGCTGCCAGCTGCCCAGGAAGAAGGGCTGGGTCAGGGCGGGGGCGGCGTGGTTGATGTCGGCGAACTCGAAGGAGCCCACGGCGCTGACCAGGATGAACATGCCGATCAGCACGCCGAAGTCGCCGATGCGGTTGGCGATGAAGGCCTTCTTGCCCGCAGCGGCGAACTCGGGCGTCTGGTACCAGAAGCCGATCAGCAGGTAGCTGCAGAGGCCAACGCCTTCCCAGCCCACGAACATCACCGGCAGGTTGCTGCCGAGCACCAGGATCAGCATCGAGGCGAGGAAGAGGTTCAGGTATGCGAAGAAGCGCGCATAGCCCGGATCGTCCTTCATGTAGCCGAGGCTGTAGATGTGGATCACCAAGCCCACGCCCGTGACCACCAAGGTCATCAGGCCGCTCAGCGCGTCCATCAGGAAGCGCACGTCGATGGCCACCTCGTGCACGCCGCCGACCGTGGGCAACGAGATGTGGAACCATTGATAGGCCGTGACGGCGATCTGGGTGCCCTGCTCGCTGGCGCCCATGCCCGTCATCAGGTGGGCGAAGCAGATCAGCGCGAGGCCGAAGGAGGCGGCGACGCTGCCGACCCCGAGGGCGCTGACGATGTCTTTGTTGGCGAAGCGCCCGAAGAGCCCGTTCAGGATGGCGCCGAAGAGCGGCAGCAGGATGATCCAGATGAGGGCTCGCTCGTAGAGAAGCTCAGACATGGGCTAGTACCTCAGCTCGTCCGCCGAGTCGGTCTCGACGGTCTGCTTGAGCCGGAAGAGGCTGATCACGATGGCGAGACCCACGGCTGCCTCAGCGGCGGCAATGGCGATGACGAAGAAGGCGAAGACCTGCCCCGCCATGTTCTCGGGGTGCACCCGATTGAAGGCGACGAGCAGGACGTTCACGGCGTTGAGCATCAGCTCGATGCTCATCAGCTGAATCAGCGCGTTGCGCCGAAGCAGAAAGCCGATGGCGCCGATGCCGAACAAGGCCGAGGCGAGAGCGAGGTAGATACCGATGGCGAATTCCACTGTTGTTCGCTTCCTTGGGGCTCAATGCCCGCCGTGAGCCGAGACTTCGGCGGAGATGCGACGTTCTTCGGCGAGGCGGGCGTCGGCCTCGAGGCCTTCTGCCGCTCGGCGGGCGCGGGCCTCGGCGGCCTCCTTGGGCGTGCGCCCTCGGGCGACCGCCAGCGCACCAACCACGGCCACGAGCAGGGTGATGGAGACCAACTCGAAGGGCACGGCGGCCTGCGTGAAGAGCACGGCTCCGAGCCCCTCGACCGTACCGTAGCCGTGGGGCAGATGGGCGGCGGGCATGCTCACGTAGGCCACGCCGAAGACCAGCACCAGAGAGACCACGGACATCACCACCAGGCTGACGGTCTTGGTGGCCAGACCGCGCGGACTCCGAGGCACCTTCCCGGTGGCGCCGACCATCATGATCACGAAGACGAAGAGCACGACGACGGCGCCCGCGTAGACGATCAGCTGGACCATGGCCAGGAACTGCGCGTGCAGCGAGAGGAAGACCCCCGCCAGCGCCACGATGTTGACCAGCAGCGCCAGGGCCGCGCGCAGAGGACGCGCCGCGGCGATCGTTCCCACGGCCCCGCCCAGAGCGAGCAGCGCGCTCACGACTAGCAGCACGGTGTTGGCTGTGCTCATGCTGTCACCTCGTCGGTGGATGTGTCATCGGTAGAGGCGCCGTCGGCTACGGCGTCGGCCGGATCGCCCGCGAGCCCGGCGCGTGTGCTGTCATCGTGCCGGTAGCCTTCGGGCAGCCCCGCGGCCGCCGCGTCGACGAACTCCTGATGAAACTGCTGGATCATGCCGAGCATGGGCATGGCCGTGCCTTCGGCGAAGGCGCAGATGGTGTTGCCCATCATGTTGTTGGCGATGTCCACCAAGAGCGCCACGTCCTCGGGTCGACCGCGACCTTCACACACCTCTTCGAGCGTGTTCTGAAGCCAGCCCGAGCCCTCGCGACAGGGTGTGCACTGCCCGCAGGACTCGTGACGGTAGAAGCGCATCAGGTTGCGCGCGGCGTCGACCATGTTGACCGACGAGTCCATCACGATGGCGCAGCAGGTGCCGAGCATGGTGCCGAGGGCGCGGAAGGTGTCGACGCCCATGGGCACGTCGATCTCGCTTTTGCCATGCCACTCGTGCAGCGGGTGATCCTCCGCCTCGGCCTCGACCATGCGATCGGGGCGCAGCACGGGGGTGGAGGAGCCGCCGGGGATCACGGCCTTCAGCGGGCGGTCGTCGTGCAGCATGCCGCCGCCGTAGTCGTCGATCAGCTCGCGCAAAGTGATGCCCACGGGCGCCTCGTAGACGCCGGGCTTCTTCACGTGGCCGCTGATGCCGTAGAGACGCACGCCACCATCGCGCGGAGCGAGGCGGCTGAGGTTGCACCAGGTCTCGCCGCCCATGCGGATGATGTCGGGCACGGCCGAGATCGTCTCGACGTTGTTGACGATGGTGGGCATGCCGAAGGCGCCCTTGATGGCCGGGAAGGGAGGCTTGAGCCGAGGCTCGCCGCGTCGCCCCTCGAGGGAGTTGAGCAGCGCCGTCTCTTCGCCGCAGATGTAGGCGCCGGCGCCGGGGTGGCTGAAGATCTCGATCGGGTAGTTCTTGCCGAAGGGGCGCGCACCGACGTAACCCTTGGCGCGTGCCTCGTCGAGGGCGGCGTCGAGGATGGCGATGGAGTGCGCGAGCTCACCGCGGATGTAGATGTAGGCCTTGTGAGCGCCGATCGCCCAGCAGGTGATCAGCGCGCCCTCGATCAGCCGGTGTGGATCGAGGTTCAGGAGGGTGCGATCCTTGAAGGTGCCGGGCTCGCTCTCGTCACCGTTGATGACGAGATAGATGTCGTCTCCCTCTTTCGGGTTCAGGAAGCCCCACTTGATGCCGGCGGGAAAGCCCGCTCCACCGCGCCCGCGCAGGGAGGCCTTCTTGACCTCTTCCTTGATGGCGTCGGGCCGCATGGTGAGCAGCGCCTTCTTGGCCGTGGCGTAGGCGCCGTTTCGCTCGGCCACGGCCAGGCGGTGAGCGTCGGGGACGCCGTAGCGCGAGGACAGGATAGGTTCGTAATCGGCGACCATTCAGGCCTCCTCCGCCGGCGCGGCGCCGACGCTGTCGAGGATCTGGTCGAGGCCCTCGAGGGTGAGGTTCTCGTGATAGTCGTCGTCGATCTGCACCATGGGCGCCTGACCGCAGGCGGCGAGACACTCGGCCTTCATCAGCGTGAACTTGCCGTCCGTGCTGGTACCCCCGGCGTGACAACCGAGGCGCTGCTCGAGGTGCTCTTGGATCGCCTTGCCGCCGCGCAGATCGCAGCTGAGCGTGCGACACACCCAGATCACGTGCTCGCCGACGGGCTTGTCGAAGAACATCGTGTAGAAGGTGACAACCCCCGTGACGGTGGCGGTGGACAGGTCGAGTCGCTGAGCGACCCAATCTCGAACCGCGGGGCTTATCCAGCCGTGTTGGCGCTGGCAGACCCAGAGCACGGGAATTAGCGCGGCGCGCGCGTTGGGGTAGCGCGTGAGCAGTGCTTCGACCTGCTTCTCTCGCTCGGCTGTGAGGGCGAATGGCATGGTGTTCTCGAGCTCTTGCCGGTCCGTGGACGTCGATTGCGTTCGGGAGTGGACTGCGTTCGGAGTGGGGATCGCCGGATTTCTGCACCCGCTGCGCAGCGATCACCGACTGGGCGCTCGCCCCGCAAAGGCTTACCCCGAGGGGCTCCTGGGCGTGCGGACGCTAGGCCCGGCGGTCGCGTCTGTCAAGCTCCAGAGGGCCTTGGAAAACCGGCAAAACGCCCCGCACGACAGACGACTTGATCGAGTTGCGGGCTCGCGCGATGTCGGTCTTCCCAGACGCGCCAATTCGGGCTAGGGTACGGACGTTTTCAACTGGGCGGTGGGGTGACTACGCAGTCGTGGTCGGCTTGCTGCTTTAGGCCCGACCCCGGATCGGGCGGATGGGAATTCTGTGACCGTCTACTGTCCCAACTGCGGCAAGCCGAACACCAACGAAGCTCAAAGCTGTGCCTCCTGCGGAACGCAGCTCAAGCAGCAGAAGAAGAGCGGTGCCTCGAAGTTCAAGGGCACGATGATGATGAACAACATGGGTGCGCCACCCGCGC
>JAADHO010000426.1 GCA_013151775.1 Deltaproteobacteria bacterium | reverse complement strand
GCACCGCGACGAAGCCCACCAGCCCGAGCCAGCCCGCCAGCGAGGCCGCCCGCTCGCGCCCGGCGGCTGCCAGCACGCCTCCCACCAGGGCCGCGAGCAAGAGCAGGCTAGGTGCCGATCCGGGGCTGAGGCTGGCGCCGAGCTGCTCGAGGGCTTCGCCATGTACGCCGCCGACGAAGGTGAAGGCCGTGAGCGCGAGCACGCCGGCGAGCAGCAGGCCGAGCTTCGCGATCCAGGGGCTCGGCGAGCGCATCAGGCGAGCCGGGAGCGAGCCCGCGCCTTGGCCGCTCGCTCGTCCCGGGGCGTCCGTGCGCGCGAGCAGCACCTCGGCGTAGCGCAGGGGCGCCAGCAAGAACCCGAAGACCCACACCCAGGCGATGGCGCCGGGCCCGCCGAGGGCTATGGCCGTGCCGACGCCCACCGTCGCTGCTGCGCCGAGGGAGCCCGCGGAGGCGAGTACGGTCGCCAAACTCGCGGAGGTCGTACCCTGACCTTCGGATCTGCCGCGCAGCGCCGAGAGCCCCGCGGCGAGGCGGGTGAGCTGCGGCGCGCGCAGGCTGATGGTCAGCACGAGGGTGGCCAGCACCAGGGCGGGCAGCGCAGCCCAGGTCCAGAGGGTGTCGGCGAAGGAGGCCAAGTCGGAGGGATGCATGGGCGCCTGCTATGCCAAGAAGGTAGCCCCGAGGCAATCAGGGGCGCTCGCTGCGCCTGGGGCGACGCCGCGAGTCGTAGGGCGCGCGTCGCACCCTGAGGGTGATGGGCTGCCCATCGCGCACCACCTCGATCTCGACCTCGCTGCCGATGCTTCCCCTCAGGCGCTCGACGATCTCGTCCAGGTTCAGGCCTCGTACGGGTTCACCCTGGAGGGTGATGATGTGATCTCCCGCGTGCAGCCCGGCGTGCGCGGCCGGTCCCTCGGCGGGGGCCTCGATCACCCTCAGACCACCCTCCTCGGAGTATCCCATGCGCGCGTGAATGCCCCCGCGGGCCATACCCGAGACGCAGCCCAGCAGCGTCAGCCCTGCGAACAGCGGCGCGCCACACAGCGCCCAGCCGAGGCGTCGCAGGCTCATAGCCCGGCGTCTCCGGCGTCTCTGCTCGCCGCGTCCGTGACGCTTGCGTCCGGGCTCGTGACGCTCGCGTCCAGGTTCGCCACGCTCGCGTCGCGTCGGGTCAGAGGGACGATCACCCGCACCACGCGCCGCTCGAGCACGTCCGAGTCGCCCACGATCTCGAGCATCACGCGGAAGACCTGATCGTAGTCTTCGGAGCGCAAGGAATCGTTTGCGAAGCGCAATTCGAAGCGCAGGCGGGTGCCGACATGCACGCCGGTGAAGGTGTCGAGGACGGCGTCCCCCGGCGGGCGCAGGTCGGCGAGGCCCGGCGCGACCCCTGCTCGGCTGGGCGTCGCTTCGGCCGCCACGATGGCCCGCACGAAGGCGAAGCGATCGTCTACGGCGCGACCATAGACCTGCTCGTAGCGGATGGAGTCCACCAGCCCGACGATGCCCTCGACCACGGCCTCGGAGACGCCGCTCCCGTCCTCTCGGGCGTCGAAGACCAGGGGGCAGACTCCGCCCACCGGGCTGCGGGCGCTGCCGCCGACGCCCGTGTCGCAGCGGCCCTCCCGTGGCGCGACCGTCGCGCCCGTGGCCATGGCCAGGTCCTCGAGGTGAGGCCTCGCGTCTGCGCCCGAGGCGATGCCCACCAGCTTGATGTCGAGGGCGCGCAGGGCCGCGATGGCGTCCTCTCGGCCGTGGGTGTCGGGGAAGAGGCCGGCGTAGTCGCCGGCGGAGTGGGGCGGCGCGTCCGTGACGTGCACGACCACGTGCAGCGCGTCTTCGCGAAAGCCAGCGCCCCCGAGCTCTCCGCCTCCTCGCGCGGCCCGACCGTTGAACGCACGCACCCAGGTGGTGCCGCCGCTGCGGTAGCCGGCGCCCGTGGCGATCTGGAAGAGCGCCTCGTAGCCAGCCTCCTCCTGATCGCCCCCAGAGCCCAGGGGTGAGTCGAGGGCGGCCACGGCGGAGGCGACGCGAGAGGAGCGCGAGGTCACCGGGGTCAGCAACTCGAAGGGGCGATCCGTCGAGGCCCCGAAGGGCGCCGCGGGGAAGTCCTCGAAGCGCGAGACGCCGAAGGCTACGTCGGACACGCGCGCTCGAATCGCGGGCAAGATGCCGTCGAGCAGGTTCGCCTGCAGCGCGTCGATCTCCCCGCCGAAGCTGCCCGTGGTGTCCACCGAGAGCTGCACGTCGAGCTTCCCGGGGCGCGCCTCGACCTCTACGTTCACGCTCTGCTCGGGCCCGCCATAGGGCAGGACGAGCTCGAGGTCTGCGGGTGGCAGCTGCGGCTCCGTGGGCCGAGGCGTCCAGGCGTCCCGAGGCTGGGTGTCGACGCCCGCGTCTCGAAGGATTGCGGCGTCGGGCGAAGGTGGCGCCGGGGCCCGACCTCCTCCGCAGGCTGCCAGCAGCAGGAGCGACAACAGCCCCGTCGAGCAGCCCTCCGACGGGCGGGAGCGCGCGCTTTCGAGCAGGCCGAACATCTAGGGCAGGATGGCACGCTCCGCTGGCGTGAGCCATGGCCCGGGGCGTGGCGCCCAAGATGCCCGGCTCGGCGGGTGTCGATTGACAGGGAGCGGGGGGCCGGTACCATCGCACCAGCCTCGATTTCGCATGCACGGAAACCACCGGAACACCTATGTTTAAACTCGTCATTTCAGATGACGATGGCAAGACGACCGTCGTTCCGCTGGTGCGGGACGAGATCACGGTCGGACGCAAGGACGGCAACATCATCCGCTTGACCGAGCGGAATGTCTCGCGTCGCCACGCCAAATTACAGAAGAAGAACGGTGGCTTCGTCATCGAAGACCTCGGCTCCTACAATGGAGTCAAGGTCAACGGCCGCCGGATCAACGGGGAGCACCCGCTCCAAGCTGGCGATCAGGTCGGCATCGGCGACTACCTGCTCGCCCTGCAGTCGGGCGCCGCCGCCGCCACCGCGGGCGCGGCCGTCGCGGCCAGCACACCGGCTCCGCCACCGGCGCGCCTGGTCATGTTGACGCCGCCAGCGCCGGGCGCCGAGTTCGCCCTGTCGAAGGATTCGCTGGTGGTGGGTCGCGCCGAGGATCTGGACGTCTGGGTCAATCACCGCTCCATCTCCCGCGAGCACGCCAGCATTCGTAGGGACGGCGATGGCTTCTCCATTCGCGACCTCGACAGCGCCAACGGGATGCGCATCAACGGCGCGGACGCAGCCGAGGCCGTTCTCGCGCCCGGCGACGTGGTCGAGTTGGGCCAGGTGCGCTTCCGCTACGTGCCCGCCGGCGAGGCCTACGTCTTCGACGCGGACTCGACGGTGCAGATGGACGCCGTGGTGATGCCGGAGCCGGCCAAGGGCGGCAAGGGGCTGATGATCGCCGCTTTGGCGGTCTTGCTCTTGGCGGCCACGGTGGGCGGTTACATCGCCTTCGGCAGTGGAGACGGGACGGAACCCACGCCGGGCGTGGCGCATCCCATTGGACCGACGGCCGGCACGCCCACGACGCCTGGCACGAACATGGGCGTGGCGGCTCCGGCTGCCGGCGACTCCGACGCGGACGCGGACTCTGCCGCCGAGGCCTGCAGCGGCTCGCTTGCCGCCCAGGAATTCGACGCGGCGCTTTCACACGCAGCACGCGCCTTGGCCTTCGTGCCTGGTCACGAGGCGGCGCTCGCTTGTCGGGCGCAGGCCCAAGCCGGTCAGGCGGCGGCGGCGACCTTCGCGCGCGGACGCGGGGCGCTCGAGCAGGGTGACGTGGACGGCGCCTATTTCGCCTTCGCGGAGCTACCCGAGGAGAGCCCCTTCTCGGCCCGGCCCGAGATCGCTCGCACCAACGAGATGTTCGCGGACCGCCACCTACAGGCCGCGCGGGCCGCCCTGGGGACGGACGTCGCGGAGGCCGCCCGCGAGGCCAACAGCGTGCTGACGATCCCCGGGATCTCCGCCGGGAGGCGCTCGGAGGCTCAGCGTGTGCTCGACGAGGCTCGGCGGGCGGGAGCGCGGGTCGCGAGCAACAACAGCGGTCGACGCCCCGTGCGTGGCGGCAGGCCTCCTCGGAACCACGGCAGCATGGCCTCGATGATGTCGAGCATGGCGGGCATGGCGGGCATGGCCGCTGCGCAAATGGCCGCGGAGCCCGAGGGTGGTCCGTCTCCCCTGGATCGGGCGCGAGCGTGCCTGCGACAGGGCAACAACCAATGCGTGATTCAAGCCCTCGAAGGTGGACGCGCGCGTAACCCCCAGGCCTTGTCCCTGCTGATCGAGACCTACCGCACCACCGGCAACACGCCCGCGGCTCTGCGCCACATGCGCACCTTCGTCCGGCGCTACCCCTCGGATCGTCGAGCGGGTAGGTACCAGCAGTTCCTCCAAGCCCATGGGGGATAGGCTGGCTCCAGCCTCGGCCGCCTCCGCTGGCGTGCGAGTCCTACCAGCCATGAGTGGATTCGTGTCCTTTTGGACCTCGTCGCGTTGACATGGCGAAGATGCGCATGGTAACGGGCGCACGGTTCACGTTGCGTGAAGCTCGTTCAATGGAGAGGGTCATGATGCGTTGGTTTGGGTGGGTCTTGGTACTCGCCTCCTTGTTGGTCCTTCCTCGGTTCGCCCACGCGCAGACCGGCGCCACCTTGCGTTCGGGCGGCGGAGGCATGGATCTCCACCTCTTCCGTCCCGCCATCGACAGCAAAGGGCACCTGAGCGTCAACGGCACGGACATCCTCGGCAACGGCGACATCAGCTTCGGTCTGGTGCTCGACGCCGGCTTCGGCATCTTGCCCTTCCGCGGCTTCGTGAACGACTCGTCGGTGACCAGCGCCAACGCGGCGCGGCGCAACCGCATCGTGGATCAGGCCTTCACCGGCACGCTCCACTTCAACTACGGCCTCTTCAACCGCTTCGTGGTCGGTGTGCAGCTGCCCATCACCGTGATGAGCGGCCCCGAGATCGAGGTGCCGGGCGCGTACAACATCGACTCGACCTCGCCCCGTGGGCTCGAGTATCAGAGCATCGGCGGCATGACCGTCCACGCCAAGGCGCGCATCCTGCGGGCCGAGCGCGATCCCATCGGCCTCGCCGCCATCCTGCGCGTGCAGCTCCCCACGGGTGACAGCGGTCAGTTCGCCACCGATCCCGGGCTCGCCATCTGGCCCTCCATGGTCGCGGAGTACCGGCCCGTGCGCCGCGTGCGCTTCAGCCTCGAGCTGGGCTATCGCCTGGTCTTGGGACAGGGCGCCACTTTCCCGGTCGATGGCCGCACCTTCCCGGCCATGGGCAACACCAGCGCCACGGGCGCCACCTTCGGTACGGGCGCGGGCGATCCCGGCACTCCGCTGACCTACGACGATCTGCTCACCTTCGGCTTCGGCATGAGTTTCCGCGTGGCCGACTCCCTCGACCTGGTGGGCGAGGTCTACGGCACACAGATCGCCAGCGAGTTTGGCACCGAGGGCGCGCTCAGCGCCGAGGCGCTGATCGGCCTGAAGATCTTCGTGCAGCAGAACAGCTACCTCACCATCTCCGGCGGCATGGGCATCCCCACGGGCGGATTCGAGGCGGCCGACTACCGCGCCGTGCTCGGCTTCGTCTTCGAGCCCTCGATCGGCGATCGCGACGGCGACGGTTACAAGGACGACGTCGATGAGTGCCCGGACGAGCCCGAGGACTTCGACGGCTTCAGCGACGAAGACGGCTGCCCCGATCCGGACAACGACCGCGACGGCATCCTCGACGTGGACGACGAGTGCCCGATGGTCCCCGAGGATCGCGACGGCGACGCCGACGAGGACGGCTGCCCCGAGGGCAACGAGGGCGACCGGGACGGTGACGGCATCCTCGACGCCGTGGATCAGTGCCCGGACGATCCCGAGGATCGCGATGGCTTCCAGGACGAAGAGGGCTGCCCGGATCCCGATAACGACTCGGACGGCATCCTCGACACCGACGATCTGTGCCCGAACGATCCCGAGGACGTCGACGGCTTCCAGGATCAAGACGGTTGCCCGGATCCCGACAACGACAACGACCGCATCCTGGATGTGGACGACGCCTGCCCGAACGATCCCGAGACCTACAACGGTACGGAGGACGAGGACGGATGTCCCGACCGCGGCTCCGTGGTGATCGAGGACAACTCGCTGATCATCCTCGACAAGATCTACTTCGAGACCGACAGCGCGGTGATCCAGAGCCGCAGCTTCCCGATCATCGACGCGGTCGCGGCCACGCTGAACGGCAACCCGCAGATCACGCTGATCGAGGTGCAGGGCCACGCCGACGAGCGCGGCGACGACGGCTACAACATCCGCCTCACGCACGATCGCGCCGCCTCCGTGGTCGAGGCCTTGGTGCAGCGGGGCGTCTCCCGCGAGCGCCTGCGCAGCGCGGGCTACGGCGAGCGCTGCCCCGTGAACCCGCAGCACAATCAGGCTGCGTGGGAGGCGAATCGCCGTGTGGAGTTCAAGATCATCAGCACGCAGGATGGTCCCACCGGCGTCGAGGTGGCCTGCCCTGCGGGCCGCGAGTTCATCCCCGAATGATCCACCCCGATTGGGCGCTCCGTCCGGTCCTGTTGCCCGAAGCGGTTGCACAACGCATCATGCATGCCTCCAGCGTGCGTCTTTGGTAGAGTCAGCGAGCCATGCCCCGAGATAGATTCTGCGAGATCGTGATCGACGCGATCCTCGCCCTCCCGCAAGACCTGAAGGTTGTCCTCCGCATCGTCGAAGATGCCGAGGTCGACGATGAGAGCCGAGTGGCCCTCGCCGGCGCCTTGCTTCACGTGCTCTCCGCTGGGAATTCCATCCCAGGAGCTCGCGGCATCCTGCAGCGCGTGGGCGATGTGCTCCTGCTGAGGCTGGTGCTCGAGCGCATCGAGGTCGAGTCGAAGGAGGCCTTCGCCCGGCATCGCGAGGAGTCGGCCGACATGCTCGGGCCCCTCGAGGACGAGCTCGCCACCTCACGCGCCTACCTCGGCGACGGCATACGCGTGCTGGAGCAGGTGGCGGGGCGCATGGCCAAGGTCTCCCATCAGGGACACTCCGCCCGCGCCTGTGCCCTCGAGACCGAAGAGAACAACTGGCTCTACGACGCCGTCCACGAGGCCATGATCGAGGCGCTCGAGTTCGAGGAGGACGAAGTGGAGCGAGAGATGCGCAAGGTCGACACCGTGCGCGACGCGCTGATGACACGGGCCCAGAGCCTCACGTCCTAGTGTCTCGTCCCCGAAGTTCGTTCCACTTTCCGTGGCCCTCGGCCCCTGACCAGCGGGCCGCCCTGTGGTTCGGACTCTGCGGCGTGCTCCTGAGTGCCTGCGTCGACACGGCGCCCGGTCTGGTGGTCGACGCGCGCGGGGGCAGCGTGGTGGTCGCGACGGACGGCGCCCTCTCGGTCGATCTGCGCCTCGGCGTCCGAGTGGGCCGCTACGCCCTCGACGGCCGCAGCTTCATCACGCCCCGGGTCGATCTCTTCGTGGCCGATCAGGGCATCGCTCAGGTGAACCTCGACCGCCCCGTGGACTTCACGGGCGAGCTCGCTCCGGGGCAGTCGCGCGAGCTCGTGCTGCGCGGCACCTCCCCCGCCATGGCCTGGCCTCGGGCGAGTGAGCTGTGCGGTGCGGAGGTGACCTTGGTGGCCCAATGGCAGGCCGAGACGGCGCCCGCCAACCCCGCGGATCCGGCGATCATGGAGTTCGGATCCGTCTCCGCGGTGACGACGGATGTCCGCTGCGAGTAGCCCCCCGCCGCGTATGGACGATCCGCTGATCGGGGTCGTCTTTGGCGACCGCTATCGCATCGAGCGTTGCCTGGGCGCCGGTGGCGTGGGCGTGGTCTACGAGGCCACCCACTTGGGCCTCGGCCGCTCGGTCGCCGTGAAGGTGTTGAAGGACGCCCTCGACGCGCGAGAGGACACGCGTCTGCGCTTCGAACGGGAGGCGCAGGTGCTCAGCCGCCTCTCCCATCCCAACATCGTGCCCCTCTCCGACTACGGCGTGCACGACGGCGTGCCCTACCTGGTGATGGAGCGCCTGCGGGGGCTGACCGCCGCTCAGCTCGTGCGCGACATCGGCGTACCCAGCGTGGAGCTCGCGCTGCGTATCCTCGAGGGCACGCTGCGCGCCCTGGCCTATGCCCACGGTCGAGGCGTGCTGCATCGCGATCTGAAGCCCGGCAACGTCTTCCTCCAGGCGCTGCCAGACGATCCCTATCACGTGCGCCTGCTCGACTTCGGTCTGGCCAAGGTGGTGGACGGACGGCTGTCGGATGTGGGCGAGGCAGAGGTCGGCAGCGCGCCTCTGACGCGCTCGGGCTTCGTGCTCGGCACCCCCGCTTACATGGCACCCGAGCAGGCCTCGGGGGGCCAGGTCGACGGCCGCTCGGATGTGTACGCGGCGGGCGTGTTGCTCTTCGAGCTGCTCACCGGGCGCACGCCCTTCGTGGAGAAGCGTCGCAGCGACATGCTGCGCGCCCACATGGTGCGGGAGGCGCCGAGCTTGGCGCAGGCCGCTCCCGGCCTCTCGCCCAGCGCCGCGCTCGAGCGGCTGATGGCGGCGGCGCTCTCCAAATCGCCCGGTGCGCGTTTTCAGAGCGCGCAGGAGATGCTCGACGCCATTCAGGCTCTGCCGAGGCCCGCGGCCGTCGCCGGCTCCGTCTCCTTGGTCGGTCCCATGGAGAGCGTGAGCGCCGACGCCGAGACCGCCATTGCCTTGCCCGCGGCGCGACGGCCGATGCCGACTCGAGCGCGCTGGGCGCTCGTCGTGCTCGCGGCCGTGGGGCTCGTCGTCTTGCTCTTCAGCTTGGTGATCTGGGCTCTGAATCGCGCCCCGGAGGTCGCGCGCGACTCCGTCGTGTCCGCGCCGGACGCGGGGGCCGAGGTGTCCGACGCGGCGCCGCCGGCGAGGCCCGATCGGCTCGCCCGCTTCACGACCCAAGTGGACACGGGCAAGCTGCTCTCCGCCTCGGAGCAGCGCGAGCTGCGCGCCTGGCAGCGCGCCCACCCGAGGTCTCCCGCGGCCTCCTTGCTGCTCGCCCGGGACGCCACACACCGCGGTTGGCATGGCGCCGCGATTCAGCGCTACGCCATCGTGCTGCGCATCGATCCCGGCCTCCGTGACCAGCCCGCGGTGCTCGACGGGCTGATCCGAGCGGCGACCTCCGCGAACGTCGGCGAGCGCGCCCGCGGCATGGTCCGTGATCTCTACGGCGCCGAGGCCTTGGACGACGTGCGCGGGCTCCTGACCCACACGCGCGGGCGCGCGGAGCGCGGGAGGCTGCGGGCCTTGATCCGCATCTTGCGCGCCCTGCCCGATGCCGGGAGTTGATCTACGCCGCTCGCGTGCACGCCGGCGCGAGGGCGCTCGGGCGACCCGCGTCGTCCACGTCTCGCGCTCGCGACAGGGCGTCACTCAGTGCCTCGAGCTGGGCCTCTAGCTCGTCCGTGACGGGCAGCAGACGCGCACGCCGGTCGCCCGAGGTCCAGGCCGAGGTGTGCGGGAAGGCGCGCGCGCAGGCCTGGTCGGCGGGGCTCTGGGGTCGGGTGACGATCAGGGCCGCGACTTGTACGTGCGCGAGGCTGATCCCTGGGCTCGCCGCCAAGAGCAGCTGCAGGCGCAGCAGCCCCGGCTGCGGCGCGTCGAGCTCGACGCCGACGCGCACGTCCTGAACTCGGCCGTTGGCGGCCCGGTGCCGCAAGGCGCGCAGGTCACGGCCCGGGCCCTGGAGTCGCTCCACGGTCGCGTCCGCCCAGGCGAGCCGCGCGTACATGTCGGGCGGCAGCGTGCGTGCGTGGCCGCTCAGGAAGGTGGGCACGAGCCAGAGCGCCGCGAAGGGCACACTCGCGGCCAGCTGATGGCTGGGCGCGTCCCCTCGGGCGAGCCAGCACAGGGCTGCGAAGAGCAGCCCGAGCGTCAGCAGGCCCAGGGGCTTGGTCGCGTCGAGCAGGGCGTCGAGGCCCAGATGGCTCCACATGCGCCCGCGTCGAGCCGCGGCGCGCTCGTCCGGCGCCACCGGCTCGAAGGCGCCGGGTCTGGCGGGGCGCAGGCTCGAGGGCACCCGCTCGAGCTGCACCAAGACGGCGACGGAGAGAAAGACGAGGGACGCCATGGGCTCCTCCGGCAGCGCCCGCGCGTAGCCCAGAGCGGCGATCACGAGCACGCCGTCGCGCGCCAGCGGGGGCACGAAGGGCAGCAGAGGAGACGGCTTCAGCCCGAGGCGGGCGGCTCGCGTGGAGTAGCGTCGCCGGCGCACGAGGCCGAGCCCCACCAGCAGCAGGGCGAGCGCCCAG
>JAADHO010000293.1 GCA_013151775.1 Deltaproteobacteria bacterium | reverse complement strand
CCGAGGGGCCGGGCGTCTATGTCGAGGCCTTCCGCTATCGCGCGGACGGTGGCGTCTCGAGCGTGATGATCTGGGACTTCGCCGGCTCGCGCGCTCGCCTTCGCCGCTTCATCGAGCGCCGCGCGCCCCTCGCCACGCGTTTCGACTCGCGTGAGGACGACACCTCCACCTACAGCGCGCGTTTCGTCGCTCCGCATCGCGTGCGTGTCTCGCGTGGGGCCTGGCCGAGCGCGGGGCCCGGCGCCGAGGCGGAGTGCCGAGCCGCTCTCGGTCGCGCTATCGCCGCGGGCGCTTTCGAGGTCTCGTTCCGGCGGCGCTCGCGCATATTCGCTGGCCTCGACGCGCACTCGGCCGCCACCCGCGTCGCCACTCGGCTCTTGCCCGCGCCCGGCGCAGTGCGCTCCTTTCGCCGGGAGACCTACCGCAACTCGGGTGCCCGCGACGCGGCCCTGGCTGCGCCCGTAGCTGCGGGCTCGTCCCTCGACCAGGTCTTGCTGCCCCCGAGCGTGCGTCGCGACGGTCCGCGCTCGCTCTTGGCGGAGCGCTCCATTCGCTTCCACGACCTCGCGCTGCTGGCCGAGGACGACGCGGACATGCGGCGCGCCCTACTCGCCGATCAGCGCGCCCACGACCCCTTGCCCGTCGACCGCGTGCACGTCGAGGACCGGGACGCCCTCGAGCGTCAGCTGACCTTGCGGCGCCTGCGGCTAGAGCTCTCGCCTCCTGATCGCCAAGAGGCGCTGCGGCATCAGCAGCTCGAGTTGCTGCGTCGCGGCCGGGACGCACACCCGGCGGACGCGAGCGTGGTGCTGCCCTTCGCGCGCCTGACCCTCGAGCTGGATCACGACTTCGAGGGGGCGCTCGCAGCCTTGGACGTCCTCGCCGCCGCGGGCAGCGTCGACCCCCAAGCGCTGCGGCCTTTGCGCCGCGAGGCCCTGTCCTACGCTTCGGAGGAGCGCCTGGTGCCGGCGCTGGTGCGCGACCTGAGCCTGCCTCCGCGGGTCGCCCGTCGGGCCGCTCGAGATCTGGTCGCCGCCCGCGAGGCGGGCACGGTCTACGAGACCGCCGAGGGGCTGTGGCTGGCGCAGCACGCCCTGAGCGCGTCAGCCTTGCGGGCCTCGGGTCGGGCGCCGCGGGGGCTCTCGTGGCCCTTGGCCTCCCTGCCCGAGTCCGCCGCGGCGTTGATCGATCAGGCGGGGCTCGAGCGTCCGCTCTACGTGGTCGTGCGCGCCTCGGCGCTGCGGGGCGAAGAGGGCAACCTGCCCGAGGCCCTCGGACCCTACGCCACATTGCATTTTGACGCCGACGGCCGCGGCGTCTGGGTCTTGGGCGCGACCACTCGCGGCTCCTTGGCCCTCGCGCGCCTCGGGGCGCTCCTGGACTCACGTGTCTCTTCGGGGGAGCTCGAGCTGATGGTCGCCATCGTGCCCTTTGGTACGCGTGCCGAGCGCGCCGCGGCCTGGCTGCACGTGGTCGGGCGGGTCGAGGGCGGGCGGCTCCTGCCGAGGCGCATCAGCCTCGGTGGGGCGCCCCGCGTGCGCTGGAGTCGCGTGGCGCCGTTGCTCGCCGATCCCCTCGCCGCCGCCGGCCCTCGCGTGTTTCCGGCGCCCATCTTGGATCTGGTGATCCGCGACCCCGAGCGGGCCCAAGCCGTGGCCGACTCCCTCGATCCCGTCGCCTCGTGTGCAAGCGTCCTCGGGGGCCTCAGCTGCCGTCCGCGCGCCGACAGGGGCGCCGTGAGCCACGCCCTAGGCCTGCTGTGCAGAGCTTCGAGGCCATGACGCCCCCGAGAACGCGCTAGGTCCCGCGAGCTGCTTGGCGTTTTTTGATCCGTCCCGCTCGTCCCCGCGCTATCAGGTGCCCATGACCTCCGCCCACCACGCCGAGCTCGCGAAGCTCGTCGAAGCCGCCTACGCCGACCGCAGCCTGCTCGAAGAGCCACGGAGCGTCGACGCTGTGAACGAGACCCTCTCGCTGCTCGACCGGGGCGAGCTACGCGTGGCCGAGCCCCCCGCCGAGGGCGAAGACGAGTGGCGCGTCCACGCCTGGGTGAAGCAGGCGATCCTGCTCTACTTCGGGATTCGGAAGATGCAGACCTTCGAGGTGGGTCCCTTCGAGTTCCGCGACAAGATCCCGATCAAGCACGACCTCGAGGCGCAGGGCGTGCGCGTGGTGCCGCCCGGGACGGCGCGCTACGGGTCCTTCCTCGAGCCCGGCGTGGTGATGATGCCGGGCTATGTGAACATCGGTGCGCGCGTGGGTGCCGGCAGCATGGTCGACACCTGGGCCACCGTCGGCTCCTGCGCCCAGGTCGGTCGCGACGTGCACCTCGCGGGCGGCGTGGGCATCGGCGGCGTGCTCGAACCCCCCGGCGCGCAGCCGGTGATCATCGAGGACGGCGCCTTCGTCGGCTCGCGCGTGATCGTGGTGGAGGGCGTGAGGGTAGGGCGCGAGGCCGTGCTCGGCGCGGGGGTCGTGCTGACGGCGTCGACCACCCTGATCGACGTGCGCGGTGACGAGCCCCTCGAATCCAAGGGTCGCGTGCCCGAGCGCGCCGTGGTGATCCCCGGTACGCGCCCCAAGCGCTTCCGGGCGGGCGAGTATCAGATCCCCTGCGCTCTGATCATCGGCGAGCGCAAGCCCAGCACGGATCGCAAGGTCTCCCTCGAGGCCGCCCTGCGCGAATACGCCGTCGCCGTGTGATTGGCGCGGAGCTCAGTTCTCGATGCCTGCTTACTTCAGGCGGTCACCCCAGTACTCGGGCTGGCGTGAGGCATGGGCGATCGCGACGACCTCTCGGCGGCCTTCGATGCGAGCGACGTAGACGAGATAGGGGAAGCGTCTGACGAGGAAGCGCCGGGTCTCATAGGTGTCGAGCTCGTGGCTGCGGCGCTCGCCGCCAGCCGGAACCTCCGCGGCGAAAGTGACCGTCTCCTCGATCGCATCGAGGAGATCCAGGCCAAGCGCCGGCCTCTCGTTCTCGTAGTAGGCCATGGCCCGGTCGAGCTCGACGAGCGCCGCCGGCTGAATGGGGAGCTTCACCTCCGTGCGTACTTCGCCCGCAGCTCGCAGCTCGCCTCGTCCCACGGTCGCGCCTGCGTCTCACCGCGCTCGGCCGCTTCGACTCGACGCAAGACCTCTTGGTCCCAAGCTTCTTCAACGCTTTCGTCGGCCTGCCGCGCCACACTATCGAGCAGGCGTTCTGCGACTCGCCGCCGGTCGTCTTTCGAGAGAGACAGAGCTTGACTCAAGATCTTCATGGCCATCGAGGTCACTCAGAAAGCCTACCTCGCACGGAGCGCGCCCGCCAACCTACCCCGGCCGCCCTGGGCGCCCAGCGGCGCTCACGAGACTCCTTTTTCACGCAACTGGCCGGCCGTCGTGCCGATAAGCCGGGTGATTGGAGTGCTACAATGACGAATCGAATCTTCTTCGCGAACTGGACCTTGGTCTTCACCCTCGCTGGCTGCCTGAGCAGTGGAGGCGACTTGCCCCCGGACACGTCTCCGACCGGATCCTCCGGTTTCATCGACAGCCCATCGGGCACCACGCAGCCCGCGCTCCCCACGACACGAGACACGATGACCGTGGCCAGAAGTTGCGGCCAGACGGAGTGCCAGGCTGCCGTGCAGCGCTGCGAGAGCATTCGACAAGAGACCTGCTACAGCTGCTCGGATCCGTCCTGCGTCGACGCTTGCAACGCGGGCAGCTGCGGTTCCTGCGGTGCCGGCGGGAGTTCGTGCGCCCATTGGACCTTCGACTTCCGGCTGCCCACCGATCGAGACGAGGACCTGTATGCGGCGTGTCACCGGTATTGGGCTCACGCTGTTGACTGTGGAACCACTGCATCAGGCGACCCGTGTAACGTCTTCGCCCGCATCGAACGACACGAGATGGTCGACTCCTACGATTGCTACGCGGCCGTGCCTTGTGATGGCGACACCAGCGTTTGCGAGGTGACTCCCAACGACACGCTGGCGCAGAGCCTCGACGACCACAGCTGGGATGTGTGTGGTGAGGCCACGGATGCTGATTGGCGGGCATGGGTAGGGCGGGCCGTCGCGTGGATGCGGCCCGATCCGATCGCTGCGTTGAGAACCTGCCTGCGGGAGACGGACTGCGGTTCGTATCTCACCTGCCTGAACCACTGGACTGACGCCGTCGACGGTTCCACCCCTCCAGAGCCGTGAGGACACCCTTCGGCCGGCGCGTCCGATTGCTCATCGCTGCTGTGAGTGACACGAGGCAGGCATGGCCAAGCCTCCGATCATGCCCACGCCGCCGCTGAAGCCTGCGACGCATCCCCTCGAACGTCTGCCCGAGGAGTGGTCCGATGTGCTCGGCGCCTGGGGCGAGCCGCGCTACCGCGGCGCGCAGGTCTTCGGCTGGATCCACAAGCGCGGCGTCTTCGATCCCGCGGAGATGAAGAACCTGCCCAAGACGCTGCGAGCGCGCCTGGCGGAGGAGGGACTGAGCCTTCCCGTCTCGCCTGTGGTCGGTCCCCCCGCGGGGGACGACACGCGCAAGGTCTTGGTGACGCTCCACGACGGTCTGAGCGTCGAGACGGTGCTGATCCCCGAGCTGATTCGTCCCGGCGAGGAGGAGGAGCTCGAGGAGGGCTGGGAGCCGAAGAAGCGCGTCGTGACCCAGTGCGTCTCGAGTCAGGTCGGATGCGCCATGGGCTGCGTCTTCTGCGCCTCGGGCGTGATGGGCTTGAAGCGCAACCTGAGCGCAGCCGAGATCGTCGGACAAGCCCTGGCGGGGCGTGCGGCGCTGCCCGAGGATCAACGCCTGCGCAACGTCGTGCTGATGGGCATGGGCGAGCCTCTGGCGAACTACGACGCCGTGGCGCGGGCGCTGATGCTCCTGACGCATCCCGACGGCCTCGGCCTCTCGTGGCGCCGCGTGACGCTCAGCACCAGCGGGCTCGTGCCGGAACTCGACAGGTTGGGCCGTGACTTTGGCGGCAAGGTGCAGCTCGCCATCTCGCTCCACGCCGTGGACGACGAGCGCCGCAGCGCGCTGATGCCCATCAACCGCAAGCACGCCCTGCGCTCCTTGGTCGCGGCGCTGAAGCGCTACCCGCTGCCCAAGCGCCGCCGCATCACCATCGAGTACACGCTGATGGCTGGCGTCAACGACTCCCTCGAGGACGCCCGCGGGCTCGTGCGTCTGCTCGACGGCGTGCCGATCAAGGTGAACCTGATCCCCATGAATAGGATCGAGGGCAGCGAGCTGCGCGCCCCGAGCGCGGAGGTCGTGGAGCGCTTCCGCGAGGAGCTCTACTCCCGCGGCGCCCCCGCCTTCCTGCGCACCCAACGCGGCGACTCCCTGGCCGCCGCCTGCGGACAGCTCGCCCTCCGAGGCGAAGGCCGCAAGGTCAAACGCCGCCCGCTGCCCAAGGCGCGCTGAGGGCCGGCGTCTTCAGCGGCAGTCGCAGCAGCGGACCCCATTGACGCGAGGCGGCGATCCTCCGACACTGAAGCCAGGAGGTCTGCCATGGCTCGTGCGATTTCGGTTCCGCTCTGTCTGTCTGTCTGTCTGTCTGTCTGTCTGTGCTGGGATGTGAGGCGCCATCGGCGCCTGAGGTAGGCGCGCAGCGCGCTGCAATTATCGACGCCGATGGCGAAGATATGACAGTGCCCTTCGACTACCCGATGGTCGTGCGGGTCGCCATGGGCAGTTCCTGCACCGGCACGCTGATCGATCCGAATCATGTGCTGACCGCTGCCCACTGTGTCCAGAGCAGCAGCACCGGTAGCGTGACGTTCGAGGTCGAATCGCCGCGTGGCATGAGGGTCACGCGTACGCTGGCAGTGTCCGCGTGTCACATGAATCCCGGCTACACCCACGCGGACCGTGCATGCCTGAAGCCGGAACTGCGCGGCGACGGGTCGCTTGACGAGATCGTTGCGTCGCTCGGCGACCGTTGTGGCGTGCTGGCGGCAATAGGCACGCCGGGCGCCGAGCCCTGTCTCAGGCTGAATGACGCTGGCGTGGATCTGGCGGTGCTGCAGCTTGCACGGCCCATTCCTCCATCCGCGCTGCGGAGCGTTCGCGGCACGGGGGCCGGCGATGTTTTCGTGGATCCCGCCAGCCTGCTCGACCCACCGGCCTCGGCTCCGACACTCGAGGATGTGATGGCCGTGGGATACGGGCGCACCAGCGATTTTGCAGGAATCCCTGGGATCCGGCGCTACAAGCACGTCGCTAGGGTGCTGCGTTCAGGCTGGAGCCTGCGTATTGATGGTTTTCTTGCGGTGTTGGCTCCTGGCGACTCGGGAGGACCGTTTTTCTCCAACGCGGAGCCCGGCTTTGTCGTCGCGGGTGTGGCACACAGGGGTGGGAGTGGCCAGAGCGAGTGGTCTGGCGTGGGCGTGAATTCCCTGCTCCATGATTGGGTGATATCCCGCCTGGATCTAGACGCCGACGGACGCAGCGACAGCGCATGTCCAGGCGTGTCCCGAGGGGTGAACCCACTCGCAACACCAGCGACTGATCCCGACGGAGATGGCTATCTCGACTTCGAGGACGACTGTCCCGGTACCTACAATCCGTGTCAGCTCGGCACGGATATGGACGGCGATCATGTCAACGACGACTGCGACGCCTGCCCCAACGATCCCAGCATTCACGACTTACGAGGCCAGCGGCTCCCTGACTTCGATGGCGACGGGACGCCGGACATTTGTGATTGTCAGCGGACCACCTTCAATCCAGTGCTGGGTGCCGACCCGGATCATGATTTCGTGCCCACAGAGGTGCGTGGAACCCGGGAGACAGGCCAATGTGACAACTGCCCGAGCACGTTCAATCCTGATCAATCGAATCGCGACGAGGACGCGACAGGCGATGTGTGCGACCCCTGTCCCGACGACTTGAACGTCGGTCAGGATTGGGACGCTGATGGAGTCGATGACGCCTGCGACAACTGTGTGCCGCCCGCACCTGACGATGCGTCACCATGGTACAATCCCCTGCAGGAGAACTGCAACATCGACGCCGAGCAGGCCTCGCCTGTGCCCGTGCGCCCACGCGGCGACATCTGTGACCCCGTGCCCTGCGGCGAGACCACCCTCGGCACCTCCGAGCGCAACGGAACCTTGGCCAGCGGGCGCCCCGCACTGCTTCTGCGCATGGATCGAGTCCTGGTCGACGCCCGCTCCACCACGCCCCAGAAGGCCCGCACCGGCTTCCGTTTCTGCCGCTGCTCGGGCGCGAACGCGGATGAGCCACAGAGCCGGAATACATGCAAAGGTCGTCAGTTGGACGGAACCGGCTTCTGCGTCATCGGCGCGAATGGTGACTACCGCCTTCCTGTCGAAGTGGCGACGCTACGTTGGCGCCAGACCATCATGCAATACCCCGTCAGCGTCCCCACATTCGAGGGCGAGCCGCGCCGCGAGGCGTTCATCGACTACGACGGACCCACCGAGGGCAGCTTCGAACCCAATCTGGTCGCGACCTGGAAGCTGGAGCAGGACCAGCTCCGCTGGAGCTCGGTCTTCTCCGAGCCCTTCGAGCCCGACGTCGCCCTGCCCGGCGTGCTCTGGACGCACACGCCCGGTGGTGTTGACGCCAGCGACACGCCCGTGGACTTCCCTGATGCCGTCGAGCGACTCACCAGCCACTACTGGTCGGGCGTGGTCGCCGCGCCCATGGAGGTGCCGACGCCCTTCCCCTGCCTCCACTACGTCGGCCCGTATCTCTCCAACGCGGGCTGCCCGTTCTGCGGCCCGGCCTTCCCGGGGCCCTTCCTGGCGCTGCCGGGCCACCCCGGCCTCGGCTGCGGCGCGCCCTTCGAGCCGCCCGTGCTGGCGATCCCCGACCTGCCCTTCGAACTCGGTCCGCTCTTGCCCGTCGACCCCGCCGTGCTGGCGCGCCCGGACTTGCGCTGGCTGGCCCCGAGCGAGCCGGTGGAGTGGCTGCCCGCGGACGGCACGCGCCTCTTGGCGCTGGACTCGCAGCTTCAGGCCGTAGTGCGCCTGGTGGAGACGGGCCAGGGCCTCGGCCTGGCCGGCGGACAGGGTGGTCCGGGCTGCCCGAACTGCGACACCACAGGCTTCCCGCAGGCCTCCTCTCCCGCCTCTGCTCCGACGCCGGGGGGCTCGGCTCTACCGGCAGCGGCGCCGTCGACGGGCTCGACGCCCAGCGACGCCGTGCTGGTGCTCTCGGCTCGCCAGGAGAAGTTCTGGGAGCTGCGAGGCGACGCCCACAGCCGGCGGGGTCTGGTGATCGCCCATCCCCTCGACCCGGCCCAGCTCTACCACGTCGATCACCTCGCGCTCGGTCACGTGCTGGCCGCGACGTATCGCGCGCAGGACGAGGCGCTCTACGTGCTCGATGAGGTCACGCATGGACGCGGTTGGCGGCGGCGCAGCCAGGCGCGCCTCCTGCGCATCTCCACCGACGGCGCCGGCGTCCTGGAGGTGCTGGCGCGCTGGCCGCGCCTGTCGTGGAACACACGCTTCGCCCTGGTCGCTGCGCCCGGCGAGGCCGTGTGGTTGGTCGCGTCTCCAGAGCCAGGTCGTGGCCCGGCACTGCACGTCGTGCTCCGGGTAGAAGCGCGGCGCAGGCATCACGGTCGGCGTGCACGCTGGCGTCCGAGCGGCTTCGCTCTGGGCTTCGGAACCCTCGCCCATGTGCAGCCACGCCTGGACGCTCGCGGGCTCTCGCTCGTCGTCGAGCGTCGCGGTCAAGAGGAGGCCATCGGCTACGCGCAGGGGGACCTGCATGGCCTGCGGGCTCGGGACTTGCGTCGATGCTTCTGAGAGCGGCGCTAGCGCTGGTGTTGGCAGCGATCACGGCGTGCAGCTCCGCGCACAGCACGCCCGGAGACGCAGGCCAAGATGCCCGGGTCGACGCACGCGCGGACGCGGCGCGCGCCGACGCGCGACGTGACACCGGCATCGACGCCCGGCCCGACGCACATGTCGACGCTGGCACGGATGCACGTGCCGATGCACGTGCCGACGGCGGCGCGGGTCTCGACGCGGACTGGCTCGGCTGCGACCCGGGCTGGACACCCATGCCGGGGATCGACGCGGACCTCGAACTCTACTACGCCACGAACCCGTCGTGCCTCCTGCCCATCGCCTGGGAGAGCTGCGGAACCGGCTGCCAGCGCCTGGTGGATGACTCGCGTTTCCAGCGAGCTATGGGCGAGGGTTGGAGCGACGGCGGCCGGCATCTCTTCTCGTTGGTGGAGGGCAACGCCGCCTTGCGTACGCTGGACGCTGAGATCATCACTGTGATCGCTAGCGCTGACGGCGAGGTTCGAGGCGCGTGGCGAGGCAGCGCCTCCGGCGACCGCAGCAGAAACGCTCGTGTAGGATCCGTAGGTGGAGGCAATGGCTGGGTCGGCATGCAGATGCCGGCCCACCGCTTCACGGCTGAAGGTAACTTTGCCACCTACGATGAGCGGCTCTACCACGCGCCGCTGGATGCGCTCTCACGTCCGCTCGATCCCGTCCTGCGTCTGGCGCCGCCGGTGGTCTCCGTCGAGGATACGGCGCAATTCGTGGTCGCGTCGGACACCACGTTGGCAGCCGAAGTACAGCCTCGCGGGCAGGTCCTGGTGCTGGAGCACGGCGTCGCCCACTGGCTCGGCGGACCCGGCAGCGCCACGCCCGCGACGCCACAGCAGGTGATGGTCCAAGGCCGCGACGTCTACTGGCTCGACTTCTTCGAGTCCTATCCGGGCGTTCGTCTCGCTCACGGGAGTTGGAGCACGGAGTCTGAGGTCTTCTACGACATCCCCGGCGTGGACCTCGTCGGCTTCGCCACCGACGGTCACGACTTCGCCTGGGTGCAGGGCTACGACTACGGTGCCGGGGGCTACAGCCACATGGAGCTGTGGACGGCGCCTTACACGAACGACAAGAGCGCACTTGCACCCCGGAAGGTCAGCGATTTCGTTAGCACCCCTCGGGGTGAGATCGGAGCTGGTATGTACGCGACGGGCTATTTCTCGGGTTCGACGTATGTGATTCGCCTGCACTCTCTCGCCGACGGATCCAAGCGTGACTGGCGTGTGCCAGTGGGCATGGCCATCGATGGCGGCGCGCTCTGGGTCACAGCCGACGAGGTCGCATTTCCGGGACGCATGAGCATCCGTGGCCAGCGCACCATTATCCGCCTGTCCATTGCCGACGCCTTCACGCCCGTGCCATGACCCACGCAGGTCAACCGCGCATCGACGCTCGCGGGCTCTCGCTCGTAGTGGAGCGGCGCGGTCAAGAAGAGGCCATCGGCTACGCGCAGGCGGACCTGCATGGCCTGCGGGCTCGGGACTTGCGTCGATGCTTCTGAGAGCGGCGCTAGC
>JAADHO010000045.1 GCA_013151775.1 Deltaproteobacteria bacterium | reverse complement strand
TGGCGCTTCCCCAAGCTCTCCACGGCCGTGCTGCGCATCTGCTACGTGCTCGGACCCTCCAAGCACGGCACCTTCGCCGCCTACCTGCGCGGACCTCGCGTCCCCACCGTGCTCGGCTTCGACCCGCTCTTTCAGTTCATCCACGAGGCCGACGCTGCGCGTGCCATCGCGAGCAGCGTCGAGACCAAGCTGCGCGGTGTGTTCAACGTGTCGGGCCCACCGCCCACGCCTCTCTCGGTCGTCATCGAGCAGACGGGTCGCACGCAGGTCGCCGTGCCCGCGCTCGCCGTGAACCTGCTGCTCGGGCGCTTCGGCCTGCCGCGCCTGCCCAAGGGCGCCATCGACCACATCAAGTATCCCATCGTGATCGAGAGCGGCCCCTTCCGAGAGGCCGCCGGCTTCGCGCCGCTGTACGACGAAGACCAGACCATGAGCGACTTCCGCGACGCCCGCTGAGCGCTGCTAGCGGCCGAGGATCTTGCGGGCGGCGGCGATGTCCTGCTTCGAGATCTCGCGCAGGATGGCGAGGGCCGCGAGGAAGACGAAGAAGCCGACGGCGAGGGCGCCGATGGCGCTGAGGCGCGAGGCGTGGGGCACGAAGTGCGCGGCGGCGTAGGCGGCGGCGGCGGCGAGGGCGCCACGCAGCGCGGTGCTCGGCGCGATGAAGGTCTTGAAGCGTACGAAGACGGCGCTGCCTGCGAGCAGCAGGGCCGTGAAGGTGCCGATGCTCGTGCCGAGCGCCGCGGCGGGCAGCGCCGCTTCTCCGCCGTTGGTCCGCATCACGAGCACGCGATTCGCGACCACGACGATGACCAGCGAGACGCCCGCGATGATCGCCGCGAGGCCGGGCTTGCCCGCGCTGCTGAGCACGGTCGCGGAGATCACGAAGAGGGCGAAGGCCGCGATGCCGAAGACGAGCACACCGAGGGCAGGCGCGCCGGCCAAGTAGGCTTCGGGGTAGGCCACGCGGATCACGCCGTCTGCGGCGCCGGCGATCGGCGCGGCGACCGCGAGCAGCGTGAGCAGGCTGAAGCGCATGGCGCCCCGAATCGTCGCCCTGACCTGCTCGTGGTCGCCCGCGGCCATGGCCTTGCTGACCATGGGGAAGACGATGAAGGTCATGGAGAGGATCAGCTGATAGGGCACGAAGGCGAAGGTCTGTGCGCCGCGGTAGAAGCCCACGTAGCGCGACGCCAACTCGGACGCCGCGACGCTGGTCGCGCCACCCGCCAAGGCGATCTCCGCCAGAGAGCGCTTCAGGACCTGCACGTCGATCTGCAGGACGCCGTTCAGGAAGCCTTGGTAGATCCAGATCGGCGCCATGAAGGCGAACCAGGTCTTCATGGGCAGGCGTCGACCACGCGAGCCGAGGCCGACGACGAAGAGCGCCACGAGCGTGATCGAGACCGCCGCCACGGCGAAGCCACCGATGGCTCCGAGGGCGCCGATTCCGAGCAGCGCGGCGCCCCCGAGGATGCCGCCCGCGCGCAGAGTCGAGAAGGTGACGTCGAGGCTCGCCTGCTTCGTGAACAGGTGGCGACCGTTCAGGGAGCCCACGAGCGCCGCGTAGATCGCGTAGGAGAAGACCACCGCAGCGGCCACACGCAGCAGCGGTGTCAGCGCGTCGTCGAGCAGGAAGCTCGCGATGTAGGGCGCGCCGAAGAACACCGCGGCGGCGAACAGGCCACCCACCACGAGCTGAATGCCCAAGGCTTGGCGCAAGATCGAGCCGGCGCGATCTTCTTCCTCGCTGATGAATTTGCTGACGGATTGGATGGTCGCCGCGATCAGCACGTTGTCGAGCATCGCGATGCCGCCCATGGCCGTGGCGAAGAGACCGAAGCGTTCCGGCGTCAGCAGGCGCGGCAGCACGAGCTGCACCGCGTAGGCCGCCACGATGAAGTACATCTTCGCGCCGGCGATGGCGAGAAGCCCTCGACCCGCTCTGCGCGTGTGATCGGCGTCACCACTCACGGTCGCGGCGGGATGCCACCCGCGCTCCATGCGGTCAAGACGCGGGTCACTGCGTCGAGCTACCTGAACGAGCCCGGCGTGAAGGGGATCGCCTCGAAGGTCAGCGCGTAGGAGAGGTGCGTGCAGTCCCCGCGAGAATCGGGATACAGATCCGCCGCGCCCTCGAGCACGTTGACGAGCCCAGGCTGGTCTTGGATGTTCAGCAGCTCGACGATGTCGGTGACGCTCAGCCCTCCGCCTTGAATCCCATCAACCATCTTGTCTCGAGTGATCCGCGTGCGTGCGCGTCCGGCCACCGTGGCCAACTCCGCCACAGCCGCACCGCTGTTGAAGATCGAGCGGGTGTCGCCCTGGGTGGCGTGGAGCGTGCCGTCGACGATGCAGGCGCGATCGTCGTTGGCCGTCACCGTGCCGTAGTCGAGCGTGAGATCAGCGTCCAGCACGCGATCGCCGTTGGCGTCGAGATAGCTCATGGGATCTTCGCCCAAGGGGACCTGTCCCCGCAGTATGCTGAAATCGATGCAGTCGTCGTTGACGAAGTCGTCGACGTTCTCGAGGCGCAGCACCACCAAGGACTCCCCAGAGAGGATCGAGTTCAGTGTGTTCTCATCCAAGGGCGTGGGCAGCGTGGGCTCCACCGTCTCGAGCAAGGAAGAGAGCGCGTTGTCGATGCCCACGCCGCCATCCGGAGAGACGCTGTCGGGGTGGCCGCACACGGGCTCGGAGGTTCCGTCCACGTCGAAGCCGTCGATTAGCTCGTCCACGTGACGCGCGATGTCACCCTTGCTCGTGACGAACCAATAGGTGTCGCCGCCCTCACAGCGCCTAGCTGGCCTCGGACAGGGCGAATCCACGAAGGTGTAGCCGTCCACGTCGGTGGACAAGCTGCAGCCTGCCAGAAGCAGGATGATCCAGAGAGAATGGAGCGCGCGCATCAGAACCTGCCTACGAGCTGAGAGACACAACCGTCGGGTCCGCAGGCCACGCCGACGTCGACGCTGGGTCGGCTCCCTCGCCGTCCGAGCAACCAGGCGAGCCCCGCCGCGCTCACCAACGCGCCGCTGATCCAGAGCACGTCGGTGATCAAGGCGAAGCGCGTGGCGCGGTCGCGTGTCGCGCGCAAGCTGCCGTCGCAGACGCCGCGTGGACAGCGCTCGGCGAGCTTGTCCTGCGCCGCCCTCGCGAGCAGCGCCGTGGGCACCGCCGCCAACACCATGCCCAAGCCTGCGCCCAGAGTGAGCGCCGGCAACGTCAGGCTAGGGGGTGCTTCGGGCAACGCTCGGGGCGCGTCCACCGAAGTCTCCGAGAGCTCCGCGAGCGTGAGCGTGATCTCCCTGCGCTCTCCCGGCAGCGCGCGAATCCTCGCCGACTGCGACTGACAGCCTTCGCACTGCGCGACCAGCGTATACGTGCCGGCGTCGAGATCGAGCTCGCCGTCCATCAGCTCCACGGGCGCTCCGTCCAGAGTCAGGATCGCGTCCGCGGGCGAGACGTGCACCACGACGCGGGCGACGAACTGCCGCGCGCGCTCGAGCAGCACACGCGTCTGCTCACGCTGCCTGTCGGTGAGCGCGCGACGCGTCTCCACTAGGGCTTGAGATAGGCGCTGAGCCGCGTCGACGTAGCGCCGCAGCTCGAAGAGCACCATGCCCATGCTGCGCAGAGTGCGCGCCGTGGGCTCGAGCCGATGGGCCCGCAGGAAGAGCGCGTAGGCCTCTTCGTAGCGACCGGCGTTGTATTCGCCCACCGCCCGCACCACCAGCTCGCGCGCGCCGGACGCGGGCGCGCTCTGCGCAGCCGGAGCGTCCACCACCTCTGGCGTAGACTCCTGCGCGTGAGCGTGAGGCATCCCGAGCGCGCTGATCGAGGCGAGGCACAGACAGAGCAGAGAAGAGTTCGTGGAGAGGACCGGGATACGCATCTCAGAAGTCGTCCACTCCGAGCTCACCCGCTCGGTGCGTCACCGTCATGGGCACGGGGACGTTCGCTGCGGGTACCACCTCCACCATCACCGCCTCTTCCGGCGCGAGCGTCTCGGTGGTCATCGTTGACGGCGTCGTGCTGTGCATGCGTGAGGCGCGCATCCAAGAGCGCCGCGCCGACGTCCGGGTCGAGGCGCTGGCGTCCACGGCCGTCGTCGGCTGCGCTACCGCCGGCTGCGCTACCGCCGGCTCTGTCACGACTGCCGGATGTGTGTCGGGCTGCGTCACGGCCGCCGGCTGCGTCACGGCCGCCGGCTGCGTGTCGGGCTCCGGCGCTGAATGGCTCGCGCTCGGTGGTGCCGCGCTCGTGTTCGGTGCGTCCGGCGCCGCGCTCAGGAACACCCACCCGAGGACCAGCGCGAGCAGCGACGCTAGGGCCAAGACAGGCACCAGCCAAGCGGGTCTCGAGCTCGCCGTGGTCCCGACATTCGCGGCCACGGTTGGCAGGTCGTCGCGCGAGGCGCGTTCGGCCGGCAGCGCGAGCTCGGACGAGGAGATGTCGAAGCGGACGCTGCCGCTGTAGGAACCGGGCCTGTCCGACGCGAAGGGCAAGCGCCCGAAGGGCTCGAGGGCGAGGGCGAGGGCTTGGACGTCATCGAAGCGCTGCTCACGATCACGCGCCATGGCGCGGCGAATCACCGCCTCGAGACCATCCGGGAGGTCGCTGCGATAGCTCGAGAGGGCGACGGGATCTTCCGTCGCGACCTTGATCGCCAAGGCGCCCAAGGTGTCGGCGCGATAGGGCTGCACGCCCGCGAGCATCTCGTAGAGGATCGCGCCCATGGCGTAGATGTCGAGGCGATGGTCGAGGTCGCGTCTCCCGCGCATCTGCTCCGGCGCCATGTAGTAGGGCGTGCCGACCACGGCGCCGGTCTGCGTGAGCGACATCTCCGCCTCGGCACCGAAGCGTTTGGAGACGCCGAAGTCCACCACCTTCACGCGCACGCCTTTGCCTTCGCAGAGGAAGAGGTTGTCCGGCTTCAGGTCGCGATGCACGACGCCCGCCGCATGTGCCGCGGCGATGCCTCGCGTAGCCTCGATGGCGATGTCGACGGCGACCTGCACGGGCAGCTGAGGCGTGGTCTCGAGCAGCTCCGCGAGGGACTCCCCGGTGAGCAGCTCCATCACCAAGAAGGTCGCGGGACCTTCCTCCACCACGTCATAGACGTCGATCACGTTGGGATGTTCGACGTGCCCGGCGACTCGCGCCTCACGGGCGAAGCGCGCGATGGCGTCTGCGCCTCCTGCCTGCACGGCGGGCACCCACTTCAAAGCGACGCGCCTGCCCGTGCGATGATTCTCGCACTCGTAGACCCGGCCCATGCCGCCCTCACCGAGAATGCCGAGCACGCGATAGTGTCCTGCGACGTCGTCGCCGATGGCGGGACCGCCGTCGAATTCGGCGCGCCCCATGTGTCGCTGACCGCTCGCCGTGCGCGTCTCGACCACCGACGAGAACGAGGGCACGGAGTCGACGTTCGCCGGCAACGTCAACGCTGCGGCGTCGTCCTGCAGCGGCTCGTCCGCGTCGCGCTTGGCCTTGGACCCCGTATTCATCCGCGGCGAGTATGCCACATATGGGCTATGCCCGCCCGCTGCCATCGGCGGACCCCGCGTGAAAACGCACCACTGAACACCCGATGCGTTTTCAGCTCTTACTGACCCGCAGCTTGCCCACGTGTCGCACGTCTTCGCCCCGCACGAGGAACACCACCATCTCGGCGATGTTGGTGGCGTGGTCTGCGATGCGTTCGAAGTATTTGGCGCAGGACGCCACGCGCATGCCGGCGGGGACGCGCTCCGGGTGCGCCTCCATGAACGCGAGGCTCTGCATCAACACGTCGCCGTAGAGATCGTCCACGCCGTCGTCCATGCGGAAGACCTCCTCCGCGGCCTTGGCGTCCTCATGCACGAAGGAGTCGAGCGCCGCGTGCAGCACGTCACCCGCGAGCTTGGCCATGCGCGGCAGATCGTGCGCCGGTGGAGGTAGCTGCGGCAGCTCCGCCAATTCCTGCGCCCGCTCCGCCAAGTTCACGGCCTCGTCGCCGATGCGCTCGAGATCCGTCACCACCTTCACCGCGGTGATCGTGAAGCGCAGGTCTCGACCCACCGGCTGACGCAGCGCCAAGATGCGCACGGCCATGTCGTCGATGCTGCGCTCGTCGGCGTTGGTGCGCCGGTCGAGATCGATCACCTGCTTCGCGAGCTCCGTGTCCTGCTCGGCGATGGCGCGCCCCGCCATGTGCAGCATGCGCTCGCAGCGCCCGCCCATGGCGAGCAGCTGCTCCTTGAGTCGGCGCAGCTCCGCTTCGAATTCCTGACTTGTGTGGGCGAGCATCGTGTTCATCGTAGCACCGGCTTCAAGAGGTTTGCGTTCTGCGTGCGCACGGCGTCATCCGAAGCGTCCGGTGATGTACTCTTCTGTGCGCGACACGCGCGGGCGCGTGAAGATCTGATCCGTCTCGCCGGACTCGACCAGCTCGCCCATGTAGAAGAAGGCCGTGTAGTCACTGATGCGCGCCGCCTGCTGCATGGAGTGGGTGACGATGATGATCGTGTAGTCCTCCTTCAGCTCGCGGATCAGCTCCTCGGCGCGCGCCGTGGCGATCGGGTCGAGGGCCGAGGTGGGCTCGTCCATCAAGATCACCTCGGGTCGCACGGCCAAGCAGCGCGCGATGCACAGGCGCTGCTGCTGACCTCCGCTGAGCCCGAGGGCGCTCTCGTCGAGGCGGTCTTTCACCTCGTCCCACAGGCCCGCGCCGGAGAGCGACTCCTCGACTCGCTGCGCGAGCACGGAGGCGTTCTTTTCGCCCGCGATGCGCAGGCCGAAGGCGACGTTCTCGAAGATCGACTTTGGAAAAGGATTCGACTTCTGAAACACCATACCCACGCGTCTGCGCACCTCCACAGCGTCCACACCTTTGGCGTAGATGTCGTAGCCGTCGAGCGTGATCTTGCCCTCGACGCGCGCGATATCGATGGTGTCGTTCATGCGATTCAGGGAGCGCAGGTAGGTGCTCTTGCCGCAGCCCGACGGACCGATCAGCGCGGTGACGGCCCGGTCGGCGATGTCGAGGCTGACCTTGTCGATGGCGCATTTCTCGGCATAGAAAACCGAGACGTCCTCGGTTTGCATCTTGGGCTCACGCGTGTCCTCGGTGTTCATGCTGCGTCTCTTCGAGGCAATTCTTTAGGCGCGCAAACGTGCACGCGCGCGACTGCGGACGACGACGGCTACGAGGTTGAGGCTGAAGGTCAGGACCAGCAGCACGAGCACGGTGCCAAAGAGCATCGGGCGCGCCGCGTCGACGTTGGGTGACTGCGTGGCGAGGGCGAAGATGTGGTAGCCGAGGTGCATGAACATGTCGCGCAGGTCGGTGGGCAGGTGGGGCAGGAAGTTCGCGGCGCCGCAGAAGAGGATCGGCGCGACCTCTCCCGCGCCGCGGCTGACGGCGAGGATCACTCCGGTGAGGATGCCGCCGAGCGCGTTCGGGACGACCACCTTGAAGACCGTCTGGAAACGCGTCGCGCCGAGGGCGAGGGAGGCGTCGCGCAGCTCCTGCGGCACCGTGCGCAGCGCCTCCTCCGTGGTCACGATCACCACGGGCAGAGTCAGCACGGCGAGCGTCAGGGATGCCCAGAGCACGGAGGGTTTACCCCACACGGGCGTGCCCGGCCCGTAGACCACGTCGTCGATGCCGCCGCCGATGAAGAGCACGAAGAAGCCGAGGCCGAAGAGCCCGAAGACGATGGAGGGCACGCCCGCGAGGTTGTTGACGGCGATGCGCACCAGAGCCGCGAGCTTGGAGCGTCGGGGCGCGTACTCGCTCAGCCAGATCGCGGTGGCCACGCCCACGGGCACGCCCGCGACGGTCATCAACATCGTCACGATCACCGTGCCGATGATGGCCGGGAAGATGCCGCCCCCCGTCATGTCCGCCGTGGGGCTCTGGGTCAGGAATTCGCCCGAGATGACGCCCGCACCGCCGGCCACGATCTGCCAGAGCAGCACGCCGAGCAGGCCCACGATCAGTAGCACACAGAGCGCCGTGGCGCCCGCGAGCAGGTGGTCCTTCGGTGTATTCTTCATGTCGCGGTCAGCTTCTTCTCGAGCCGGCGGATGGCCACGCTGCCCACGAAGTTGAGCGCGAAGGTGATGGCGAAGAGCATGGCGCCGAGCAGGAAGAGCACGCGCCAGTGGGCGTCTCCTTGCGCGACCTCACCCAGCTCCGCGGCGATCGAGGCCGTCACCGTGCGCACGCTCGTGGTGAAGTCGAAGGGTTTCATGATGGCGGCGTTGCCCGAGGCCATCAGCACGATCATGGTCTCGCCGATCGCGCGCCCGAAGCCGAGGATCACCCCCGCGGCGATGCCCGGCGCGGCGGTGGGCACGACGATGCGCAGCGCGACCTGATACTTGCGGGCGCCGAGGGCCAAGGCGGCCTCCGACAGCGAGTGGGGCACGGCCGTGAGCGCGTCCTCGCTGATGGTGAAGATCACGGGCACGATGGTTAGCGCGAGCCCGACCGCGGCGACCACGGCGTTGAGGCGAAAGTGCCAGCCCATGGCGTCTTGCATCCAGGTGGCGAGCACCATCAGGGCGAAGAAGCCGAGCACCACGGAGGGCACGGCCGCCAGTAGCTCGATCACGGGCTTCACGACTTCACGCAGGCGTCGCGGCGCGTAGAGCGCGAGGTAGATGGCGCAGCCCACGCCCAGCGGGACGCTGAAGAGCATGGCGAGCAGCGTGACCTTCAGCGAGCCGAGGAAGAGCGGCACGACGTTGAACTTCTCGGGCGTGCCCACGGGCTGCCAGATGTAGACCGCCTCGTGATAGCCACGCCAGGTCTGCGGCAAGAAGAGGTCCGCGAGGTGCAGCCCCTCGAGGTGCTCCCAGGCCAGCGGCAGCGCCTCCTTGGCGACGAAGATGAAGATCAGCGCGACCGAGGCGATGGCGCTCATGGCCATCAGCGCGATCAGCTTCTCCGCCAGGCGATGGCTCAGCGGCATCTTGAAGCCTTGGCCCAGCGGCGGGCGCTTCATCGGGCGGGCGCGCTCGCGCGTGTCCTCGTCCACAGCTGCGCGGACGAGACCAGGCGACAGGCGGGCCCGCGCCGAGTTCACTGTGCAGGCTCAGCCGGTGCTTCGGGTGCAGCGGCGCCGCTCGGAGCCGGGACCTCCGCCGCGCCCTCATGGGGCAGCGGGTAGTAGCCGACGTTCTCGACCAGAGCCTGGCCTGCGCTCGAGAGCATGAACTCCACGTAGCGCTGCGCGAGCCCGCTGGGCTGGCCGACGGAGTAGACGTAGAGGAAGCGCGAGAGCGGGTAGCTGCCGTCCAAAGCGTTCTGCATGTTGGGCTCGATGGGCTGCCCGCCCTCCGCCGCCACCGACACCGTGTGCACGCCCTGCGCGTAGGCGATACCGCCGTAGCCGACGCCGCCCGGGTCGTGGCTCACGGCGTTGATCACCGCCGCCGTGCCCGGCAAGCTCTGCGCCTCCTGCGCGAAGTCGAGGTCGTCGAGCACGTGCTCCTTGAAGTAGGCGTAGGTGCCGGAGTTGTTCTCGCGTCCGTAGAGCACGATGGCCGCGTCGCTGCCGCCGACCTGATTCCAGTTCGTGACCTCACCGCGGAAGATCTGCTTCAGCTGCGGGATGGTCAGCGAGTGGACGGGGTTGTCGTCGTGGACGTAGACCGCGAGGGCGTCGAGGGCGACGGGGATCTCGTGCGCCTCACCGTTGCGGCGCTCTCGGATCTGCGTCTTCTCGCGATCCTTCATCGGCCGGCTCGCGTCGGCGAGGTCCACCGTGCCATTGATCAGCGCGGCGATGCCCGTGCCCGATCCGCCGCCCGAGACCTGCAAGGTCGTGCCCGGGTTGGCCGCCATGAAGGCCTCGGCCCAGCGCTGCGCGAGGATCACCATGGTGTCGGAGCCCTTGATGGTCAGCGTGGTGCTCTGCGGAGTCGGAGACGCGCCCTCGGTGGTGGTCTCGGCGCTCGGCTCGTCACCGCGCCCATGTCCGCCGCTGCACGCGCCGGCGGCGACGGAGAGCAACAGTGAGGTGAAGAGGCTGAGTCGACGTGTGCGTAGCTGCATGGCGGATCTCGCTTTCGCCGAGAAGCTGACCGTCCTTTGCAACAGCTATGTGACAACTCAGCGACGACCCCGCAGAAGCTGACGTTGTGTCGGGACTCTAGCGAGACCAGAGGCGGGCGAGCTTCAGCGGCACGGCGTCAAAGGGCGCAGCCTCGACCACGTCGTCTTCGCTGTGGACCGACAGCAGGCGATAGGTGGCTCCGTCGAGCGCGAAGACCTCGAGGGTCTGCGCGGCCGGATCTACGAGCCACACATGGGCGACGCCATGCTCGGCGTAGATGGGCAGCTTGCGCACGCGGTCGAGG
>JAADHO010000238.1 GCA_013151775.1 Deltaproteobacteria bacterium | reverse complement strand
GAGCGCGCGTGCTCGATCCCGCGCGGGCGCTGATGGCCGATGTGGACGTGATCGCCCCCTGCGCTGCGGGGCAGGTGCTCGACCTCGAGCTCGCTCGCCGCCTGCCCGCTTGGGGCGTGTGCGGCGCGGCCAACGGAGTGCTCGCGAGCGCCGAGGCCGGCGAAGCGCTGCACGGTCGCGGGGTGCTGCTCGTGCCCGACGTCGTGGCGTCCGCGGGCGCGGTGATCGACGGCATCGGAGAGAGCGTCATGGGTCTGTCAGACCGCAGCGCCCTGATCGACGGCCTCGGGGATCTCGCCCGGCGAGTCCTCGAACGCGCGGAGGCCGAAGATCGCCCGGCGAGCGCCGTGGCCCAAGCGCTGGCCGAGGAGCGTCTGGGAGGTCGAGCGTGAGCGACGAAAACTCGGCTCGTTTTTCCCGCCGAACGCACTAGGCTGCGCGTCCGTGAACACGCTCCTCTTCCTGCCCTGGTTCCGGCTCGAGCCTTGGAACATCCCCATCGGCCCCTACACGCTGCCGATTCAGCCCTTCGGCGTGCTGGTCGCCTGCGCCGTGCTCTTCGGCGCGCGCATGTCCGAATGGTTCGCACGTCGACAGCGAGTCGACCCGGCGCTGGTCGCCGACTTCGTCACCCACCTGGTGGTCAGCGGCTTCATCATGAGCATCGTGCTCAACGCCGTCTTCTACGAGTGGGACTCGGTGGTGGAGTCCTGGCAGACGGGTCACTGGTTCAAGTGGTTCGGCATGTCCTCCTTCGGGGGCTTCGTCGGAGGCGCGCTGGGCGTCGTGATCTGGAAGAAGCGCCGCCATCTGCCCGTCCTGCAAGCCGCCGACGCCGCCTTCTTCGCCTTCCCCTTCGGCTGGATCTTCGGGCGCAGCGGCTGCTTCGTAGTGCACGACCACCCCGGGCGTGTGACGGACTTCTTCCTCGCCGTGAACGACTACCACTTCGGACGACCGCCCTACTCCCCTCGGCACGACCTGGGCTTCTACGAGATCTTGTGGGCCATCGTGGTCTCGGCGCTCTTCCTCTACCTCTCCAAGAAGAAGCGCCCCACGGGCTTCTACTTGGCGCTCGTGCCGCTGCTCTACATGCCGATCCGCTTCTTCCTGGACTTCCTGCGTGTGCCCGAGGCGCTGGGCGGAGACACGCGCTACGCCGGGCTCACGCCCGCCCAATACGCGGCCATCGTCATGCTCGCCCTGGCCGCCTGGATGATGCGCTACGTGCTGCACCACGAGGCCACGCCGCTGCCCGCGGAGTTCATGCTCGGCGAGGATGGAGAGCCGCTGAAGCCGCTGCCCGCGCCCCAGAAGTCCTCGAAGAAGAAATCCCGCAAGAAGAGGCGTTGAGGCTCGACTTGCAGATGAAACAGAACGGCGCTATATTTCATATGAAATGAACGCTGCGCTGCTCGAACTGCCCTCCTCCGACTCTCCCGACCCCGCGGAGGTGCTCACCCAGGCTCTGCTCCGCGCCAGCGCGCTCCTGGGCCTGCGCGAGCTCAGCCACGTGCTGGGTCTCAGCGAGGCCTCCGTGTCGCGGCTGGGACGCAGCCGCAGGCTGAACCTCGAGGCCAAGGAGACGGAGCTCGGAGCGCTGCTGTTGCGCGCGTTCCGCAGCCTCGACGCCTTGGTCGGCGGGAGCGAGTCCAAGGCGCGCGCCTGGTTCTGGGGCGACAACCACCACCTCGGCGGTGTGCCCGCGGAGCTGTGTCAACGCGCCGAGGGGCTGGTCTCGGTGGTGCACTACCTCGACGCCATGCGAGGCACGCTCTGAGCTCGGCGCCCTCGGTCGCCGGAGCGCTGCGTCGGGTGCTGCGAGAGCTCGCTCCCCTCGAGGCGCTCGGCATACGCGCGGTGGAGGCGCAGCACCTGGTCTCCACGCGCAAGCTGGTGGACTCGGACGCGGCCCAGCGCGTGCTCGAGGAGCTGCTCGAGGCCCACAAGCCGCCGCCCCCGGCGGAGGCGGCGAACCTGCACTATCTGCTCTTCACGCCCTTCCGCTACCCGCCCCTGCGCTACGGCTCGCGCTTCGGCCAACGCCACCAGCGCGGGCTCTTCTACGCCTCCCTGCGACCCGAGACCTGCCTGGCGGAGGTGGCCTACTACCGCCTGCTCTTCCTGGCCGGCAGCGCCGCGAAGCTCGAGCCGCTGGAGGTGGACCTCACGCTCTTCCGCGCCCGCGTGCGCACGGAGCGGGGCGTGGACCTGGGCAGCGGCGCCTTTCGACATTGGCGAGCGCCCCTGCGCTCACCCAGCGACTACGCCTTCACCCAAGCCCTCGGCGGCCGCATGCGTGAGGAGGGAGTCGAGGCGTTTCTTTTCGCCTCCGCCCGCGACCCGGAGGCCGGCTCCAACCTCGCCGTCTTCGCGCCCAGCGCCTTCGGTCGCAGCCGCCCCCACGGCATGCAGACCTGGCACGCCTTCGCCACCCACGCGGGAGTGGAGATGCGTCGACAGGACTTCTTCCGCGTCGAGGTCCTCGCCTTCCCGCGAGCCCTCTTCGAGGTGGAAGGCGCCCTGCCCATGCCGGCGAGCTGAGCGCGCGCTACACTCTACGCGTGGTGTACGACACGCGCGCCGGCTTGGCCTTCTTCGCCGCCTCGGTGGGCCTGCACCTGATGGCCGCGATGGTGGTCTGGAGCGTGCCTCGCCTGCCCGGGCTCGAGGGCTCCGCGGTGGACGTGGAGCTGTGGGCGGCCGAGAGCGAGGCGACGGGGCAGGAGCCTGGCCATGAACGACAGCGCGCCGCGCCACTGCGCTCGGGGGGACGCACTGCGAGCCAGAACCTGGACGCACGCAACCCGGGCGAGCGAGGCGACGGCCTCTCCCAGGGGCCCATCCTGCTGCTGATGTCTCGCGCCGAAGGCGTCACCCTCTCGGACACTCCCCCGAGCAGCCTGCGGCGCAGTCAGCTCGCGCGCATCCGCACGGCTCCGGACCGAGGCACACAAGAGGATCGCCGCGCCACGCCCCACGCCGGCTACGAGCCCTTCCTCGCGACCGGCGTGGGCAGCTACCGACACCGTCGCGCGCCCTCCGCCGCGCGCCCG
>JAADHO010000177.1 GCA_013151775.1 Deltaproteobacteria bacterium | reverse complement strand
CGGCGTCGCCGAGGAGCCCCACGCCGAGGCGCAGGCCCACGGCACGAGCGCCCGACCCGCCATCGCCCGCCCGCGTCCACGCGATGCCTTTCGCGGTCTCGATCCGCGCGTGCAGCAGCGCGAGGGGGATGTGCTCACGAGCCCCTTGGCCGAGGGCGCCCACGCCGAGCTGACCCTGGATCCGGATCTGCAGGACTATCTCTCACGCATGCTCGCGCGCTACGACGTGCCGCGCGGCGCGGTGGTGGCTCTCGAGCCGTCGACGGGCCGCGTGCTCGCGTGGGCGGAGCACGTGAGCGAGACCGAAGGCTTCGGTGAGGGCGACGTGGCCCTCGACGCCTCGCCGCCCACGGCCTCCGTGTTCAAGCTCGTGACCTCCGCCGCCCTGCTCGACGCGGGCGTCTCCCCCGACGAGCGCGTCTGCTACCACGGCGGCGGCAGCCGCCTCGCCCTCGAGAACCTGGTGGACAACCCGCGGCGTGACACCCGCTGCGTGAGCTTCAGCTACGCCCTCGGGCACTCGACCAACGCGGTGATCGCCAAGCTCGCGGATCGCCACCTCGACCGCGCCAGCCTGCGCCGCTACGCCTCCGCCTTCGCCTTCGGGCAGGGCCTGCCCTTCGAGCTCGCCACGCCCTCGAGCGAGATGGACGTGCCGGCGGGACGCCTCGAGCGCGCGCGCACGGCCGCGGGCTTCTGGCATATGCACATGTCGCCGCTCCACGGGGCGCTGCTCGCCGCCACCATCGCCAACGACGGGCGCATGCCCATCGTCGATCGCGTCGTGGCGGCAGACGGGCGCGTGACCCATCGCTACGAGCCCGCGACCTATCGCGCCGTGATCCCGCGCCGCACGGCACGCGCCCTCGGGCGCATGATGGAGGTCACCGTCGCCAGCGGCACGGCCCGGCGTTCCTTCCGCGACTCTGCGGGCCACGAGTTCCTGCCCGGCATCCGCGTGGCCGGCAAGACCGGCACCTTGAGCAGCGAGCGCCCCTACCGCGGCTACACCTGGTTCGTCGGCTTCGCCCCCGCGGAGGCGCCCACCATCGCCGTCGCCGCGCTGATCGTCAACACCCCCCGCTGG
The DNA here is from genome assembly GCA_013151775.1 of Deltaproteobacteria bacterium. Lineage (GTDB taxonomy): Bacteria > Myxococcota_A > Polyangia > Polyangiales > Houyiibacteriaceae > JAADHO01. The sequence continues at coordinate 15,259 of JAADHO010000177.1, read as the reverse complement.
CGCATCAAGGCCGCCTACGCCGCGCGCGAAGCCCTGCGCTACTACCTCGTCGAAGAGCCCCACCGCCGGGCCCTGCAGGCCGCGCCCGCGGCTTCAGGGACCGTCCCGAGCAACTAAGCCGTCGTGAAACATCGTTGAACGGCAGGAGCCTCTTGCCGCGCCATGGTGCCGATCCTTGCCGTGGGCGAGGGCAACGAGCGCGCTAGTGTCGACGAAGAGCGGCTTCACTCGTGATCGGCGCCGTAGAGGATCTCGTCGACCCTGTCGGATAAGTCCACGTCGTCTGACTTCCAAGCCGTCTCAGTCACCGTCCGATTTCCACGGTTGAGGGCAGCGCGCAGCTCCCTCAGCCCGGCCTCGTCCTTCTTCCGTCCGGCGAATTCCTTCAAGCGGATCAGCGCGGAAATCGATGCCGTATGCACAGGGACGCCACCGACGCTTGCCTTGGTGGAATCCTGCGTGAGCTGATCGAAGGTCATCCCAGCAACCTCCTTCATAACATCCAGTCGACCCGCTCTCGTGCGAAGTAGTTGCGGCCCTGACAGGTCCATCAGGCGCTCGAGCGTGGGTCGGATCGGTGCCCTATAGAATCCCTCATAACGTGCGTCCAACACGTTCAAGGCCGTCGCCAAGCACTCGAGGTTACTCCGGGATGGGTGCACGACGATGTCGAGATCTTCTGTGGGCCAACCGGCGCCCTGAATGCTAGCGGCGATGCCCCCTATGACTATGAAACGTACGCCGTGGCGCTCCAGCGTTGCGCTGATGAGAACGGGGTCGAATTCAGTCACGAAGCGATGCGCGTGCTTGCGTGATGAACGCCTGCAGATTCTCTCTCGATCGTCGCCGCTCCACCGGAGAAAGGCTCGCGCGCCAAGCCTCGAGGTAGACGTCGTTCCCCTCCGCGTCCTGACTTGCTGCCATAGCCATCTCGATCTCCGCGAGGGTCGGCTCGGTGGATTTATCTGACATGGTGTCCAGAGCTTAGCACTTCTCGATGTCGGATTCGACCAACCCTTGCGTCAGCCTGCGCGGATCGCTCCAGGACGTCGAGGGCGACGCGCGCTCGGACATGTGGCGCATGGCCGAGGCGGGAAAGAGCTGGCTCGTCTCGAGCTTCGGCGTCTCCGTGGAGATCGTGCTCGACTCGCGCGGGCGCGTGCGCGACCGCAGCGGCGCCTCCGCCGATGTCGTCGCCTGTCTGCGCGACGCCCTCGACGGACTTCGTTTCCCCTGCCTCGCCAGCATCGGCGTCTGCCCCGAGTTCGCGATCGCGGCGTCGCCTTCGTCGCGGGCGTCGGCGGAGGCGTTTCGCCAGTGGGCGCGTTCGTGTCTCCCCAGCTCGCCGTGGTGTTTGGTCGCACGGGCGAGCACCGCATCGAACCCTATGGCCAGGCGCGCGTCGCCTCGAGTCAGCCCGTCGGGCCACGCGGCGTGCTCGAGGACGAAGACCCCGGCACGGTGGAGGGCGCGACCTACCTGCTGGGCGCCGGAGGGCTCTTGATCCACTTCGACGAGACGTTCGCCATGGGCATCGAGACGGGCGGCGGTTTCATCGTACCGCGCGGTGACGGTGAAATGGGAGGCGCCGGCTACGCCGCTGTCTCCTCGAGCCTGACCCTCTGAGGCGTGGCGCGCGACCGCCAACTGTCGAAGCGCGAGGCGGGGGGAGATCGCGGAGCCGGCAGAGCGCGAGCGCGTAGCGCACGCAGCAAGCCCGGAGTATCCTCTTGGAGATGAACGAGTGGATCGTCACCGCACCGGATATCCTCGGGGGCAAACCGCATGTGCGCGGGACCCGTCTCAGCGTGGAGTTTCTTCTGGAATTGCTCGCTAGCGGCGGTAGCCGAGCAGAGATCCTCGAGGCCTACCCGCAGTTGACCGACGATGGGCTCACGGCGGCGCTCACCTATGCCGCCAAGGCGCTCAAGAACGAGATCGTGTGGGACGTGCAGATCTCCGCGTGAATCCCCTCGAGTTCCCTCTGCTGGCCGACGAGAACATCCACCCGGAAGTGGTAAGGGCGCTTGCCGCGCTGGGGAAGAACGTCGTGTCGGTGCTGGACGAGGGCCTGGGCGGTCACAGCGATCGTGACGTTCTCGCCAAGGCCATCGAAACGGGGCGTGTCGTGCTGACTCACGATAGCGATTTTGGCGCGCTCGCCGCGACTCGAACGGACCGCGCATGATTCGTCCGCTGCGTTGTGTGAAGCCTGTGAGATCACACATGGATCAGCATGACGCAGCGCGGCAATAATGCATGGATTCCGCGGGGTTGTCGTTCTGCCAGAGTTGACACTCGGCCCGCTGGACCCTAACTTTCGCCTGCTTCGTCCATGTCCCACCCGTCCTCGGGTGGCGACCAAAGAAGCCCCTCGCCCATGACTCTGCCCACCCGCAAACCGGATTGGCTCCGGATTCGTCTCCCCTCCGGTGAACGCCAAGCGCGCATGAACCTGATGCGCGAGCGTATGCGCAGCCGCGACTTGCACACCGTGTGCGAGGAGGCGCGCTGCCCCAACCTCTTCGAGTGCTGGGGTGAGGGCACGGCGACGGTGATGATCCTGGGCGAGACCTGCACCCGCGCCTGCAAGTTCTGCTCGGTGCACACGGGTAACCCGGGCGGCCTCGTCGATCCGCGTGAGCCCGAGAGCACAGCTACGGCTCTGGCTGACATGGGCCTCGCCTACGTCGTGCTCACCATGGTCGACCGCGACGATCTGCTCGACGGAGGCGCGGCTCACGTGGCGCGCACCATCCGTCGCATCAAGCACCACTCGCCGAGCCTCTTGGTCGAGACCTTGGTCGGCGACTTCGCCGGCGTGATGCGCGACGTGCGCAAGCTGGTGAAGGATGGGCGCCCCGACGTCTTCGCGCACAACGCGGAGGTCGTGCCCCGACTTCAGCTCGACGTACGCGATCGTCGCTGCTCGTGGGAGCGCTCCACCGACGTCTTGCGGGAGGCGAAGCAGGCGGGCGCCAACGTGACCAAGTCGAGCCTGATGCTCGGCCTCGGCGAGACCGAGGACGAAGTGCTCGAGGCCATGCAGCTGCTGCGCGACGCCCACGTGGACGTGCTGACCCTCGGCCAATACCTGCGCCCCACGGCCAAGCACCACCCCGTGGAGCGCTACGTCCCGCCCGCCGAGTTCGACGCCTACCGCGACGCTGGCCTCACGATGGGCTTCTCTTTCGTGGCCTCCGGGCCACTGGTTCGCAGCAGCTACAAGGCCGCGGAGGCATTCCTCCATGGCGTGCTCGGCTCTGCTGATGGAAGGGGCTGGCCGCAGCCCCTTCCCCCCACAGCGGGCGGCCGCAGCGGGGCCCCCCATCCCGCCGCCGCTCGTCCTTCGGACGACGCTGCGCGCGGGGCCCTAGGCCCGCTTGCTGGTATGGACAGCTACGGCAAGAAGACGCTCGAGGTGATTTCATGATGCAAGTTGAGCAAGTCGTTCCCATTCGCACCCCCGAAGCCGCCTTCGAAGGGGACGTCTTCACCGTGCTCGACACCGAGGGCAAGGCCAACGCCAAGACCGATCCGAAGCTCGAGGCGGATCTGGTCGTCAAAATGTATCGCGCCATGATCCGCACGCGCTTGATCGACGAGCGGCTGATCAAGCTGCAGCGGCAGGGACGCATCGGTTTCCACATCGGCTCGCTGGGCGAGGAGGCGTGCATCATCGCGTCGGCCGCCGCCATGCGGGACGAGGACTGGATCTGGCCCTGCTACCGCGAGTTCGGCGCGCTCTTGTGGCGCGGGCTGTCGCTCCAGACCTACATGAACAACATGTATGGCAACGCGGACGATCCCGCGAAGGGCCGACAGATGCCCGACCACTACACGGCGAAGCACCTCCGGTTCGGATCCGTCAGCTCGCCCATTGGCACGCAGATGACGCAGGTCGTGGGCCTAGGGCGCGCCGCGCAGCTCAAGGGCAAGGACGAGGTCGTCAGCGTCTACTTCGGCGAGGGCGCCACGAGCTCCAACGACTTCCACACGGGCATGAACTTCGCCGGCGTGATGAAGGCGCCCGTGATCTTCTTGTGTCGCAACAACGGCTGGGCCATCTCCGTGCCCTCGGACAAGCAGACCGCCTCGCGCACCTTCGCCGACAAGGCCATCGCCTACGGCATGCCCGGCGTGCGCTGCGACGGCAACGACCCCCTCGCGACCTACAAGGTCGTGCGCGACGCTGTCGAGCGCGCGAGCCGCGGTGACGGCCCGACCCTGGTCGAGCTGCTCACCTATCGCATGGGCGGTCACTCCACCTCCGACGATCCGCGAGCCTATCGCGCCGAGGACGAGGTGGAAGGTTGGCGACGCATGGACCCAATCCTGCGCACGCGCCTCTACCTCGAGCGGCTCGGCGCTTGGGACGCTGCCAAGCAGGACACCCTCGAGGCTGAGGTGAAGGCGGAGCTCGAGGCCAGCATCAAGCAGGCCGAGGCGACGCCCGCACCCGAGCTGCCGACGCTCTTCGAGGGCGTCTTCGAAGACAAGCCCTGGCACCTCGAGGAGCAAGAGGCCGAGCTGCTCGCAGGTCCGCGCGCTCCCGACCCTCACTGACTTTCCTCGCGCCGCACGAGCTCACCACCGCGGCCGCGTTTCCACCCACCGATATTGAAGACATTTTTCGAGGTTTCCCATGCCCGAGATGAACCTAGTCCAATCGATCAACAACGCCCTCGATCTCGAGATGCAGCGCGACAGTGACGTCGTCCTGCTCGGCGAGGATGTGGGCAAAGTCGGCGGCGTGTTCCGCTGCACCCAAGGCCTCTACGACAAGTTCGGTGAAGACCGCGTGATGGACACGCCCTTGGCCGAGACCGGCATCATCATCGGCATGGCCCTCTACGGTCTCCGGCCCGTGCCCGAGATTCAGTTCGCCGACTTCATCTTCCCCGCCTTCGATCAGATCGTCAGCGAGGCGGCCAAGTTCCGCTACCGCTCAGGCGGCGAATACACCGTGCCCATGGTGATCCGCACGCCCGTCGGCGGCGGCATCCGCGGCGGCCACTATCACTCGCAATCGCCGGAGTCCCTCTTCATCCACACCGCCGGTCTCACGGTCATCTGCCCGTCGAACCCCTACGACGCCAAGGGGCTGCTCACGAGCGCCATCCGAAGCAACGATCCCGTGCTCTTCTTCGAGCCCAAGCGCGTCTACCGCGCCGTGAAGATGGACGTGCCCGAGGAGCAGTACACCGTGCCCATCGGCAAGGCGAAGGTCGTGCGTGAAGGCGAAGGCGTCACCGTCATCGCCTGGGGCGCGATGCTCTACGAGGCGCTGACCGCCGCCGAAGAGGTGGCCAAGAAGGGCGTCGACGCCGAGGTCATCGACCTGCGCACGCTCTGGCCCCTCGACATCGACACCATCGTCGAGAGCGTGAAGAAGACGGGCCGCGTCGTGATCGTGCACGAGGCGCCCAAGACCTGCGGCTTCGGTGCGGAGCTGCTCAGCTTGATCACAGAGAAGGCCTTCCTGCACCTCGAGGCGCCGCCCAAGCGGGTCACGGGCTGGGACACTCCCTTCCCCTACACGCTCGAGAACGAGTACCTGCCCTTGGCTCACCGCATCACGCCTGCGCTGCTCGAGACCGCCGCCTACTGACTCCGCGCGCTGCTGGCCAACTACCAGCGCCGCCTCCACGCTAGACACAGACTCCGACCTTTTGAGAACGCTTCCGAGGTAGAGAAATGGCTTTCGAGTTCAAGCTCCCGGACATTGGTGAAGGTGTCGCCGAAGGCGAGATCGTCGAGTGGCACGTGAAGCTCGGCGACGTCGTGGCCGAGGACGATCCCATGGTCGAGGTGATGACCGACAAGGCCACCGTGACCATCGGCGCGCCGCGCGCAGGCGCCATCACGGATCTCCGCTTCGGCGTCGGCGAGACGGCGAACGTGGGCGACGTGATCGTCGTGATCACCGAAGAGGGCTCAGCGAGCGCCGCGCCTGCGAAGGCCAAGAGCGACGACGGCCCGGCGGCGACGGCGGTCGGCGACATCCGCGAAGGTCTGCCCGGCTCGAATTTCTTCGCAAGCAAGCCCGCCCCCAAGAAGTCCAACGGCAGCGGCGCCGTAGCTGCGTCAGGCGCCCTCGCCATGGCGGCGGCGGCTCCTCAGGACGACTACTTCCGCGCCAAGCCCTTGGCTACGCCGGCCACACGCAAGCTCGCGCGCGACCTCTCGGTGGACCTCAAGCGCGTGCGCCCCACGGGCATCGGCGAGCGCGTCACGAAGGCCGACGTCCGCGCCTTCGTGGGCGGCGCCGCCACCGTCGCGCGCTCCGCCGTCGCGCCCATCGCTCCGAGGTCCGCGCCCATCGCGATTCAGACGCCCGCCGAGCTGCGTGGGCTCGAGACGCGCACGCCCTTCGTGGGCATCCGCCGCAAGATCGCGCAGCGCATGCAGACGGCCAAGAACACGGCCGCGCACTTCACCTTCGTGGAGGAGGTTCATGTCGATCGCCTGATCGAGATGCGCACGCGCATGAAACCCGCCGCGGCAGAGGCGGGCGTGAAGCTCAGCTACCTGCCCTTCATCGTGAAGGCCGTGTGCGCGGCGTTGAAGAAGACGCCCGTGCTGAACTCCGCCCTCGACGAGACGAGCAACGAGCTCGTCTACCGCGGCTACTACAACATCGGCATGGCCGCCGCGACGCCCTCGGGCCTGATGGTCCCCGTCATCACGCAGGCGGACAAGCGCAGCCTGCTCGACATCTCGCGCGAGATCGATCGCCTCGGCACAGGCGCCCGCGCCGGCACGCTCTCGAGCGCGGAGCTCAGTGGCTCCACCTTCACCATCACCTCCTTGGGCAAGCAGGGCGGGCTCTTCGCGACGCCCGTGCTGAACCACCCCGAGGTCGGCATCTTGGGTGTGCACCAGATGAAGCAGAAGCCCGTCGTGCGCGACGGCGAGATCGTGATCGGCAACATCATGCTGCTCAGCCTCTCCTTCGATCATCGCATCGTCGACGGCCACATCGGCGCGGCCTTCGCCTACGACATCATCGAGTATCTCGAGAATCCGGAGCTCCTCTTCCTCGAGATGGCGTGAGCCCCCCCTCTCCAGCCGAAGGGCCCGAGTCCGAGTCGTCGAAGTCCACGCCTGATCGCTCGGCGCCCGAAGGTGCGTTCTGCTCCGAGCACGAGGCCAGACCCGCGCTAGCGCGTTGTCCGCTCTGTGGTCGCGACGCCTGCATCGCCTGCTGGCACGTCGCCGCGGATCGCTGCGACCATTGCCTGGCCGGCGACCGCGCCGCCGCGGCTCCACTGATCCCATGGGAGGCGAACGTGGGCGTCCTTCGCGGCTTCTTCGGCACGCTGCGCACGGCGCTGTCGCCCATGCGCTCGGCGCCCGCCTTCGCCAACGCGCAGCAGCGCAAGGCGTGGACCTTCGCGCTCTTGACGACGCTGCCTCTGGCTCTGATGTCGGGAGTCATCCCCTACACCTTCACGCTGCGCTTCGGTCCGAGCTTCATGGTGACCACCATGGGCAGCCCGAGCCAGACGGATATCGGCCTCGACGTCGCGCGCGCCGCGGGTGTGGGCCTGCTGGTCGTGCTCTTCGAGCTGCTGGCGCTGGGCGCGAGCTACGTCAGCCTGTGTCGCTCCTACGCGGGCGAAGACGAGGGCGCGGCTGCCGGCGTGGCGGCCCTGCGTGGCCTGCTCTACCGCAGCTTCCTGCTGCCCCTCGCAGGCGTTCAGGGCCTGCTCGCATCCGTCGCAGCGTGGGGCCTACCGCAAGGCGCCATGGGCACGGCGGACAGCCCCGGCGCCGCGGCCTACGTCGTGCCGATGCTCCTGCTGATCCCCTTCGCCCTCTACTTCACCTCCCTGCGCCAGACCGCGCGCCTCGCCGCCGGTCTGAAACCTCTGCCCTCCTTCGTGGTCGCCATCGTGCCCTTCGTCCTGATGGTCGTGGTCAGCGCCCTGGCACAGCACCTGCTGTCTCCGCTGATCCCGGGTCCCATGCCGCTACCCGGCGTCGGCGGCTGAGCGCGCGGGCTGAGTCGTCATTGGGGGCTGCTGGCGTGGTGATCGATGTGCCTGGTGTGACACGCACGCTGCATCTGAGTCCACGTCCCATTGCAGCGGGCGCGCTCCAAGATTTGAACACGCGTGACGCAAGCGTCGTAGAGCGCGAAGACGCAGGCGCTGGCGACATTCCAGCGCCGCTGCGCGTGGTGGCCGTGCTGCAATCGACGGGCGATCTTTCGAGCGCCTTTGGCGACGTGGGCGCACCCGGCCGAGTCGAGCTAACCTGTCCCGGTGAGGCGTCGGGGATTCGCTGTGAGCTGTCTGGGGGAGGCGTGAGCGTCACGGGCCGAGACCTGGCCTTCGCGTCCCTCGTCAACGGCGCACCTCAGCACATTGTGCCGACGGCGTTCTACGGCGTCTGCCTGTTTCCGCCCTGCTCGCCTCCGCCGCCGGTGTGCAGCTACGGGCAGGCGCAGGGCTGCACGGCGCCGTGCGGTAAGTCGGGCCTGCGCTACTGCACGTGGAACGGCTCCTGGGGTCCGTGTCACGCCTACGCCTGGAACACGAACCCCGAGGTGTGCAACGGGATCGACGACGACTGCGACGGTCTCGTGGACGAAAACGGCGCCGCGATCTGCGACGACGACCTCACATGCAACGTGGACAGCTGCAATTCGCAGCCGACTTGGCATTGGGTCCCAGGCGGAATCTACGGCTCCTGGGCCCCGCCGTCCGGAACCTGCCGGCATGTGGTCGCACCAAGCTGCGCAGACAGCCACAGCTGCGCGACGCCCATCTGCAGCGCGACTTATCCGACATCCAGCGTCGCCGGCCAGAGGATCGCGACGATCGACGCAGCGAATGACTGCTACGAAGTGCTCGACAGCAACTACTGCACGAACACATGGGACAACTGCAACTGCAATGGGCCGGAGACATGCAGTCCCACACCCACGGGCGATCCGAGCGGATGCGTGATGTCTCCAGGCTCCGCCGCGCCCTGCGAAGCCGGCGATGGTCGGAAGCCTGACGACCAGGGACTGAACGCCTGGCAGATCGACCCCTACCACACGGTGCATCACCCCGGCGGAGCCTGCACCATCGAGGCCTGCATCGAAGACTCTCCCACCTGCAACTGGCCGCATCTTGGGCTGACCACTACTGCCCTCGTCACGCAGGCACAGGACGGCTGGGCCCGGGCGATGCGTTTCTCCAGCCGACACCATACGAGCCCCGCATACACGCAGCCAGATGGGACCAGCGTCACCGTCGAGTGTCCAAGCATCAAGATCTGGGGCAACAAGACCTACCTCGAGCCCGGCTGCGATGACAACAACTCCTGCACCGACGACTGGTGCGACCCCAGTCTCGGACCGCTCGTGCCGGGTGGGTGTTTCTTTACGCCGGTGCGTGGGCTCAACCCAGCGTGTGATCCGCGAATGACCAGGGACCATGACGCGAATACTGGCGGACCGCTTCCGTGCTCCCCTGACAACATGCACTGTGACATGGGCACTTGCGTCCCCGACCCGCCATATGACCCAGCTGACCAATATGCATCCGCATTCAACTCGAGTTACGCCGATGGCACATGTGCGACGCCCCTCGTACCTGGCCCCAACGGAGTCATGATGCAGCGTCGCTCGAACCTGTCGGGCACAAATGGTCACTATTCATACGGACCTGACCGAGCACCCAGGTCAAGCTGCCACCTGCCGGTCTGCAGCCTAGCCGGTAACTGTGCCCTCGTTACAGACAACACGAGATGCACAACGAGTCATGGATGCATCATCGACAGTTGCACCACGCGAACCGATGTGCAGGACGCCAACGGAGTCATCGGTTGCGAGGAGGCACCCAACGGCTTGTATTGCCAACCGCTGCCTTCGGGCAACGAATGCCTGACTAGGCTGCCGACGTCATGTCAGGCCGATGGCATCTGTATCAACACTCCGAACCCTGGACTATGTAACAACAGCAATGATCCGCTACCTTCCGGAAATCAATGCCTAACTAGGATCTGCAGCACGGGCGGTCAATGTGGGCACATAGCAGATCCGCTGCGCTGCCCTGCCCCACCACCGTGTCCACCTGGGACAAGTCGCGCGTACGCACCCGCAACTTGCTCCATCGTGACCGGACGCTGTGGCTACGCCGCATGCGTACCAGGTCCAATGTGAAACCCGCGAGACGTCTCATGACTAGAACTTCACGATCCGCCGCGCTCGCCTCGAGCCTATCTCTTTCAGTTCTCGTTCTCGTCGCCTGCTCGAGCTCGCACTCGGGTCCTGATCTGTGCACCACCGCCGACGGCCGTGCGCTGGCTGCGGGCGAGTCTGTTCCAGGCGATCGTTGCCAAGTGTGCGACGCCACGACCGGTCGTATTCTGCCTCGGTGGCATGACGGATGTGGTGTTGTCGTGGAGCACAGGTACTCACGATCTGAAATTCTCGTGGCAAGCCAGGTCATCAAGCTTGGTGGTGACGCGGATGATGATGGGGTACTGGACCTGATGAGTGCAGATGAATCTAGGTTATCTGGAGTCGAATCCGCATTCGTCGGCCTGCTTAACGTCTTGAGCTTAGAATCGGGAGACGTCCTGTATCAACTCGAAGGAACCGCAGAACATCCCATTGGAGGTGCGATGGACTTCGGGTCGGACGTGGATGGTGACGGTCGCGCAGATCTCCTCTTCACAGAGACCGCCGGGACCTTCGCAGGTGGACTCGACGTCGATGGAGGTCCAGACGAACCACATGGTGCGCCAAACGTCGTTCATGTCCGCTCCATCGCCTCGGACGAAGACATCTGGACACTGACGGGGCCGGGTGGTTGCCATGCGCTCGGCGCCGCCGGACGATTCGTGCCCGACTATGACGCTGACGGAGTCGCCGATGTGCTCTTGCTCGATCCAGGCTGCGTCTCTGGACATACGGCCAGCGGGCCGGACTTCGGACCGGACAGCAGCGACATGAGCGGAAGCTTGGAGCTGCACTCCGGGCGTGATGGCAGAGTAATTCGAGCTTGGTCGAGATCCGAAGGCGTGGGAACTTGGGGAGATGGCGGGGTGTATGCGAGTCTCGATCAGGACGGAGATGGAAAGCCAGAGTTCTTGGTATTGTCCGGACGTAGCACTGCCGGCTCGCCCGAGGTCGAGGTGTTCTCGATGCAGTCCGATGTTGCGATCGCGCGCTGGCATCCCGACTCGGAGACCGAGCCTCTAGTCCGACCCACCAGCGGGACCTACTTGGCGTCCGACCTCACGGGAGACGGGGACCCGAACCTGGTGACCGTCGAGGGCGGCGAGAGCGGCGAGATCCTGGTGACCGTGCTGGGTCAGCTGTCTTCGGCGACGCCGACGCGAAACGCGTTCTCATTTCGCGTCCCTGGATCCAGCCGCAGCTATCGCCTGGATTCCTACTACGGCCATGGAGACGTGGATGGAGACGGCAGCGAGGACATCATCATTCAAGACTACGACGCGGAGCGAGGTCGATCACTGGACGCGCGTCTCGTCGCCGTGTCTCTTGACGGGCGCGTCCTGTGGATGAGCCCACACGACACGTTGAGAGGCTCGCTGGTCGGAGATGGCGTCGTGGACCTCGATGGCGACGGTCGCGTGGACTTCGTGTCCGCGGGCCCGGGTTTTAGTACGATACACATCGACCTGAGCACGGGCTTCGGCAGCGCGCCATGAGCGGGGGCGGTCGTGGGACCCTCTGCCCGCACCCAGACGCAGGCTGACCCTGCGCCAGACTTCGCCGACGCCAATTCTGCCGATGCGCCTCGGTATCTTACCCGAGCGCGAGCAGTGCGCCGCAGGTGATCAGAAAGCGTTGGCCGTCGACGCGCGCCGGCACGAGGATGGCTGCTACGGTGATCGCCGTGGCGGCCGTCAGGGGCAGGCTGGGGCCCGTGACGAGCATCAGGCCGCACGCGACGCCCAGCGTAGGCGCGAACACGTCGAGGCGCCGGGCGAGCGCCTGGCGCGGTGAGACTAGCGCCACGCCGACGACCGCGGCCAGGGTCACGGCGATCGGCCAGAGGCGCTGTGGCGCGTCCACGCTGTGCAGGATGAACAACTCGGTCGCCACGCCGAGCCAAGCGGCGGCGTAGCTCAGGGAGAACTCTCTTCGTCGCGTCGATTCGAGCTGCCACAAGGAGAGGTACCAGCCCGCCAACACGGCCGCGCCGAGGGCCAGACTCGAAGGCGTCGCGTGCAGCGTGCCCCAAGGCGTCTGACCCTGCGTGAACGCGAGCGGCATCTAGGATCCGCCGCTCGAGCCCGTCTCGTTCGGCGCTGTTTCGCTCCCGCGCGTCTCCTCGAGCGACTCCACCATGGCCTCGAGGGCGTGCCTCGTGGGTGGCGCCACGGGCAGATCGAGGGGCGCCTCGAGACACGCGAGCGCGAGGTCCGCCGCCTCCACGTCGGGCTCGTCGAAGAGCGGCGCGAGCTCTGCCTCGAGCTGTGTCGGCTCGCCCTTCCACGAGGCGAAGATGCTGCGCAGCGACTCGGGCCATTCGCCGCGGCTGATGGCGTCGTGGACCGCGAAGGGGATCTGCGCGCCCAGCGGTGGCTCCCCGGGGCCGAGGTCGAAGATGTTCAGGCACACGTCCTCGAGCAGCGCGCGATGCGCCTCCTCGTTCTCGGGATCCAAGGTGGCGAGCAACCACACCTCGGTCAGGAAGACCTCCCAGCCGAAGGGCCAGACGCCGTCTGGATCCACCTCCGTCAACTCGCGCACGCGGTCCACGTCGATGGCAAAGCAGGCGAGGCGCACATAGAGGGAGCCGTGCTTGGCCGCCAAGGCGGGATCCATGATGGTGTCGCGGCCGAGGGGCTGGTCGCTGGCTTCGGTGACGTCGAGGTGGCGCTTCACGCCGACACGATGCAGCCTACGGGCGTCGGCGTCGAGGCCGGATCCACATGAGCGCGTTGAAGATCACGGAGAAGGATGGCGCCATCACCTTCGCTCTGCGCGTGATGCCTCGCGCGAGCCGGCTCGCCATCCTCGGCGTCCACGACGGCGCGCTGAAGGTCGCGCTCACGGCGCCGCCGGTGGAGGGCGCCGCCAACGCCGCGCTGGTGAAGTTTCTGTCGAAGCAGCTGCACGTCCCCAAGCGCGCCATCGAGATCGTCCACGGGGATCACGGCCGCAACAAGACACTGCGCGTCACCGGCGTCACGGCTGAGGAGCTACGCGCGCTCGTGCCGCAGGCTCAGTAGGGGACGCGCCCCATGTTCACCGGTCCCGGCGCGTCGGGGTACATGGAAGGGTCGCCGGCGCCGAGCACGGGGGAGCCGCTTGGCGGCGCGTAGCCATCGGCGGCGTCGAGGGGAGACGGCCCACTCAGCGAGTTGGCCTCCGTGTCGAAGGCGCTCTGGGCCTCGGAGAGCGTCCAGCGTCCGCGCTCCGCGAAGCTGTTGAAGAGCACGTGTGTCGCGCCCTCGGCGAAGAAGTTGTAGTCGGAGTCGAGGGAAGCACCGAAGAGCACGCTCGCGTCGTCCACGCCTCCGAGCCGGAAGGCCTGCGTGTCGATGAAGACGTTGTTGCGGACCGTCCAGAGCGGGTCGCCGTTCTGGACACGGACTCCGAACTGAGCGCCGACGATCACGTTGTTGTGCACCAGGCTCGGATCGACGAAGCCTTCGTCGTCTGCGCTGAGAAAGGCGAGGTCCACCGCCGTGTTGCAGTCCACCATCAAGTTCTCACCCACGACCCAGGCGCCGCCGCGGAAGCGAACGTCGCAGCGCGGTCCATCGCAGCGGCTCCCTGTGACCTCGACCCCGATATTCGCTCGGTGGATCTCGTTGCCCACCGCGTGCAGCTTGCTCGCGCCGCCCTTGGAGCCGATGGCTGCGCGCTGAAAGTCGTCGAGGTAGTTGTCGCAGACCCACAGATCGCCGTCCGGAGCGTCGCCCGAGACCATGAAGGTGATGCCCCACGAGTTGGCGCTGACCCAGTAGCGCGTGTCGAGCACGCGGTTCCGTCGCACCAGACTCGAGTTGACGCTCCAGAGCGCCAGGCCGTAGGCGTTGTTGCCGCCATAGGCCGCGTTGTGGGCGAGCTCGTTGTCTTCGATCAGCACGTGCTCTGCGCCGGAGACGAAGATGGGCGTCCACTGCGTGAACTCGATGGTCAGCCCGCGGACCACCAAGTAGTCGCTGCCGGTCGACGAGAGCAGACCCGCCTGACTCAACTCGAAGCTCTCGCTCGAGATGTCGAGGTCAGCTGCCGGGTTGATGTAGAGCATGCAGCCCGCGACGTCGTCGTTGGGACAGCCGGTCCCGCTGTCGTCGGCCAAGGTCCAGCGTCCACTCTCGAGCGCCGAGACATCGGCGTGATAGCGCGTGCCGAAGTCTCCACTCTGGTGATCGATGCGGCGCCCCGAGGCGGTCCACAGCCCAGAGGCACGACGCGACAAGCCGGGGACGCTGGCGCGCACTACGCCCGCGGCGCCGAAGGCCTCGAAGCTGGCGCCGGCGACCGGCACGGAGCCGTAGATCCGCGGACTCGCGCCCTCGTCGGCGCGGATCACGAAGTAGGCGGAGGCGCTGCCGGGCCGGCTCAAACGGAAGCGATTCTCTCCGTCCGCCAGCTGATCGGTGAGCCGGTACTCGCCGTCGAGCACCGTGACCACGCCGGGCGCCGCGGGGATCGCGTCGAAGGCCGCGCCGAAGCCGCAGAAGGGTGTGGCGCGCGATCCGTCTCCCTCGTCGCTGCAGCCTGCGACGCCGACGAAGACCTCTGGCCACGCGCTGTCCATGGGAGCCTGCGCGGGCGCAGGGCAGGCGCTCGGGCTGGCGGTCGTGCCGGAGTCCGCGGACACGCCGCCGTCACTCGGGTTGGATGATCCGCCGCAGCCGAGACCGAGCGCGCAGACGATGGAGATCAGCAGCGTCGGGCGCTGCCACGAGAGGAGCCGTGAGTACATCGCCTGAGGGTAGGGGCAGGTTCGCCGAAATGCACCCGCGATCGCCCGACGCGGGTCGCGCGTTCGTGCGCTGACGGCCAGGAGTGATATCCTGCGCGGCAGGAGGACTCATGCGATTCACTTACGTTCTATTGGTCAGCTTCACCTTGGTCGGGTTCGTAGCCTGTGGCGACGACGCGGCACCTGCCGACTCCGGCGGGCTGGACTCATCCGCGCGCGACTCGGCGGTTGCGGACTCGGGCAGCGTGGACTCCGGCAGCGCCGATTCGGGCAGCGCGGACTCGGGCAGCGCGGACTCGGGCAGCGCGGACTCGGGCAGCGCGGACTCGGGCAGCGCGGACTCC
>JAADHO010000018.1 GCA_013151775.1 Deltaproteobacteria bacterium | reverse complement strand
TCCGATGGAAGAATGTTGTGCCATGGAAAAACATGGTATTACAAAGAAAGCATAGCTCATCCGCGGTCGAGGGCAAGCACGGTGGAACGGGGTGGCCCCCTGGGTCAGGATAGTTGCAGCCTCGGTTGGTGATTCGAACACCGGGGGCGAGCGAGGCCAGACGAAGTGGGATACTCGGAGAACTTTGCGGAGAAGATGCTGGCGAAGCTGATGGGCCCAGAGGCTTGGTCGGCGCGCATGACGGAGATGATTGATGTGGTTTGAGTCGGATTCACGTTTCGCCTCGTTGACGTTGGAGGACTTGGCGCGGGAGGTGAATGCCGCCTCGCCCAATCTGCAGCTGCCCGCGTTCCAACGCGACGCGGTGTGGGACGAGCGACGGGTCGAGTTGCTGTGGGATTCGCTCCTGCGCGGTTTCCCGATTGGGTCCATCTTGCTGGCTCGACCCCTCGCTTCCGGGTCCGCGACGCGCGCGCTGCAACGCTCCCGCGCCGATCAGGGCCGCGCCGTCACCCGGGACGCGGGCGCGGAGTTGGTGCTGATCGATGGTCAGCAGCGGTTGACCGCCATCGGCATGGGCTATCGACCGTGGAGCGCGGGCGATCCTTGCCGACTGTGGATCGACCTCGGGGCGGCGTCGGACCCCAAGGGAGGTGCGTTTGGGCTGCACCTTTGCTCCGTGCTCTATCCGTGGGGGCGCAACGCAAGCTCGGCGCAGAAGCGCGATGCGCGCGCGAAGTTGGACCGGCCCGGTGACGTCGATGTTGCCGAATCGCTAGGGCACACCTGGCCGACCCGCGCCCGTGTACCGGTACCGTTGGCGGAGCTCCTGGCGTTGGGCGATCGCGAACACTGGCGGACACTCTTGCCTGCCACTTTTCATGAGCCCGACGCAGAGGCGGCCGGTGTCGAGGGACTTGTTGAGCGCTCACTCACCGCCGTCGAGCGACTCGCTCGCTATCGCCTGCCTGCGTTGCTCATCGATGACCTCGAGACCGCGGATGACCTCGGGACGGCGTTTCAACGCCTGAACCGCGAGGGCGTCCGCATGGGCAACGACGAGCTCTTCTTCTCTGGGTTGAAGCTGCGATGGCCCGAGGCGCACAACCTCGTGTGGGAGGTGTACAGCGACGACGAGACGGGGCGCTTCCTGTCCCCGACGCGCATCGTACATGCGGCGACGCGGCTCACCGTCGCGAGAGCCGCAAAGAAAGTTTCAGATATCGCACGACTCAATCTGGACGAGTTTCGCAAGCTCACCACAGAGGATTCAGGCGTCAACTTCATCGACGGGATGCGGCGCTATCTCGAGCGACAGGACGACGGCACGGGGCGCCTCCATCGCGGCCTCAGGCTCGTGAAGCAGGCGCTCGCCTATCGTGGTGACGCTCAGCAGGGGCACGATGATTCCGGTCTGCCTTTGCCCATGTTGATGCGCTCGCGCTGGCGCGTGTGGCACACGTTGCTGGCGTGGACGGTGCGTCGCAACGTCGAGACCATCGACGAGGGCAGCCGCCAGGAGATGATTCGCTACGCGCTGATGGACATGCAATTCCTCAGGCGAGATTCGACGTGGCTCATCCGCACCCCCTTCGAGTTGGCGTCGAGCGCTCGTGGCCGTTTTCCGGGCAAGGCGATCTACGCGCGGATGCGGGAGGACAAACACATCGATGAGGCGCTTCCGACGCCGAAGGAGTTCGCTGCCAAGCTGACGGGACCCGATGGCGCGCCCGTGGGTCACATCCTCCAATACGAATCCAGCCTCCCACTCTACGCTCAACGTGCAGTGATCGCCCGCTGGTATCCGACGTTTGATCCGACGCTCTACGCGCGGTCTGCCGACCTGCCCTACGACATCGATCACATCCTGGCCTCGGCGCTTCTCGATAGACGTGGCATGCGGCCGGAGGAAGCCACGGGCTTCTACGAGGCTCGTGACAATGTCGCGAACGCAGTGGGCAATTTCCGCGTGTGGCCCAAGGGCGAAAATCGCGCAGATGGAGATCGAGCCCTGCGAGAGAAGTTCCTGCTGGGTGATCGCGACGCCCCACTGCCCGACGACTGCACGCTGCGCCAAGCGCCTTACACATTGACCACTTACGGCGAAGTGCGTCGGGCCAGCTTCATTCCGGAGGACGATCTGAAGCTCTGGAAGCGGGCTGCTGCCGGAAAGAACGGCACGCGTGACTGGCGAGATCCGAAGCGGCTCGCCGCCATGCGCGACGCCATGACGCGCCGGCGAGTGGCGCTGTACCGCGAGATGTACGACGCGGCCGGCTTCGCGAAGTGGGGCAAGGTGTGAGCTTTGGACGGTCTCGTGGAGTTGGCGCATGTCACCGGGCTGGCTTCCTGGGCGTCACGAAGTCAGGCTGCGCGGCGCTTCCTTCGTCGGCGGAAGCGCGCGGTGGGGCGACCCTCGGCGACCGCGTTCAGGAAACGGATGGCGGTCTGGGCCGAGGCGGCGCTGCGCAGGAGCAGACGGGGCTCGGCGTTCAGTGCTTCGAGCCAGCTCCCGAGGTAGGCGGCGTGCCGCAGGTCTCCGGGCACGGCGAACTCGGCGCAGAGGAAGGAGGCTCCGACCTCGGCGATCAGCTCCTCTTTGGCGTAGCTCGGATCTCCGAAGCGGCCCTCGAGGTCACGACCGATGCGGCTCTCGTGCGCGGTGTAGTGGACAAGCTCGTGGAAGAGCGTGGCGTAGTAGGCGCCGCTCGACTCGAAGCGCGCCACCTCGGGCATGAGGATCTTGTCATGCCGCGGCGAGTAGCAGGCCACGGTGCCGCCATGGGCGATCGGCGCGCGCGTGGAGGCGAGCCAGCGCTCGATACGCTCGTCGCGGGCGATGGGATTCTGCCGGTCGCGGGGCGTCTTTGGCGGAGCGACGCCGTCGAGCTGCTCGAGGTTGTAGAGGGGGATACAACGCTCGACGGGGACGCTCTCCGTGCGCTTCTCCCCCGCGCTGTTCAGGCTGCCGACCTGCGCGTACCAGCAGGTCGAGATGTAGGTGCTGCGCTGGCCTCGGCGCACGCGTCCGCCTCGCGTGTGCGCCTGACGCAGCGTCATCCACCACGGAGACGCGAAGCCACGCTCGGCCGCGACCCACCAGAGCATCAGCGTGTTGAAGCCGGAGTAGCTCTTCTTGCTGACGATGTTCTTGGGCAGGCCGCCGCCTCGATCCCAAGGCGCAATCCAAGGCGCATCACCGCCACGCTCGATGCGCGCGATCAGGCGCCGCGCGACCTGCAGGCTGCGGTCTTGAGCCTTGTCGGCGGCCTTCTTTGAGCCTGTCTTGCGCGCTCGACGCGTTCGGGGCGTCGCCGCTTCGCTCGTGGCGGGGTTCGTCATCGTCGCCGTCGAGATCATGCCGTCGTAGGTCATCGCGCTATCCTCCAGATCCGCACACTCTCCTCAGACGTCTCGTGTCGTTCGGGACTGACGGTTGGAGCGACTCGTGGCTCACGGATGAGCTCGGGCAGATTCAGAGGGCGAGAGGATCTCGCAGCAGAAGTCGGGCGGCAGCTCGAAGTACGCGGTGTCGGGCAATTCGGGTAGACGCTCGCGGCGCCAGCCGGCGATGTCGGGGACGAGGACGTGGAGCCCGAGGTGCAGCTCGGGTTCGGGGCGTCGCCGCTTCGCCCGGGGCGGGGCGCGCCCACCCTACCGGCGGACCATCGGGCCTCGCTGTCCAAGGTCTTCCGCGCTCTCGCCGAGGCGCTCGAGAGCTAGGTCCTGCTCAGCCTCACCCGGGGCAGATGGCCGCCGCGCAGCCGGCTTCGTCCTCACCGCCGCTGCAGTCGTCGTAGCCGTCGCAGCGAGCCCGATCGAGGATGAGGAGGCCGTTGCCGCAGCGGAAGGTGGGGCAGCCGGCTTCGTCCTCGCCGAAACCGCAGTCGTCCTCTCCGTCGCATTGGGACGACTTGTCGATGGTCGAGCCGTCCTCACAGCGGAAGCGGTAGTCACCGCAGTCGTTCTCGTCCTCGCCGAAGGAGCAGTCCTCTTCGCCATCGCAGAGGTAGTCCATGGGGATGGTGTCTCCGTCCGCGCACTCGATGTCCTGGCTGCACACATCGTCGCAGGCGCCGTCGAAGCGACTGGTCCCGTCGCAGACGAAGGCGGCCAGGTCGTCGCAGTTCGAGTGTGCCACGATGCATTGGATGAAGCAGTCGTCCTCGAAGGTCGGGGACACGCTGGGAAAGCGCCCGTCGGTGCTCAGGCCGCAGTCGCGGACGGCGCGCAGCATGCGCTGAATGGGGCGGTCGCTGCCGGTCGCGCCGCCACCACCACCACCTCCGCCGCTCGAGCAGGCGGACAGCAGCATGGCCAGGCCGAGGCCGAGCGCGTCGAATCGGGTGGTGCGGAAGAAGCTGCGAAAAGTCGGGTTCATGTCTCGTCTCCTGTCGATCGTGGTAGGTGAGAGAGGCGCGCCCAACCGGCGATTTCCTCTCGATCACCCGCCTTGTCGGCCGGGGACGAGTTCAGTTGCGTGCTTTCAGCGAGGGCCGCGTGGTTTTTGTGAACCCTTGCTCGGGCCCTTGCGCCAGCGGGGGCGGTCGCTGCCGGAGTTCGGTCCGCGCTTCCACGGTGGGCGAGGTCCGCTGCGTCCGCCGCTCGGGCGATCGGCGCGCGGGCGGGCGATGCTCACGGGCACCTCGTTGCCGCGAAGCACGACGGTCGGCAGCTCCTTCAGCACGCGCTCGGCGTCGGCGCGCGAGAGCCCGACGAAGCTCTTGTGCGGCAAGAGCGTCACCTTGCCGATGGCGTGACCCGGGATGCCCATCTCGTTGGCCAGAGCGCCCACCACGTCGCCGATGCGTAGACCGCGGCTCTTGCCCATGGGCAGGAAGATCTCCACCTCGTCGCGGTTCGGTCGGTCGCCGCGATCGCGCCTCGGAGCGTCGCGTCCGCCCCGATCTCCCTCGCTCCGATCACCTTCACCACGGCCCCGATCGCGATCCTGGCGAGGTCCGCGCGTCCTCACCCAATGGGGCGGGCGGTCTTCGCCGACCTCCCCGAGGGAGATCTTTTCGCGCTCGGCGAGCAGCGTCACCGCCGCCGCGAGCAGCGCCTCGTGGTCGAGCTCCGTGCGCGTGCTCAGCTCCTCTAGCCAGCGCCGCGCGTCGACCAGCTTCGGCTCGTCCTCGACGCGAGCGGTCAGCATCGCCTCGAGGCCGCCCTGCTCACGCCGACGGATGGCGGCGTCCGAGGGCACCTGCATCTCCTCGACCCGGTGCTTCAGCTTGTTCTCGATGAAGTGGAAGCGGCGCCGCTCCTGCGGCGTGATGAAGCTGACGGCCATGCCCTTGCGACCCGCGCGGCCCGTACGCCCGATGCGGTGCGTGTAGCCCTCGGCGTCCATTGGGAGGTCGAAGTTCACCACCTGCGTGATGTGGTCGATGTCGATGCCGCGTGCCGCCACGTCGGTGGCGACTACGATCTCGAGGCGCTTGGCACGAAGCTGCGAGAGCACGCGCTCGCGCGCTCCTTGGTTGAGGTCACCGTGCAGGGCGTCCACCTGCATACCGCGCCTCGAGAGCGCGTCCGCGAGCTCCGCGCAGCCCGCGCGCGTGCGACCGAAGACCAACGTGGTCGTGTGCGTGCCGCCGCGCAGCAGGCGCAGCAGGGCGTCGAGCTTGTGCCGGCCCGGGACCTCGATGAAGCGCTGGTCGATGTGGTCGGTGCTGAGCGCCTGCGTCTCCACCGCCGCGTCCACGGGATCTTTCAGGTGGGCGTTGGCGATGCGCCGGATCACGGGCGGCATGGTGGCGGAGAAGAGCGCGACCTGACGCGTCTCGGGTGTGGCCTTCAGGATCTTCTCGACGTCGTCGATGAAGCCCATGCGCAGCATCTCGTCGGCCTCGTCGAGCACCATGACCTCGACCTTCGAGAGATCGAGGGATCCGCGATCGAGGTGGTCGATCAGGCGCCCCGGCGTGCCCACGACGACGGTCGCGCCTCGGCTCAGGCCGTTGAACTGCGGCCCGTAGGCGGCGCCGCCGTAGATGCTCAGCAGCTTCACCCGGGGCAGACGCTTGGCGTAGCTGCCGAGGGCAGAGGTGACCTGAAGCGCCAGCTCGCGCGTGGGCGTCATGATCAGCGCGCGCACGTGGCCGCCGCCGTCCTTCACGCGGTCGAGCAGAGGCAGGCCGAAGGCGGCCGTCTTGCCCGAGCCGGTGCGGGCGCGGCCCACGATGTCACGACCGCTGAGCAGTGCGGGCACTGCAACGTCTTGGATCGGTGTGGGTTTGTCGAAGCCGAGCGCCGAGATGGCCTCGACGATGCGGGGGTCGAGGCCGTAGCTCTCGAAACCCGCGGGGGCCTCCTCGGGGGTGGAGGAGGGGGCAGCGCTGTCATTCATGATGGGATCTCGAAGGGGGGACCGGCCGACCTATAGGACGGAGATGAGCTCGGCGCCACCGCAGGCATGGCAGCTGATAGGCTGGCGGACTCATGCAGGCCGAGGAGCTCGAAACGGCGGTGCGCGCGGGGAGAGTCGATCTCCTGCTCGCCGCGACTCGCCGGGAGGGCTCCGTGAGCCGTCGGCGTTTCTACGCCAGCGCTCTATCTAGGGCCATTCGTTGGGCGGATCCGGGCGCCATCGACGACGCCGAGCTGTCGGCCGCGGCGGATCTGGGCGTGGACGCGCGTGTGCTCGAGTTGCACCACGCCGAGCCGCCACCCCACGCCGTGCACGTGCCCTTGGTGTTCGATTCGAGCCTTCGGGGCTTCGTACGGCTGCTCTTCGTCAGCTTCGACACGGGCATGGGCGGTCTCGAACTCGAGCCGAGTGCGCGTCAGGCGGTCGCTTCCGCCTTGCGCCTGGCCGCCACGCGAGCACGCCTCTCCGAACCTCGCCCCCACGTCCTCTCCGCGGCCCAACCCGCGGCCTTCGAGTCCATCGAGATTCACGGATCCTCCCTTGGCGCCGGCTGCTTCGTGTCGGCCTTCTCCCTGTGGTCGGGCCGGGCCGTGCGGCCGGGCAGCGTGATCACGGGCGCGCTCTCGGAGTCTGGTGAGGTGCTGCCCGTCGCGCAGCTCGTGCCCAAGCTCGATGGCGTGCTTCAGGCTTGCGCGTCCGCCCGCCGCTTGCTGGTGCCGGCCGCAGACGAAGAGGCGGTGCGCGCCGGGCTCGCCCGCGGTGATCGTCCGCTCGAGGTCGTCGGCGTGCGCGACCTGGACGAGCTGATCGAGGCGAGCTTGATGCCGAGCGCCACCCCCTGGGAGGACGCCGACGTGAGGCTCTTCGAGCTGCGGCGCAGCTTCGATCGAGGCTGGAGTCGCTATCGTTGGCCCGCGATCCGCGAGCGCCTCGATCGCCTGGCGGGTCAGCTCCCCGCGACGCGTCCCGACCTGGCCGTCCCCGTCTACACCATGCTCGGCGGTGTCAGCCGGCACCTCGGGGATCCGCAGCAGAGCTTGCGTCTGTTGATGACGGCCTCGGCGGTGGCTCGCCCCGACGACGCCTTCTGCGTCCCGGACGCGGCTCTGACCTTTCTGCATCGGCACCTCTCCCTGACGCTGCGCGAGCTCGGGCGCTTCGAGGACGCTCGGCAGGCCGCGCAGGAGGCCGTCGACATCGCCGAGCGGGCGCGACTTCGAGGTGAGCTGGTGAAGGGGCTCGGCTGCGCCGGTCTGGTCGCCGTCGGCAGAGGAGACCCCGCGGAGGCCAGCCGGCTGCACCGGCGCGCGGTGGAGGTCGCCCTCGGTCACGACGCCTCGGAGGCGCCCCAGAGCATCGGGTATCTGGTGGACGCCCTCGGGCGTCAGGGCGATCTGAAGGCGGCGCGGCAGGCCTTCGAGCAGGGCGTCTGCCTCGACGCCGAGGGTTCGGGGCGCCGGACGCAGCGCTCGTGGTTGTACACGATCTTCGCGGGTGCGCTGCTGCGCGCGGGGGAGGCGCAGGAGGCGCTCACCATGCTGGACGAGGACGAGGTGCGAGAGGCCATGGCCAGAGCTCCCATGCCGGGGCTCTTGGTGCGGCGCTTCCTCGGGCGCGCGCTGGTTCAGCGAGATCACGTGGCGCGCGGCTATGAGATCCTGGCGGCGAGTCCGAGCGCCTATGGAGCCGACGCCCTGCCGCAGCTGCGCTTCCGCTTGCACCTGAACGTGCTGTGGGAGGCCCGCCTGCGCGCCCAACGGGGAGCCCTGAGCGACGACGCTCGCGCCCGGGCGCTGAACGCCCTCGGGCATCTGCCCCGGGCGCCCGAGGTGATCGCGCTGCTGAACTCGGACGCCGAGGAGGCGGGCCGTGCCCTCGAAACCGGTGCGGATCCAGCGCCCGCGCTGGAGCGTCTGCTCGAGACCTGTGAGCGCCTAGGTTGAGCCCGGCCAGATGTCGTCGGGCGCCGCTTCCTCGTTGACAGTCATGGTCGTCCTGTCGAGCATGCATCCGTGCAAGAGGACGTCGATGTTGGCGAGCTGCGCCGGGCATTGCTGGCCGCTCGGGGATCCGAGCGCGTGCATCTGGCGTTGCGGATCCTGCAACGCTTCCCGCTTCGCACGAGGATCGCCGAGCTGGCGTTCGGTGTGCTCCGCGACGCCTCCCTGCGCTGCCTGGGAGATGGCGCCGACGCTCAGGACGACGCGCAGGAGACGGCGTTGAAATTGCTCGGAGCCTTGCCTGACGCGCGCCTCCCGACGCCGGCTGCCAGCTTCGCGTGGCTGCGTCGGGTCGCCAAGAACGTGCGCCTCGATCGCTTCCGGAGGGAGAAATCCAAACGCCAGACGCGCGAGGGATATGGACAAGAGCGGCGCATCCAGCGCCAGCCGTCGGCGTCGAGCGAGCCCGTCGGCTCCCGATCCGTAGTGGAGACCGTGGATCCTACGGAGGCCCTCGAGCCGCACCGCGTGGCGCTCTTCGCGCAGATCGAGAGCTTCCTCGAGCAGCGTCAGCAGCGGACGCGCCACACCTGGTATCGAAACGCCGAGCTGGCCTGGAAGCGGCACGTGGCGGATGAGATGCTGGACGAATTGGCCCGCGGCGCCGGCGCCGCCGCGAAGAACAAGACCACCCTCTCCCAGTGGATCAAGCGCGGGAGGGAGGACGTGATTCTGCCGTCTCTTCGCCGTTGGCGCGACGCCTTGGCGAGCGGGGAAGACGCCGGGGGTGACGCCGTCGAGGCGATGATCGCCTTCTTCGAGCAGACTCGGCGAGCCGACGCCGGGCGTGCCCGGCCCGCTCGACGCCGAAACGTCAGTCCTGATGTCGATGGAACGTCTGTTCAGGTAGAGGACGCAGACGTTCTCGATCAAGATGAGCCCGTGATGGATGACGGAGACGGTGATGACTGAGTGGCAGCGCAGATTGCGCCGTGTGCTCGAGCTGGCCCGGGATGAGGAGCCACTGGACGCAGACTCCGTGGCCGCCGCTCTGGGGCTCGTCTACGCCAACCATGTGTTGGAGCGTCCGATGGACGCGGCGTGGGTCGATAGTTTGCGGGAACGTGGGAGGGCTTGCCTGGCGCGCCTGGGTCGGGAGATCCTCGTGTCGACTGATCCAGAGGGCGAGGTGCGCATGTTGGTCGGCGTCGCGCGCGCGGGTCTGAGTGCGCTCGACGGGCAGGACGCGGGGGATGTGAGCGACTTCGCCGAGCTCTTCACGCCGGAGGCGAGGCGCGTGGTGGAGCTGCTCGCCTGTCGCCTCGAGGGTGTGGCGGCGGCCCGGGCGGCGGCGGCCCTCAGTCGAGATCGGCCCGCTCTGGAGCGCGCGCGGCTGCTCGCTCGGGTGATGGATAGGAGCCTGGATGAGCTGAGCGAGCGGGCGGACGAGGCTCCTCGCACGCTGCGTGTGGCGGCTGCGGATGTGCGCGCGCTGCTCGATCCGGCGCAGGGGCGGGTCGTCGGGCGTCTGCTCGATCCCGCCATCGAGGCGGTGCTCTTCGAGGGCGAGACGAGGCGCTTGGCGCTCTACGCGGCCGAGCCCGCGGCGCTGCGGCTCGAGGCACAGGGCGCCACCACGGAGGACATGCAGCCGGGCTATTGGCTCGGGCGCCTCGCTGACAGCACACGCTCCCTCGACGCGAAGGTGTACTGCGGGGACCGAGAGCTGAGCTTCAGCGTCAGCCTCTCCGACTGACCCTCGCTTCACTCCTCAGAGGGTGTTCACCTGGGTGGTGGACTGGCGCACCTTGTACTCCACCGCCTGACCGAACTGCTTCCACGCGACGATGCCGAGGACGGCGATCAACACCAGGATGATGATGTATTCGACCGTGCTCAGCCCAGCCTCGTCCTCGACGAGTCCAGAGGACTCACCGCGACCGACGCTCGGGTCCGAGCGGTCGCCGTGACCGGGCCCTGCGCACTTCCACCAGCTCATCGCCAGATTGTCACATCAGACGGGCTCCGGGGCAAGCGCACGCTGCGCTTCAGCGTGTTCGCGCTCTCTCAGCGACGGCGGCGCAGCCAGGCGACGGCGGCCAAGCCGAAGAGCAGCAGCCCGGTTTCAGGCAGTCCGCCTTGGCCCGCGGCTCTGCAGGCGCAACCTGCGTCGCTGGCGCGGCTTCGAGGTCGGCGACCTCCGTCCGTGCCCGTCGTGCCGCCACCGTCGGCGGT
>JAADHO010000165.1 GCA_013151775.1 Deltaproteobacteria bacterium | reverse complement strand
CGGCGGCGGCGGCCCCGCCCGCGGCCTGCGCGTGAGCAGCGGCGCACGCGAGCCCTACGTGCCGAGCTTCTCCCACCGCAGCAGCCTCGGCGTCATGCCCCGCTCGCGCCGCCCCCTAGTCCTCGACGGACGCCCCTGGGAGTAGGGGCGGGTTGCGCTGCACGCCTCATGGGGCAGGCGAACGCGGATTGCGACACCGGGCCCATCCACGTATTGACTCAACCCCTGACTGCGGCCGGACAGTTCTGACGGCTGTGTACGCTTGCCAGCGTATGGGGAACATAGATATGCACTTGTATGTGATATCGTATGTCACATGGTGTGATAAAGAGTCTCCTGACGAACACGGATATTAGTAGTGAGAGGAGTATGCCAGAAATGGAGGAGCTAGAAAGTCTACACGAGTTGACGAGCCACGAATGTGCGTTGGAGATCAAGAAGGACTGGTCGTCCATCGCGCAGCGCCTCGGTATTGCTGTCTGTGATGGGAAGCTGGCGGATAAGCTTGCTTCGTACAGAGAGCAGGCGCGCGCTTGGCGTGAGTACGCGGGTTCTGTGAGGTTTAACCAGCTGCTCGAGAGGCTGAGCACGCAGGACTTCGAGCTCTTCGATCATGATGGAGGCCGCTTGAACTCACTCGTTCAGTCTCTGGCTAAGCACGACTTCGAGCAGCACATTCCGAAGCTGGCGGCCAAAGGCGTGCCGCTGCATCCTGTCTGGGCGACGATCACAGATTATCGGGTCGATCCTGCGGAGATGTTGGAGAAGTCGAAGGCGCTGCTCTCGATGGGCGCGCACCCGGACGGCAACGGCAACGGGGATCCCCTGCGCTGGGTCGCGGAGGCGCCCGAGCAGCTGCCGGTCCTTCGCCTGCTGCTGGAAGCTGGCGCCAATCCAATGCTGAAGGGTCAGGACGCCGCCACGGCCATGTCCCTGGCGCTCCAAAGAAATCCCGAGGGCGTGGTGCTGTTGCGCGAGTACGCGCAGCCCTACTTGGCCAAGAAGCGCGGTGCGGCCTTGCACACGCGCAAGCGCTCACCCGCCTATGAGCTGCCGCAGGTCACGGGCGCCGCAGACTTCTTGAAGCCGCTCGAGCCGGTCGACTATCAGTGTCGCGTGATCCTCGTGCGGGCGGCGCCCGAGGTCGACGTCGCGTCCGAGATCGCTGCGCTGACCGCTGGCCGCGTCGAGCGCGACTTCCGGAAACGTCTGGCCGAGGATCGGGATTGGACGTGGTGGGTGCTACGCATCGAGGGCTACGAGTGGACGATCGTGCTGCACGATGTCGGTCGGCTCATAGGGCCAGCCGTGCTCGCGCTGTATCCGTTCATCGATGGGTACGTGCCGAAGCTCAGCGCCATGCCTGGCGTCGAGGTCGTACTGGATCTGAGCTGCGGTGGTCTGAGCGAGTGGCAACAGGGAGAGGTCACCATGTCCACCTCGAAGCTCGTCGAGCCCATGAGCATCGAGGAACTGAAGCAGGCCGTCGCCGAGGGCCGGCCGCTCTTCGAGACCCAGAAGCCCTTGTGGCAGGAGCAGCGCGAGGAGCAGGAGCAGGTCGAGCGGACCTTTCGTGAACGCCACGTCTTCTTGCCGCTCATCGACCCCGAAGACGATGGATACCACAGCACGATCACCATTTGGGGCGTGAAGAAGTCACAAGTCCTGCAGCTCGACCGGATCGTCTGGCGACCTCCCTCGAGAGACACTCAAGCTGTGGTGGAAGGGAAGAGCGGCTCCTGAGCGTGGGCAATCTGGCGTGCCAGAATATCCTCTCGTGATCAGTCGCGGCACCACGCCTGCACGCTGGGCATCAAGGAGTCGGACGCGCTGGGTCAGCCCACGCGCGTGGTGCTGCCTGGCGGCTACGAGGTGCGCTCGAGCTACGCAGACGACCACCTGGTCGACGCGCGTGACAGCGTGACGAGCCAGGGAGTGACGGCGCGCTACGACGCCCGCGACGAGCGCCGGGCCCTACACATCACACGCGCGGCCCAGGTTCACCCGCCTCGCCGTGGTGGCCGAGGCTCGGCCCGGCCCGCCGTCGGTGAGCGTTGGTGGCTCTACGGAGCGCACCGCGCGCGGCCCGCGACGAGCGCCGGGCCCTACACATCACACGCGCGGCCCAGGTTCACGCCGCTCTTCGGTTTTCGGATGATTTCTCGGCCACGAAAGCCGGCATTCTTCCAGACTTGTCAGGACTCGAGAGCCTGTGCGCGTCGTGCGCGAGGATGGCACGGCGCTGACCTAAGCGTACGACGCGGCGAAGCGGCTGACCCAGGAGCAGCATCTGGACGCCGGGGGCGCTGTGATCAGCACGACGCAATACGACTACGACTTGGACGATCGTCGCACGGCGCGTATCGTGGACGGCGTGCGTGAGGAGTACGTGTACGGCCTGGGGGAGTCGCTGACTGAGCTGCGTGCGCGGCCACGTGGCGATTGGAAGGCAGGTTGTCTGTGCCGCGCGCCCAAAGGAGCCATGTGTCTAGTAAGAGTATAGAGTGTGCGGAGGTGGTGAAGACGGAGCTGGATGCTATTAGTGACGCGTACAGATCGACAACGCTTTGGGGTGGCGGAAAGAAGGTGATGGACTTTGCGTATGCTGCTCGTATCCGCCAAGAGTACCTGGCCTCTCCACGATTCAAGGAACTCTTTTTGCGCTTTGATGCGGAATCATTTTCCGTGTTCGACAGTGATGGCGGTCGGCTAAACTCGTTTATTGGCGAGCTTGTCGAGTTCTCTTTTGATGAATACATGCCGAAGCTCGTGTCGATGGGCGCTCCGATGCATGCCGCGTGGAATGCGATCTTTGCGCCGCATGTGCAGCCACCCGAGGTCTTGCGCCGCACGCATATACTGCTCTCGCTCGGCGTGAGCCCGGACGGCGCTGGATACTGTGTGCCTCTGCAGTGCGCCGGGGCCAAGCCCGGCTACTTGCCCGTGCTTCGCGTGTTGCTTGAGGCGGGAGCCAACCCGGTGCTGAAGCCCGCCTGGGGCGAACCGCCCATGCTCAGGGCGCGGCAACTGAATCCTGAGGGAGCCGCGCTCCTGCGCGAGTACGCTCGCCCCTACTTGGTCAAGAAGCGTGGCGCGGCGCTGCACACGCGCTCCATCAGCCGCGCGTACGACCTGCCCGAGTCGGTCGGCGTGATGGACTTCCTGCATCCGCTGGAGTCGGTGGATTACTCGTGCAGCGTGGTGCTCGTGCGGGCAGCGCCCGAGTTCGACGTCGCTGGAGAGATCGCGGCGAGGATCGGCCAGTGCGAGGTGGAGCGCGACTATCGCAAGCGCCTCGCGGAGTATGCCGATCGAGGATGGTGGGTCCTGCGCCTGCGCGGTTACGAGTGGACGATCGTCGTGCATGACGCGGGCCGGAACTCGGCTGGCGGCCCCTTCGTGAGCGGGGATCTCGTGCATGAGTACGCGCCTCGGCTCAGCGCACATCCGAGCGTCGACGCCGTCGTCTACCTGGAGCACGGCGCGCTTCAGGAGTGGCGTGGCGGCGAGGTCACGCTTGCGACGAGTGAGCCGATGCCGAAGATCAGCATCGAGGAGTTGAAGCGGATCGTCGCCGCAGGCGAGTCGATCTTCAAGAACCCACCGGCGAGCTTCGAGGAGGCGCGGCAGCAGCGCGAAGAGGTGGACCAGATGTGTCGTGAGCGACGAATCCTTCTTCCTCGCTTGGAAGCGAACAGCGACGGATACTTCGACACTGTCACGATCTGGGGCGTGAAGAAGCCCGACATCGTGCTGCTCGACCGCATCGTCTGGACTCCTCCTCCGGACGAGCGCGCGGACGAGTAGGCGGCTCTTCGCCTGCGTCGCCCCTTGTTCCGCGGGCCGCTCCGTGGGATGAGTCGGGCTCCCCCACCGGCGGCGCCGGAGTCAGGAGTCCTCCGTGTTTCGTGGCAGAATTCACGCGATCCATTTCGTCGGTGTCGGCGGGGTGGGCATGAGCGGCATCGCGCAGGTGCTGCTCGATCATGGCTTCGTGGTCACGGGCTCCGATCTGCGCGCCAGCGACGTCACGGCGGCTCTCGAGGCGGAGGGCGCTCTGATCCACGTCGGGCATCGCGCCGAGAACGTCGCCGACGCCGACGTGGTCGTCTTCTCGTCGGCCGTGCCGGCGGACAACCCGGAGCTGCTCGAGGCGCGCTCGCGCTCCATCCCCGTGATCCCGCGGGCCGAGATGCTCGCCGAGCTGATGCGCATCCAAGACGGCGTCGCCATCGCCGGCTCCCACGGCAAGACCACCACCACCTCGCTGGTCGCCACCATCCTGCGCGCGGCGGAGCTCGATCCAACCGTGATCATCGGCGGGCGCCTCAACTCCCTCGGCGCCGGCGGCGCGCGCGGGCGGGGCAGCCTGCTGGTCGCCGAGGCGGACGAGTCCGACGGCTCCTTCCTGCACCTCAGCCCCAAGCTCGCGGCCATCACCAACATCGACCCGGAGCACCTCGATCACTACGGCGACCTCGAGGCGGTAAAAGACGCCTTCGTCGCCTTCGCCAACCGCGTGCCCTTCTACGGCCTGGTCGTCGCCTGCCTCGATCACCCCAACGTGCAGAGCGTCGTGCCGCGCATCGACAAGCGCCTCGCCACCTACGGGCTCACGGCGCAGGCGGACTATCGCGCGCGTGACGTGCGCAGCGAGGGGCTCAGCACCCACTTCGACGTGTCGCGGCGAGGTGAGAGCCTGGGGCGCTTCTGCGTGCGCATGCCGGGGCAGCACAACGTGATGAACGCCCTCGCGGCGCTGGCCATCGCCGACGAGCTGCGCGTGCCCATGGACATCGTGCGCGAGGCGCTGGCCACCTTCGAGGGCGTCAATAGGCGCTTCACCATCGCCGGCGAGCGCGCCGGCATCACGGTCGTGGACGACTACGGGCACCACCCGGCGGAGATCCGCGCCACCCTCGAGGCCGCGTCGTCAGCCTATGGGCGCAGGCTGGTCGTGGCCTTTCAGCCCCACCGCTACACCCGTACGCATTACCTCTTCGAGGAGCTGACGCGCGCCTTCAACCGCGCCGACGTGCTGCTCCTGACCGATGTGTACGCCGCGGGGGAGGCGCCCATCGAGGGCGCGGGCTCGGCGGAGCTGGTGCGCGCCATCCGCCTGCACGGTCACCGCGACGTCACCCACGTGCCCTCGCGGGTCGACTTGCCCCAGGCTCTGCACGAGCGAGCGCGCGAGGGTGACATCGTGCTCACCCTGGGCGCCGGCGACATCACCCACACGGCCCGCGAGTTTCTCGCGCTGCTGGACGAGGCGCGATAAAAACGGGCGATGCCGCGCCCTCTCCGCGACAGGCTCGATGAGGGCCCGACCCGCGCCCGCCTCTCCAAGGCCGGGGGCAATCGCCGCGCGCCAGACAAGGCGCCGCGAGCGCGGGGCAAGACGCGCGAGTCCTCCGGTGTTCGTCGTCGCCCGGTGTCGAATATCGACCAGCCGCCGGCGCCCAAGAATCGACGGCGGGCGCCCACGCCGCCCGAGGTGCGTGACGAAGCCGCCGAGGAGACGCGCGCCCATGCGCCGAGCGCGGGCCGCTGGGCGGACGCCAAGCTCAGGCTGAGGGCTCGCCTGGGCTGGTTGATGGTCGGGCTGCGCTGGCTCGCGCGCGCGCTCTTCGTGGTCGCCTGCGTGGCGGGGCTGTGGGCCGCGGGCCGTCTCCTGCGGCAGCACGCCCTGACCTCCGCGTACTTCGCCGTGGACGCCATCGAGCTCACGGGCAACGAGCGGCTCTCGCGTGAGGCGCTGCTCTCCGCCGCGGGGCTCGGCGTCGGACACAACATCTTCGAGGTCTCGCCCGTGGAGGCGCAGCGCAAGCTCGAGGCGCTGCCCTGGGTGGCGAGCGCGCGGGTAGAGCGACATCTGCCGCGCAGCCTGACCCTGCGAGTGGTGGAGCATCACGCGGCCGCGCTGCTGGCCCTCTCCTCGCTCTACCTGGTGGATCGCGACGGCAGCGTCTTCTCCGAGCTCGGTCCCGAGGATCCCGTCGACCTGCCCGTGCTCACGGGCGTAGACGAGGCGCGCTTCCGCGGGGATCGACACTACCGCGTGGACGCCCTCTCCATCGCCGCCTCGATCCTCGAGGACGTGCGCGCCGCGGGCCTCTACCGGCGCCTGCCCGTGCAGGAGATCCACCTGGCGGAGGACGGTGGCCTCGACCTGGTGATGGGTGAGGACGCGCTCCTGGTCGCTCTGGGGCGCGGACCGTATCGTCCCAAGCTGCGTCGCCTGCGCCGTGTGCTCGACGGGCTCGCGCGCCGCCATCAGCTGGCTCAGCGCGTCTTCCTCGACAACGAGCGCCGCCCGAGTCGTGTGGTCGTGCGCCTGGTCGACGCGCCCACCGCCCGCTGAGGCGTGGCCTCCCGCGAGGCGTGAAGGTTGGCGTCGTCGTGTCCGCGGTGCACGGGCTGCGCGCGCCCTGGTCCGCACGTGGGGGCACAAATCGGCGGCTGCGGGCCCACGAGCACAAAACTCGTGCACGAAAGTTGGCCACTCGATCGGGGCTGTGTATGGCTAGGTCTGAGCTTCGGCTCGGGAGACGAGATGGTGCAGAACGAAATCATCGCTGGCTTGGACTTGGGCACCACGAAGGTGTGCGTCATCGTGGCCGAGCAGACCGAAGACGGTCTGGACATCATCGGCACGGGCGCTGCGCCTTCACGTGGGCTGAAGAAGGGCGTGGTCGTGAACATCGAGTCCACGGTGCAGGCCATTCAGGCCGCCGTGGAGCAGGCCGAGACCATGGCCGGCGTGGAGATCACCACCGTCTACGCGGGCATCGCCGGCAGCCATGTGCGCGGCATGAACCAAGAGGGCGTCGCCGCTATCAAGGGGCGCGAGGTGGGCAAGGCCGACGTCGACCGTGTGCTCGAGCAGGCCAAGGCCATCCCGCTGGCCGCAGACCGTCAGGTGCTGCACGTCTTGCCCCAAGAATACGTCGTCGACCGGCAGGATGGCGTGAAGGCGCCCGTGGGCATGAGCGGCGTGCGTCTGCAGGCTCGGGTTCATCTGGTCACGGCCGCGTCCCACGCCGTCGCGAACATCGTGAAGTGCGCCGACCGCTGTGGCCTCTACGTGCCCGAGCTGGTGCTCTCGCCCCTGGCGAGCGCGGACGCCGTGCTCAGCGAGGACGAGAAGGAGATCGGCGTCGCCCTGGTGGACATCGGCGGTGGCACCACCGAGATCATCGTCTACGTCGACGGATCCGTCGTGCACACGAGCGTGATCCCCATCGGCGGCATCAACCTCACGAGCGACATCGCCACGGGCCTCAGGACGCCCATGGCCGAGGCCGAGCGCGTGAAGAACAAGTACGGCTGCGCCTCCGCCTCCTTGGTGGACGGCGAGGAGAACATCGAGGTCCCGAGCGTCGGCGGTCGACCCTCTCGCGTCATGCCGCGGCAGGTGCTCTGCGACATCATCGAGCCGCGCGTGGAGGAGATCTTCGCCGCCGTGCGTCACGTGATCGTCGAGACGGGCTTCGCCGACATGCTGGCCGCGGGCGTGGTGATCACGGGCGGCACGACGCAGCTCGACGGCATGCCAGAGCTGGCCGAGCAGGTGCTCGGTGTGCCCGTGCGCCGCGGCGCGCCCACGGGCGTCGGCGGCTTGCTCGATGTGGTCCGCAGTCCCGCCTACGCCACGAGCGTGGGCCTGGTGAAGTACGCCGCCTCCCGTTTGGATGCGCGCACGTACGAAGAGGAGTTCGCGCCCGCCGCCGCAGAGCGCTCGGGTCTGGGCCAACGCTTCGGCGCCTGGCTTCGTGAAGTGTTCTGATTGAATGTTCCGCTGTCTACCTGCTGTAGGCAGTGATTTATTGGATGTGTTTGTTTAACCGAACCGAGGGGGCGACCTCGGCGGTAGAAGCGGTGGGGCGATTGGCCTCCCGGGAGGAATCGATGGCGATCTCGATCGAGTTTGCGGATGACGCCGAGCTCTCGGCACGTATCAAGGTGGTGGGAGTCGGGGGTAGTGGCGGCAACGCGCTCAACACGATGATCACGAGTGGGCTCGAAGGCGTGGAGTTCATCGCCGCCAATACGGACGCTCAGGCGCTCGAGAGCAACCTCGCGTCCACCAAAATTCAGCTCGGGCCCACCCTGACCAAGGGTCTCGGTGCGGGCGGCAACCCCGAGGTGGGCCGCAAGGCTGCCCTCGAGGACGTGCAGCGTCTGGGCGAGGTGCTCGCGGGCGCCGACATGGTCTTCGTCACCGCCGGCATGGGCGGAGGCACGGGCACGGGCGCGGCGCCGATCGTGGCGCAGGTCGCTCGCGACGCGGGGGCCCTCACCGTGGGCGTCGTCACGCGGCCCTTCTCCTTCGAGGGGCGTCGGCGCGGTCGTCACGCGGATCTCGGTGTGGCCGAATTGATGGACTCGGTGGACAGCATCGTCACCATCCCCAACGAGAAGCTGCTCGCCCTCGACGACGAGGATCTCTCCATGCTCGACGCCTTTCAGCGCGCCGATGACGTGCTGCTGCAGGCGGTGCAGGGCATCAGCGATCTGATCCTGACCAACGGCATGATCAACGTCGACTTCGCCGACGTGAAGACGATCATGAGCGGCACGGGTCGCGCGCTGATGGGCACGGGCTACGCCAAGGGCGAGCGTCGCGCGCAGGAGGCGGCCGAGCTGGCGATCCACTCGCCGCTGCTCGACGAGCTCTCCGTGGACGGCGCTCGCGGCATCCTGATCAACTTCACGGCGGGCACGGACATCAAGCTGAAGGAGATCAACGCTGCCACCAGCCTGATCGAGCAGGCGGCCCACGAGGACGCCAACATCATCTTCGGCGTGGTCAACGACCCGGACATGAACGACGTGGTCAAGGTCACGGTGATCGCCACCGGCTTCGACGAGGTCGACGCGCCCGTCGAGGCGGCGCCCCGCGCCTCGCGCCTGGCGCTTCAGCTGGGCGTCTCCGCGGCGCGTCCTCAGACGACCTCGCGCCGCAGCGTGCCGAGCTATCGCCCGGAGGCTGCGCGTGAGAGCCGGCCGCCGTTGCGTGCCCAGGAGCGCGACTCCCGGCCCAGCCGCGCCTTCGGGGCCTCGGCTCTGAGCGACGAGTCCGTGCTGGAGATCCCGGCCTACATGCGCCGCAACAGCAACGTCGCCGAGTAGGCGCGACCCCATGTCGATTGCGGCGGGGACTCTTCGGGGTCCCCGTCGACGCGTGCCGTGTGCTGAGCGTCAGTCGAGCTCGAAGCGCTCGGCGTGCTCGCGCATGTGGGCGATGTAGTAGTCGCTCGGCTGGCCATGCTCGAGGGCACCAGCCTCGACCTCGTCCTCGAGCGCGCGGCGCAGCTCGCCGAGGCGCCGCGAGGGCGGGATGCCGAAGGCCTCCATCATGGCCGTGCCGAGCCCCTTGGGCAGCGGCGCGATCTTCTCGTCCTCCGCGCGCAGGGCGTCGATGCGCTGCTTGAGCGCCAGCACCATCCGCACGCCACGGCGGCGCTTCTCCGGGCGCTTGGTGGTGATGTCGGCGCGGCTGAGGTCGAGCAAGTCCGTGAGTCCGTCGCCCATCTGCTTGTAGAAGCGGCGCACGGCCGAGTCCGTCCAGTCGCCCTCGTATTGGCCCGCCCGGAGGTGGTGAAGGATCAAGAAGTGCAGCCGCTCGTGCAGCGCCTCGTCGAAGCCGAGACGCTTGCTCACCTTGCGGCGGAACATGTTGGCGCCGACCTCGGCGTGGCCGTGGAAGCTGACCTTGCCGCGGGCCGAGATGCGCCGCGTGCGCGGCTTGCCGATGTCGTGCAGCAGCGCCGCCCAGCGCACCTCGAGGCGTGGTACGGCCTGCCACACCACCTGCTTCGTGTGCTTCCAGACGTCCTTGTGGCGCCACTCGCCGTCGCCCATGCCCACCAGGGACGCCACCTCGGGCAGCCACACGTCGAGGCAGCCCGAGGCCAGCAGCGCGTCGAGGCCCTCGGGGGCGCCGCGCGAGATCAGGATGGCGTCGAAGAACTCGCGCAGCTCCGCGATCGTGACCTCGCGCCACTCGGCCGCGGAGGGCGCCGCGTCCGTCAGCCGGTCGATGCGCTCGTGGTAGTCGTCGTCCGACAGGTTTTTGTCGCCGGCGTCCATGGCCAGAGCGCGTGCCTCGCGCAGGACCTCGCGGGGCGTCATGGGCGCCCCTGGCGCGGTCGCAGGCGCTCCACCGGGGAGCTCCGCGTCGCTGGCCTCTGGAGTTGTGGCTTGAGTCGTCATGGCTTGAGTCGCCCACCGGAATTGAGCGCGCCAACATAGGGTCGGGATCCAGCGGGCGCAAGCGGGCGCACACGCAGACGCGCGCACGGTGTAGAGTAGCGCCATGGCGGCGCCCGCAGGCAGTTTGAAGCAGAAGTTCCGCATCTGGCTCTTGCCCTTGCTGATCCCCCTCGGGGCGTGGCTCCTGCTCTTTTTCGCGGCCTTCGCCATGGACTCGGGAGGTCAGCTCTCGTTCTTGCGCCTGCTCGAGCACCCGAACCCGGTGTCGGCGGCCAACACCCTCTCCAACGCCGCGGAGGTCGTGGCGGCGGCCATCACCGTCGCGGCCATCATCGTGGAGCTGGCGGCCAACCGCTACACGCACCGCATCACCGAGCTCTTCATGACGGAGCCCGTGAACTTCGTGGTCATGGGCTTCTTCGTGGTGGCGGCGCTGCAGTCGGTCGTGATCCTGCTGATCTTCGACACCGAGGGAGGCTTCGTGCCCTATTGGGGCATCGGCGCGGCGCTGGTGATGTTGATCTTCTCGCTGCTCTTGTTGCTGCCTTACTTCGCCTTCGTCTTCCACTTCTTGAACCCGGTGCAGATCGTCGATCGCATCCGCTCGCATACGCTCAAGGAGATCCGCAAGCGCAGGCCCGACATCGCCAGCCGCCACGCGGAGGCCGTGCGCGGCGTGGAGGAGCTAGCGGACGTCGCGCTCAACGCCATGGAGCACAAGGACAAGGGCGTCTCCATGGCCAGCCTCGACGCCATGCAGGCGCTGGTGCTCGAGTACCAGGTGGTGCGCACGGAGCTGCCGGAGGCGTGGTTCCGCGTCGAGGGGGAGCTGGCTCACAACCCGGACTTCGTCAGCATGAGTCCCGACGTGCTGGGCGCCGTCACGCGGCGGCGCGTGTGGTTCGAGATGAAGGTCCTCAGGCAGTATCAGACCCTCTACAACGAGGCGCTGAACCGCACGCGGGACATCTGCTACGTGGTCGCCATCAACACGCGCCACATCGCCGAGGCGGCCCTCGAGGCGGGGCACGAGGAGCTGCTCGAGGTGGCGCTGAAGTTCTTCAACACCTACCTGCGCGCCACCATCAACGCCAAGGATGTGCGCACGGCTTACAACGTGCTGAATCAGTATCGGCTCTTGGCCGAGCGCTGCCTCGACCACGAGGACGGACGCCGCGCCGTCGAGATCGCGCGCTACTTCAAATACTACGGTCTGGTCTCCTTCAACGCGAAGCTGCCCTTCATCCTCGAGACGGTGGCCTATGATCTCTGCACGCTCGGCGAGGTGGCTTTCGACCGGAAGGCGCCTGTGGCGGAGGAGCTGCTGCGGATCTTCCTGACCGTCGACAAGGAGAGCGAGAACGACGTGCAGGAGACCAGCCTGCGCGGCGTGCGCAAGGCGCAGGTGAAGCTCGCCACGCACTACCTGAGGCGTGGCGCCGAGAACTTGGCGCGTCAGGTCTACGACGACATGGCCTGCGAGAGCCGCGAGCGTCTGGCATCGATCCGCGATGAGCTGATGGCCGTGCGCTCGAGCGAATTCTGGGAGATCAGCGACCGCGGCGTGAACTTCGACTTCCTCGATCCGGAGCGCAAAGGGCGCATGCTCGAGTTCTTCAGCTGGTTCACGGATCTGCGTCCACCGAGCGCCGTGTCGCCCGAGGTGCAGGCGGCCCTGCCGGCGTCCATTCGACCCTGCGAGCCGGACGAGCTGGTGACCGGACCGGGCACAGGGCAGGACCCTGCCACAGTCGCCGACACCTAGATCTGGGGACGGTCCTAAGGAGTTAAGCTATCGTGAAACAATGTTTCACGATAGCTTAACTCCTTAGGACCGTCCCCCCAAGGCAGTCAGTAGCGCGTCGTTTTCCTCGGGGCGCCCGATGGAGACGCGGAAGGCGTGGTCGAGGCGTGGGTCGGCGTCGCGGAAGCGGCGCACGGCGATGCCGGCTTTGGCGAGGCCGTCGACGATTGCGTCGAGGTCTCCTTCGACGCGGACGAGCAGGAAGTTGGCGTCGGAGGCATAGCAGTGGAAGCCCGAGAGCGCGTCGAGGGCCTCGGCGACGCGCGCGCGCTCGCGGCGGATGGCGTCGACGTTGGCGGAGAGCTCAGGCCAGAGGGTCGTCAGGGCGAGGCGGCCCATCTCCTGCGAGGGCGCGCTGAGGTCGAAGGGCTGGCGCACCTTGTCGACCTCCGCCGCCAGCGCCGCCGGCAGACGGATCCAGCCCACGCGGGCGCCCGCCAGGCCGACCTTGGAGAGGGTGCCCATCACCCCCACGTTGGCGTGCTCACTCGCCCATCCGCTGAGCGACTCGCCCGCGAAGGGCGCGTAGGCCTCGTCGATCACGAAGAGGCTCCCGGGCGCGCCCTCGATCAGCCGGCGCATGACATCCGCGTCGAAGCGGTTGCCCGTGGGGTTGTTGGGCGTGGCCAGGAAGACCAGGTTCGGCGCGTGCGTCTCGAGCGCCTCGGTCATGGCCTCTTCGTCCAGCGCGAAGTCGTTGGCCAAGCTGACCTCGTTCGGCGCGAGGCCGTGGGTGAGGGCCGAGATGCGGTACATCACGAAGCTCGGTGAGGGGAAGAGCACGCTCGCCCGGGAGCGCCCGCCGCGCGGTCGACTCAGGGCGGTCATCAAGGTGCTGATCACCTCGTCGGAGCCGCAGCCGGGGACGATCTCCTCGGGGCGTCCGCCCACGTGCGCCGCGATGGCTTCGCGCAGCGCCCAGGCGCGGGCGTCGGGGTAGCGCTCGAGGGCCAGCTCGGCGAGGCGCTCGGCGACCAGGGCGCGAG
>JAADHO010000275.1 GCA_013151775.1 Deltaproteobacteria bacterium | reverse complement strand
GCCCCTCCCGCGCCACGGCCCAGGCGGCGACCCGTGCCTTCCGCGCTCGTCGCGCCCGGGCCCGGCGGGCCGTGTCCACAGGTCTGCCGGCGCTCGCGGACGCCCACATCGTGCTGATCACCGTGGACGCCCTGCGCGCGGACCACCTCGGCCTCTACGGCTACGACCGCGGCACCAGCCCCGAGCTCGACGCCTTCGCCGAGCAGGCGGTCGTGTTCGAGCACGCCTACGCCGCGGCGCCCCACAGCAGCTACTCCCTCTCCTCGCTGATGACGAGCGAGTACCTGCACGAGACCGTGGAGCTCGGCCTGCCGCTGCCCACGGACACCCTGCCCTCGATCCTCGGACAGGCCGGCTACCGCACGGCGGGTTTCTACACCCTAGGCATCTTCCACACCGATGGAGAGCGCCTCGCGCTCTACCGAGACGAAGCCTACGGCCTCGATCTCCACGACCACGCCAGCATGAACGCGGAGCAGCGCACGGACCGCGTGCTCGAGGAGGTCGACCGGATCGTCGCCGCGGGAGAGCCCCCGAGCTTCCTCTGGGTCCACTACTTCGACGTCCACGAGCCCTACGAGGAGACCCGCCTCGGGAGCGGGGAGATGGACCGCTACGACGGAGAGATCCAGAACGCCGACCGCGCCTTTGGGCGGCTGGTGCGCGAGCTCGAGCGCCGCCTCGAGCACCCCATCGTGTTCGCCGTCACGGCCGACCACGGCGAGGAGTTCCGCGAACACGGCGGCGTCTACCACGGCTCGAGCGTCTACGAAGAGCAGGAGCGCGTGCCCCTGTTGATCCGCGCCCCCGGGATCACGCCCGCTCGCGTGCAGCAGCCGGTCGAGCTGGTCGATCTCGCGCCGACGCTCTTGGGCTTGGTCGACCTGCCCGCGCCGGCCTCCATGCGCGGTGATGATCTGCGCCCGCTGCTCGCCGGCCAAGAGTTCGACCCGGGCCCAGCCTTCGCTGCCGTGTCTCACCTGAGGATGGTGGTCGACTGGCCCTACAAGCTAGTGGCGAATCTGCGCTTCGGGCTCTACGAGCTCTACGATCTGGAGCATGATCCCCACGAGCGCGTGAACCTGGCGAGCCGCGACGAGACCCGCAGAGACGCACTGGCCGCGGAGATCTACGGCTGGCTCGACTCCCTCGAGAGCCCCGAGCAGGACCCAAGGCAGCACGCCCTCGAACTCGGCCGCCTCGGAGACCGACGGGCGGTGCCGGTGCTGCTCGAGCTGCTCGCCGATGGCGCGGCGGAGACGAGTGACCGGCAGGAGGCGGCGCGCATCTTGGCTCGCCTGGCCGATCCGGCGAGCGCCCCCGGGCTGCTCCTGGCGATGCAGGACGCGGACCCCATGGTGGCGGCCGAGGCGACCGTCGCCCTAGGTCGCCAATACGACGCTCGAGCCCACGACGCCTTGGTGCCCTTGGTCTCCGCCGAAGATCCAGAGCTGCGCACGCGCGCGGCCGTCTCCTTGGGTCGCCTACGGGATCCGCGCGCCGTGCCCGCCCTGCTCGACGCCCTCTACGTCAGCCACGACAGCTACGAGCGTGAGGAGGCGGTGCGTTGGCTGGGACGCCTCGGCGACCCGAGGGCTGTGGAGCCCCTGATCGCCCTGCTGCCCGAGTTCCGCATCCGCTACCTCACGGTGGTGGCCCTGGGCATGCTCGGGGACCGCCGGGCCTACGATCCCCTGACGCAGATGCTCGACTGGGAGACCCACTCCAACGTACGCGACAACGTGGGCCGCGCCCTGGGTCAGCTCGGCGACCCGCGCGCCATCCCGCTGCTCATCCCCCTGGCGGCCTCCGAAGCAGAGTCCAAGTACGTGCCCGAGGCGCTGGTGAGGCTCGGGGCCATCGAGAGCGGCGCCATCGGCGGAGCGGACGCCCACCGGAGCCCCGGCCCCCGAGGCTTCGGGCACTGCGAAGAGGGCCCCGTACGCCAAGATTGGGACTACCTCAACCGCACCCACTGCCAGAGCCGCGGCCCCGAGGCGCGCGTTCGCCTGCGCGTGCCCCCTGCCCTGCGCGGCGTCGAGACGCTGCTCTTGCTGCGGCTGCGGCGCGCCGATGACGACCACCGCGTGGAGCTGGAGCTGCGCCTCGGGGACACGCGCACGACGCTCGAGGTCGACGGACGCTGGGTGAGCCATCGGCTGCGCCTGCCGCCCGGGCCCACGGGTCGCGCAGGGGTCTGGCTCGAGCTCTCCGCCCGCGAGCAGGACGCTCGCCTCGACTTGGATCACGCCCTGCTGCTGCCCGTGGCCGCCTCGGACGGCGCCGCTCACGACTGAGCTACTCAGAAGGCCGTGAGGGCGGCAGCCAGCTCCCGCGCCTCGACGATGTTGTCCTCGATGGCGCAGTAGGTCCAGCCACCGTAGCGACCGAGGGAGTAGATGCCGCGGCTGCCGAGCATGCGCTGCTTGTCGATCACGTCGGCTCGAGACGCGCGGGTGATGTGCACGTAGGCTGGGTCGAGCACGACATGGTGACTCGAGATCAGCCGCTGCTCCTCGAGCACGCCGGCGCGCCGCAAGCCGTCGAGCACCTGCTCGCGGGTCGCGTCCACGGCGGCCGGATCGAGTCGATAGTCGCCCGGTCGACCGATCTCCACGTAGAGGCTCATGCGATCCGTACCCATGATGTTGTCGTAGAAGCCGACTCGGTAGAAGGGCAGGTCGCGCTGCGGATAGTAGATCCAGTGGACGTCTCGAGGCCCCTTGGCGTCGAAGCCGAGGTTGAAGATCTCGACCTGATTGGCGCTGTAGATGCTGGCGTCGAACTCGACCTTCGCCAGCGACAGCAGCTTGTCGAAGGGCACTGAGCTGACCAGATACTCGAACTCGTATTCACCCTTTGGGGTGGTCGCCCTGCGCGCCCGCGGATCGATCGCGACCACCGGCTCGTCCGTGTGAATGCGTGACGGATCGAGCTCCGAGGCGAGGGCGTGGACGTATTGAATGGCGCCTCCCTCGGGATAGGTGAAGCTGGCGTTGTAGCTGCCGTTGTCGGCCGCGGTGAAGTTCTGGATGATCTCGTCCTCGTCGGCGTAGGGGAAGAAGCGCCCCATGGCCTCGGCGTCGAGCGTGGCCAAATCCGTGGCGTAGAGCTTCTCGTTGTAGGGCACGAGGAAGCGCTCGGCGATGCCGCGCCCGAAGCGCGCGTAGAGCATCTCTCGAAAGTTCTGCGGCGGCGCCTGATCGCGAAAGTGCAGATCCACCAGGCAGGCCAAGAAGTCCTCCCGCGGGAGCTGGTGGATGTTCTTCTGAAATGGGAAGTCCACGTAGCCGTCGGCGAAGCGGATACGGCTGTCCTTCACCACCGTCACGATGCGTTGATCCTGCATGCGCGCGGCGAGCTCGCGCTCGATCTCGGGGTGTCGAAAATGAAAGAAATGCCCCGAGTAGTCCCAGACGAATCCGTCCTGCACCACGGTCTTGCAGTAGCCGCCGATCTCGTCCGCCGCCTCGAGCACGAGGTAGTCTGCGTCGTGCACACGGTCGGCGAAGGCCAAGCCGGAGATGCCCGCCCCGACGATCAAGTAGCGCACCTTGGTCACGCCCACCTCCGGCGCCTCGAGGCGAGCTCTGGAGCGGAAGCGTCCCCGACGGCGCCTGCGTCGATCACCCCCGAGTCCACAGCGCCTGCGTCGATCACCCCCGAGTCCACAGCGCCTGCGTCCGCCGCGTCGAGCCCACAGGCGTCGCGCAGACACAAGACGCGAGCGCAGCACAGACCGCGACAGCAGACCTCGCCGTCCGCGCAGCCGCTCGGACACAGCTCCGGACCGAAGCTGCAGAGGCTGTTGGTGCAACGCTCGCCGGGACCGCAGCGGTGCCCGCAGGAGCCGCAATGCGTGGGGTCCGAGGTCGTGTCCACGCAGGTGGCGAAGCCGATCTCGTCCTCACAGCAGCGCGAGTCGGGGGCCCCCGTGCAGGGCCCACGCATGTCCCCACACACGCACACCGCCCCGGCACAAAAATTGGCCTGATCGACGTCGCAGCCCGCGCCACAGCCGCCGCAATCGGAGCCATCGGTGCGCAGGTTGGCGCAGTAGGGGATCCCGCCGTCGCTGCGAGGTGGACAGCAGATGCTCTCGTCCGTGCCGCCGCAGCCGATGTCCACGAATCCGCAGACGCAGGCCCCGAGGGCGCACTCCGTGCCTCGGCCGCCAAGGCAGGTGCGACCGCAAGAGCCGCAGTT
This sequence comes from Deltaproteobacteria bacterium, assembly GCA_013151775.1. Lineage (GTDB taxonomy): Bacteria > Myxococcota_A > Polyangia > Polyangiales > Houyiibacteriaceae > JAADHO01. The sequence goes on along the minus strand of JAADHO010000275.1, from coordinate 6,500 downwards.
CTCCACGTCTTCTCGGGGGTTGATGCAACGCGGCGCTCCCGTGGAGTCGGCGCAACAGAGCTCCGTGGGCGAGCAGGCTGGCGTGCACACGGGTCCGGCGTCCCGCGGCCGAGCATCGGGCGGCCGAGCGTCGCGCGGAGCGGCGTCCGGCGGAGCAGCGTCTTCCGGTGATGGGCTCGAGCCACAGGCCGAGGCGCTGAGCAGAACCGAGAGGGCGAGGACGAGGCGAAGGGAGCTGCGCATGGGCGAGGGAAGGTAGCACGCGTGGGGGCAGGTGGTGATAGATGGAGTCTCGACCGGCGCACGGCAGCGCAAGGCCGATACCGCGCGGCCTGCCCATGGCGTATGCTCGCCTGCGCATGGGCCCGCTCTCCACGCTGACGGTCGCGTGGGCTGCCGTCTACGCCTACGTGGCCTTCTACTACGGCACGCTCTGGGCGCTGCGGCGGTCTGACCGGGAATACCTGTACTTCGCCCTGCTGCTGGCCGCGCTCTCGGCTCACTCCCTGGCGGACGCGCGGCTGGTCACCGAGACCGAGGCCGACGCAGCGCGGGCCATGCTGCGCGTCTCTCAGATCGCCATCGCGGTGATGGGCGCCTACTTCGTGGACTTCTGCCACGCCCTGGTGGAGCGCCCCGTGCGCGCCCGCAGGTTCGTCTACGGGCTCGCCGCGACGGGCATCCTGCTGATCGCCGCGGGGCTCTACACCGCGCCCACGCCGCTCGGCGGATCCTCCGGCTCGGGTGTGGTCCCCGGCCTCGTCCAGCTCACGCTGCTGGGCAAGCTCCACCTCGTCGTCACCTTTGGCGCCGCCTGCTGGGCCCTGGCGCGCACCTGGTCCGCCCAGCGCGGCGACGCGGGATCGCAGCTCGTGCTGCTCTCCCTCGGCGTCGGCCTGGCGTGCACCCTGCACGACACCATGATCCGGATCGGACTCATCCACGGCGCCTACCTGCTCGAGCACACCTCCATGCTCACCGTGGGCGCCATGAGCTACGCCTTGCTGGCGCGTTTCATGCGCGCCGGGCAAGACCTCACCACGCGAACGCTCGAGCTCGAGGCGAGCACTCAGGATCTGCGCGTCACGCAGGAGCTGTTGGTGACCAAGGAGCAGCTCGCCGCCGTGGGCGAGCTCTCCGCCGTGATCGCCCATGAGGTGCGCAACCCCCTGGCCGTGATCAAGAACGCGGTCTCGGGTCTCAGACGCCCCACGCTGAAGGCCGACGATCGCCGCACGCTGCTCGACATCCTCGACGAGGAGACGGATCGTCTGAACCGGCTGATGCACGATCTCCTGGCCTACGCGCGCCCGGTCACGCCGAAGAGCGAGGACGTGAGCGTCGAGGAGCTGGTGCAGCGCGCCGTGGACCGGGCACGTCATGGCGCAGCGCCCGCCGAACTCGTCGACTTCGACCTCGACCTGCGGCGCGGGCCCGCGAAGCTGCGGGGCGACGCGGATCTGCTGCGTCACGCTCTGGCGAACGTGATCGACAACGCCCTGCTCGCCATGCCCGAGGGCGGCACGCTCAGCATCCGGGCCGTCCGCAGCGAGATCGACGGTCGAGCGGCGATCGCCTTGATCTTCGAAGACGAGGGCGAGGGCATGGACACCCTGGTGCGCGACAAGGCGACCGCGCCCTTCTTCACCACTCGCCCGGCGGGCACGGGACTGGGTCTCGCCATCGTCGAGCGGGTGGTGCGCAACCACGGCGGACGCGTCGAGATCGAGAGCAGCCATGGCGCCGGGACCGCGGTGACCATCCGTCTGCCCCTGGAGCGACCGAGCCTGTTGCCACCGCCCCGTGGGGAGGAGCGCGACTCGAACCTGAGCGCCATCCACGGAGTGCGCTCATGAACACGCACGCGTTGATCGCCATCTCGGAGACCGCGATCCATCTCTTCGCCGGCGTCTCCTACGCCCTGGTCTATCCGCGCACGCCGAAGGCTCCAGAGCTGGCGAGTTTCGCCACCCTCTCCATGGCCTTGGCGCTCTACTGCTTCGGAGAGAGCCGCCTGTGGTTGGCCCAGAGCCCCGCCGAAGCCAGCTTCGCCGTGGAGCTGTCCTTCCTCGGGCTGATGCTCGCTCTGCTCGCCTTCGTGCGCTTCACGCGCGACCTCGCGGGCGCGGGACCGGAGACGCAGCTCGCTTCTGCGAAGCTGTGGGCGGGCGCCGGCCTCGTGCTCCTGCTCGGGGGGCTCTTCGTCGATCCGGCGCAGGTCTCCGCCTCCAGCCTGCGCCCCGTGCTGACTCCCCTCGGGCTCGCGTGGGTGGCGGGCACGGTGACCCTCGCCGCCATGGCCTTGCTGCAGATGACCCGCTACGCCCGGCTGCGCTCGGACGCGCTCATCGCCAGCGCGACCACCGGCGTCGGCGTGCTGGCCCTCGCCTGGGATGGCGTGGTGCGCGGCGCGAGCCTCGATCTGCCGCTGGTCTTTGGTCACGTCAGCGTGCTGAGCTCCGTGGGGGTCAGCTACGTGCTGCTGCGGCGCCTGGTGCGCACGGGCGACAAGCTGACCCAGCGCACACGCGACCTGCGCCAGAGCTACGCCGAGCTGCGCCTGGCCCAGGAGGCGTTGGTGCACAAGGAGCAGCTGGCGGCCGTGGGTGAGCTCTCCGCCGTGATCGCCCACGAGGTCCGCAACCCGTTGGCGGTGCTGAAGAACGCGACCAGCGCCCTGAGGCGACCCGACCTCCCCGAGCAGGGCGCCGTGACCTTGCTGGGCATCCTCGACGAGGAGACGGATCGCCTGAACCGCCTGGTCAACGATCTGCTCGCGTATGCGAAGCCCCTCGAGTTGCAGGCGGCGCCGGTGAATCTCGCGGCGCTGCTCACACGCGCGCTGGAGCTCGCCCGAGGCGCCCCCGCCTTGGGGGAAGGCGTGGAGCTGCTGCTGCACCTCGAGGCTGGGCCCAGGGAATTTTTCGGAGACTCGAACCTGCTCGAGCGGGCCCTGGCCAACGTGGTCGACAACGCCCTCGACGCCATGGACGGAAACGGAGAGCTCGCCATCTCCGCCGAGCGGGCCGAGCTGCCCGGCGGAGAGCCCGCGGTGAAGCTGGTCTTCGCCGACTCGGGCGAGGGTATGGACACCCTGGTGCGCAAGCGCGCGGTGGACCCCTTCTTCACCACGCGCCCCAGCGGGACGGGCCTCGGGCTCGCCATCGTGGACCGCGTGATCCGGGCCCACGGCGGCGACATGCAGATCCGCAGCCGACAGGAGCACGGCACCCAGGTGGAGATGCTCCTGCCGCTCCAGCGCCTCTCGACCATCCCGCCCCCACCCGGCTGATTCGCCGAGGCTCGCGGCGAGGACGAAAGCCGCTCAGTCACAGCCAGGCCCGCTGGCTCAGACGCGGCCGATGAGCGAGCGCGCCCACAGCCGCGGGTCGAAGCGGTACACACGTACCGCGAGAGTCGCGGCGAGGACGAAAGCCGCTCAGCGGCCGTGGCTGGGCCAGCGGGTCAGTTGGCGTAGCCGAGGGCGCGCAACTGCTCGCGAATCGTGTCGTCCATGACGGCATCCTCGCGCTCGACCTGCGTGCCGCTGCCCTGATCCGGAGAGAGCCAGTGGCGGCGGTCGCTGGCGCCCAGGAATTGACCCAAGAGCACGCGCAGGTAGCGGCGCGCGATGGACGCATGACCCGCGCCGAGCTGATTGCGTTCGCGGGGATCCTGCTCGAGATCGAAGAGGGTCGAGGTGAGGTTGCCGCGCACGATGAACTTGTAGCGACCCGAGGTGATGACGCGCCGGTCGTCCTGGAAGAAGCTGAAGGCGACCTGCGGCCCGGGCGCAGTCTGGCCTCGCATCAAGGGCGTCAGGTTGGTGCCTTCGTCCGCGGGCAGATCGGGCACGCCGACCAACGCCGTGACGGTGGCGGGGATGCTCATGCTGCTCACCACGCCGGGCACGCGCTGCGCCTCGATGGCGCCTGGATAGCGCATCATCATCGGCACGTGCAGCAGCTCCTGATACACGGAGTGGCCATGGCCCCAGGAGCCGTGATCCTTGAACTCCTCGCCGTGGTCGGCCACCACGACAAAGAGCGTGTTCTCCCACACGCCCAGGGACTTCAGGCGCTCGATGAAGCCTCCGAGCTCGTGGTCGTGGTAGCTCACCTCGCCATCGTAGAGCGCCGCCAGACGTCGCTCGTCCTCGGGCGTGAAGGTCACCTGGGGTGGGTTGCGCTTGGCCTTCTCGAGCAAGTCGGCCGTCATGCGGTTGCGCACCTGCCCGGAGTAGTCGCTGCGATCGTACATGCGCAGGTATTCGTCGGGCGGGTCGTAGGGCACGTGGGGATCGATGGTCTGGATGTAGGTGAAGAAGCGCTGGCTCTTGTTGTGCTCGATCCAGTCCCCGGCCTCGCGGAAGACGTTGGCCGCCACCGTGCGGCGGTTTTCGCGGATGTAGTTGGTGTAGTGATCCCAGCCTTGGTCGAAGCCGAAGCGGTCTGAGACGTAGCCGTTGGCGCTGAACATCGCCGTGCGGAAGCCGTTCTCGCCGAGGTGCTCGCTGAGCATGGTGACGCCCGCGGGCAGGCGCGCCGAGTCGGTGTTGGCGTGGTGCGTGAGCGGGCTGAGCCCCGTGAGGATCGAGGCGCAGGAGGGCTTGGTCCAGTTCTCCGACGACTGGGTGCGCTCGAAGAGCGCCGACTCCGTCGCGAACTCGTCGAGCACGGGCGTGCGCACGCGGCTGCGCCGGTTGTACGACTTGAGCTTGTCCGCGCGCAGCGTGTCGATCAGCAGCACGATCACATTGCGCGCGGGCTCCACGCGCGGCGCGGGCGTCTGCTCGGGCATCAGCAGGCGCGGCTGGGCGAAGGCCACGCGGCCGGGCGCGGCGCCCTCCGCGACGAACTCGAGGCGCGCCACCTTGCCCGCGTAGGGGCCGAGGTCGAGGGCCTGATCGTTCCAGCGCGCGCCGGCTTGACCGCTGAAGAGCTGTGTGCGCTCACCACCCTCAGGGGTGATGAACACCTTGACGGGCACCTCGCCATCACCCTCGTGGCCCAGGGAGAAGCCGAGCTTCCCGTTCGCGGGGATCTCGACGAAGTAGCTGATGGTCGAGGGCGCGTGCACGGTCAAGGCGGGCCGCTCGGAGCCGCCGAGCTCGACGCTGGCGCGGAAGCTCTCCCACACGGGCGCGTCGTACTCTCCGGCTGGGACGCTCTGCCCGGGGACGAAGCGAATCGAGGCGATCTCTGCCGAGACCTCCTCGCCGTCGACCTGGGTGACGTCCCCGAAGGTCAGCAGGAAGTAGTTCTCGCCGCGACGCACGCGCTCGGCGGGCAGGGTGATGTCGAGGGTCTGGAATCCGGGCTGATCCTGCAGGAAGACCGATTGGATCTGTGTGTTGTTCAGGTAGGGCGTGAGCGCGCGGGTGGCGACCTTGCGGATGCGCACGCGCGCCACCATGGGCCCCGGAGCGTCAGCCCAGAACCAGACCCGTCCGCGGCGTCCCACGCGCGCGAAGGTGGTGTCGCCGTCCGCTCCGCGGCTGCCCCAGCCGCTGCGCCAGTCGCCGCCCGTGTACTTGGCCTGCGCCCGGGTGCCGAAGTCGACGTAGAGGCCCTGATGATCCACGTCGGCGAGGTGCGCGAGGTTCATCAGGTCGAGCTGCGCCGACAGGCCCTCGAAGGCCGCGCTAGAGGCTGCGCTGCCCGCCGCGCCGCTCGCCTCGTCGCCGCCCGTCGCCTGCGCGTCACCGTCGCCTCCACCGCATGCTCCGAGGAGCAGCAGCGCACTGGCCAATAGTCCGTACTTTCGCATCGATTCTCCCGGAAACATGAAAAACGCGGAGGTCTCGCCCGACCGTGGCCCGCCCGGTCGGGCTAGCACGGCGCAGGATCAGGGGTCAAACAAACGCCCCCATCTAGAGCTTCCCGGCTGGGCTCGCTATTCGTGGCTCGCACGTCGCCGCCTCGACTAAGTTGCGGCTGTGACTCTGGCAATCTTCGTGAAGGACCGCGGTGGGCGCACTGTTTCAGCCGCCGCAACGAAGTCGAGGCTGAACCAAGTGTGCCGTCTCCTGGGACGGACCTCGCTGCGCGAGGACCTTCCCTCGTCAGCGCGAGCGTCACAGCGCCATGCGCGAGTGCGCGCGGCGAGGACGTAAGCCGCTCAGCGGCCCCGGCTGGGCTCAGGCTCAGGGAGCGGTGAGGACGCGGGTCTCCCCCGCCGTCGCGGTGACCACGCGGTAGTGGGTTCCCGCACCGCCGTGAAAGGACAGCTCGTGACGCCCGGGCGTGACCGCCAGGCTGCGCGGCAGACGCCCGACGCGGCGATCGTCCACGAATAGATCCGTGGGCGATCCGTCGGGCGGCGCCGCCACCACCAAGAGCCCGCGCCCCGGAGGCACGTCCACGCCAGCGTCCATGATGTGGGGTACGCGGCGCGCGAAGGCCAGCGAGCGAGCGAGCCCCGCGGCCGCAGTGCCAGGGCCCAGCGGGAGGGCGGGGTTCGCGACTCGCAGAGCGGGCACGCGATGGAGCAGGGCGGCG
>JAADHO010000103.1 GCA_013151775.1 Deltaproteobacteria bacterium | reverse complement strand
CGCGCGAGGGCGTGCGCTCGCCCCGCCTGACCCGTGGCCGCGAAGGCCGCGCCCAAGATCGCGCTCGGGCTGAGCAGAGGCGGTGTGATGGTCTCGATACGCAGATCGTAGCGCCCACGGGCCATGGCTCGCGCGTAGGCCTCGGCGTCCGCCGTGCGCACCTCCACCAGCACGCCCGCGTCGTCGAACATCGCTGCCAGCGCCTGCGCCAGCGCCGCCTCGAGGGGATGTCCCGCGCGCGCCAAGAAGGAGAGGCGCCGCGGGAGGTCGCCGCTACCCGCGGGCAGGCTCGGTGGCGGCAGGGCGTAGGAGACGCTCTGAGTCGCCTCGAGCCCCAGGCGCCGGAGACGACGGCGTTGGACGAGACGCGCGAGCTTGCCCCAGGTCGCGTCTCGCGCGAGCGGCCCCGTGGCGCGGTTGCGGACCAACAGGATGGGTGATGAGCGACCCAGTGGCGTGCGCCGGAGGGCTCGCGCGTGGCCGTACACACCGCTGCCCACCCACGACGCGTCGAGCCCGCCCAGGGCGAGCTCTCGTGACTCCAGCGTGCGCTCCACCGGCGCCCGCAGGCGCAGCGTGCGCAGATAGGGAGCGCCCCGCAGCGCCCCAGCGAAGGCGTGGAGGCTCAGCTCGTCCCGGCCTAGGCGCGCGCGATAGGGCCCCGTGCCGAGCCTGCCTCGGCGGCCCACGCGAATCGCCAGGGGCCGGCTCGCCAGGATATGCGCCACGTCGGCGTTGGCTACGCGCAGCCGAAAGCTCAGCGTGTGTTCGTCGGGCGCGTCCACGTCCAGACCCGCGTCGCGCCGCGCGAAGGCGGCGAGCAGCCAGGCGGAGTGGGGGCTCGCCAGCGCGCGATTCAAGGATGAGATCACGTCCCGCGCGCTCAGGAACTCGCCATCGTGGCGCCGCACCTGTTCGCGCAGCGGGATGCGCACCCGCTCTCCCTCGCGCACGGGTGGGCCGGCCGCCAGCATGGGCGTGATGCGTCCGCGCGCGTCCGACGCGTAGAGCGTGTCGAAGACGGCGTCCGCCACGGAGGCCTCGAGGGGCGTCGTCAGCTCACGCGGATCAGGCCAGCTGGGCGTGGCCTGGGCGGGCAGCACCAGAGAGCCCCCGAAGGCTGGCGGCAGCGCGCCCCGCGCGGGCGTGGTCAGCGTCAGGCCGAGCAACGCCACAGCTACGCAGCCGATCGCGAGGCGCGCGCTCATGGCAGCACCCAGAGGCGCGCCGAGCCGTGCCCCGTCGGCTCTTCGATGGCGAAGAGCTCGTCGTCGCCGTCGCCGTCGAGATCGCCCGCGCCGGCGACCATCACGCGTCCGTCGAGGACGGGCGAGCGGTAGAGCCGCGTGATGCGTCCGTCACGCAGTCGCAGCCGGAAGAGCTGCAGTCGCTCGGGGGCGGTGGCCGTGCTGGTCAGGAGCTCGGGCTCGCCGTCGCCGTCGAGATCCCCCAAGGCGAGGGCGGCGCCGACACCGAGCAGGCTCGCCGCGCGGGACTCGACGCTCGTCAGTAGTCGGCCGCTCGGGTTCACCAAGGCCTCGACCCGCGCGCGTGCGCCGTCGGGGAGGGCGAAGCTGCGGACGCGGCGGACATAGAAGGACGAGGCTGCGGGAGCTGGCTCCGCGCGGACGCCCTGCTCCGCGGGCAGGGCGCGGAGCTGTGAGGCGAAGTAGTCGCGGCCTTGGACCAAGAGCGCGCAGGCGTCACCCAGGTCGTAGCCGAGCGCTCCGCATCGAGGAGGGATCTCGCGCAGGCTGAGTTCGGCCCCCGTGAGTCGAGCCTCGACGGCCGCGGGCCGCTGACTGATGCGGACGTAGGCCACACCCTGCGCCACCCGCGCGACGGCGAAGGGGCGACGACCCAGCAGAGGAGCCGCGAGGGGCGGGAGCGCTTGGCTCCCCAGCACCTCCACGCGGGCGCCGCGCTCCGGCACGCGCACGATGCCCACGGAGCCCGCGCGCACCAGCAGGATCTCGCTCTTCCCGTCGCCGTCCAGGTCGCCTGCCTCGGCGGCGAGATAGTCGCGGCCGGCGAGGATGTAGCTGCGCGGATGGATTTGGCGCGCCCGCAGGCGCCTGACGGGCGCAGGCTCGGGAGCGCCCGCGTCCGCCTGTGCGTCTGCCCAGCGCGCGTACACGCCCAGGACGCCGAGCGTGACCGCGAGCAGCAGCGCGAGTCGCTTCCAGCTCGTCATGGGGTCGCCGCGCCCGCGTCCGTCGCGGGCTCCTCGCCTCCGAGCTGCTCCATCAAGAAGGCGTCGGGATCCGCCTCGTCGGGAGGCGTCGCGACCTCCGTGGGCGCCGTGCCCTCGAGGAAGACCTCGTCCATGGCGTCCGCTTGGCCATCCCACGCGAGCTTGCCCGAGGCCGGATCGATGCGCGCGTGCACCACGCCCGGAGGTTCGGGGAAGTCGACGCGTGGGCGATCCGCTGTGGCGGCCTGCATCAGCTCGATCCAGACGGGCAGCGCCGTGCGGCCTCCGCTCTCGCGACGACCGAGGGGCCGGTGGTCGTCGTAGCCCACCCACACGCCCGCGACCAATGAGGGCGTGTAGCCCACGAACCAGGCGTCACGCGCCTCGTTGCTCGTGCCGGTTTTGCCCGCCGCGGGTCGTCCCAGCCTGCGCGCGCGTCGTGCCGTGCCGTGGTCGACTACGCTCTCGAGCATGCTCGTGATGATGAAGGCCTCGGCCGGTGAGAGCACGTCACGCGGTGGCGCCCGCTCGGGCAGCGCCACGCTCTGTCCGTGGGCGTCCTCGATGGAGGAGATCAAGAGCGTGTCCTGATAGCGCCCGCCCGCGGCGAAGGTCGCGTAGGCGTTCACCATCTCGATGGGCTTCACCTCGCTCGCGCCCAGGGCCAAGGACAGGGACGCGTCGAGTTCGCTCTCTATCCCGAGCTGACGAGCGAAGCTCACCACGGAGTCGGGGCCGACCTGCTCCATGACGCGTACGGCGACCAGGTTGATGGACTTGGCGAGACCTTCGCGCAGGCGGATCTCGCCTTCGAAGCGCCAGGTCTCGTAGTTGTCGGGCCGCCATTGATCGTAGACGGCGGGCGCGTCGACCACGATCGACGCGGGCGTGTAGCGCCGGGTGCGGATGCCCTGCTCGTAGACCAGAGGCTTGAAGGTGGAGCCCGGCTGTCTGAGCGCACGCGTCGCGCGGTCGAAGCCCGGGGCGGCCTGATAGCCGCCGACCAAGGCCAAGATCTCGCGGCTGCGTGGCTCGATCAGGACGACGGCGCCCTCGGGGCCGACCTCGAGCCGGGCCGCCGCGGGCTCGTCTCCGTCCGCGAGTTCGAGGATCGAGACATGCAGGCGCGCTCCCACCTCGGCGAAGGCGCTGGCCGCGTGACTCTCGGGATCGTAGCGACCCGCGGATCGCAGATCGACGCGCACGGCGTGGCCGCCGACGTTCAAGAGCAGCGCCGCCGCGTCGTCGTCTGCGCCGGTCACCTCGCCCACGTAGTTGCCGCCCACGCGCAGGGCGTCGATCTCGGGCAGCGGGCGTCGTCGCCTGCGCCGCGTGGGTCGCGCGAAGGGTGCCCGCAGATGGTGGCGCTCATCCACGGCCTCGAGGCCTGTGCGTAGGGCACTTCGGGCCGCGCGCTCGAGCTCGGCGTCGATGGTCGTGTGCACCGTGTAGCCGCCGCGGCGATAGGCCTCGTCGCCCACGGCGGCGCGCAGCGTGCGGCGCGCGACGCTCATCACCTCGGGCGCGATCTGCTGACGCTGGGGCGCGGGCGCGAGCGCGACCTCGGTGTCCCGCGCCTGTTGGATCGCCTCCGCCGTGAGGTCGGGCCAGTACTCCTCGCGCTTGGCCTCGAGCTGCCCGAGCACGAAGCGCTGTCGGCGCCGTGCTGCCTCGGGATGGGTGCGCGGAGACAGGCGCGCGGGAGATTGGGGCACGCCCGCGATCAGGCTCGCCTCCGCCAAGCTGAGCTCGGAGATGTCCTTGCCGAAGTAGTAGCGCGCCGCCTCCTCGACTCCGTAGTGTCCACGCCCGAAGTTGATGCTGTTGAGGTAGAGGTGGAGGATCTCGTCCTTGCTCAGCTGGTTCTCGAGTCGGCGCGCCAGGATCAGCTCGCGGATCTTGCGCGAGAGGGTGCGCTCGGGCGTCAGCAGCAGCAGCTTCACCACCTGCTGCGTGATGGTGCTCGCGCCTTGGGCACGGCGCCCCGAGAGCAGGTCGCGCACCACCGCGCGTAGGATGCCGGGGTAGTCGAGGCCGGCGTGGCGATAGAAGTCGGCGTCTTCTGCTGCGAGCACGGAGAGCACCATCACCCGGGGGATGCGCTCCATGGGCACGACCGTGCGCCGCTCCGTGAAGATCTCGCCGAGCAGCTCTCCGTTGCGATCCACGACGCGTGTGGTCTGGGGCGGGTCGAAGTGCCGCAGGCTGTCGATCGGCGGCAGATCGCGCCCGTAGTACCAGAGGGCGCCGGCGGCGGTGGCCATGCCCACGATCGCCGCCAGCAGGCCGAGCATCGTCAGCGCGCGCATGAGACGCAGCGCCCAATGTCGCTGCTTGCGCGCGGGCTTGCCCTTGGCGCGCTTCGGCGCAGCGCGGCGTGCCGTACGTCGTCCTGTGTTCTTGATCGCTCGCTTTGTGCTCATGCGTTCCGTCGGGCTCCGCGTCCGATCAACCCTCCGGCGCCTGGGCCGGATTCCCCGAATCCTCAGCGTCCGCCGTTCCGGACAAGCCCTCGCGCACGATGGCGTCGGAGTGGGTCACGGTGGACATCAGGAGCTGCGCCACCACCCGCGTGTGCTGCTCCGGCGTGATCGAGCCCTCGCGTCCACGGGTCGCCTCGAAGAGCGTGATGGCCGCGGCGACCGAGACGTTCAGGCTCTCGACGAAGCCGCTCATGGGCACGGCGTAGGTGCCGTCGGCGGCCTCGCGCAGAGCCGAGCTGACGCCCGCGTGCTCGTTGCCGAAGACCACGGCGACCTTCTCCCGCGCCGCCAGATCCCGTGGACCGAGCTCGCCCTCCATGGTGGCGACGAAGATCTCGTAGCCCTCCTCGTGCAGCACGCGCGCGCAGCTCGCTCCGTCGTCGTGGCGACGCAGCTCGAGCCAGCGGTGGGCGCCGCGGCTGACGGGCGCAGCGAGGAATTGTTCGCGCTCGGGGATCACCTCCACGCGGTGCACGCCGAAGGCCTCGGCGGAGCGCATGATGGCGGAGGTGTTGAAGGGATCCGTCAGATGTTCGAGCACGGGCACGACGCCGAAGCTGCGACGCGCGGCGACCTCTCGGATGCGCGCGAGGCGCTCGGGCGTCACCTGCGATGAGAGCAGCTGCACGACCTCGTCTGCGCGCGCCAACAGCGGCGGCGTCAGGCGCACGGCGAATACGTCCGGTGAGTCTTTGCGCATGCCGAGGTCAGCTCAAGCGGGCTCGTCCGAGTCCTTGATGAAGACGTCCGCGTGGATGAAGGAGTCGCTGATCTCCGTGGGATCTTCGGGTCCCGGGAAGACGACCTGCGAGACCCGCAGCTCCGCCATGGTGCGCTCACCGATCTGCTCGCCGAGGTCGAATTCCACGCTCTCGTGCTCGGAGGTGGGGTTCTGCTCGATCTGCGCTTGGGACTTCTTGGCGCCTTCGAGGGCCTCGAGCATCTCCTCCGCGGTGGCGAAGCGCTCATCCGCCTCGTGGGCCATGGCCGTCATGATCACGGCCTCGAGCGCAGGCGGCAGCGTGGGCCGGATGCGCGAAGGCGGCACGGGGCGCTGCTGCAGGATCTTCACCAAGAGCGCGTTGTAGTTGTCTGCGTTGAAGGGCAGCATGCCCGTGAGCGCCTCGTACATCAGCACGCCCGCGGCCCAGATGTCGACGCGGCGATCCATCACGCGATCGCCCCGCGCTTGCTCGGGCGCGAGGTAGTAGGGCGTGCCGACCACGGCGCCCGTGCGCGTGAGGGACATGGTGTTCTCATCCACGATGTTCTTCGAGACGCCGAAGTCGAGCAGCTTGGCGGTCACGCCCGTGCGCCCCTGGGTCAAGAAGACGTTGTCGGGCTTCAGATCGCGGTGGATGATCCCGCGCTCGTGGGCGGCGTGCAGAGCCGAGAGGATCTGCTCCATGATCTGGATCGTCAGCTCCGAGGGAATGGCGCCCGCGAGCTCCAGGCGATCGGCCAAGGTCTCGCCGTCCAAGAGCTCCATCACCAGGTAGGGTGCGCCGTCCTCGAGCGTGCCGAGGTCGAAGACCTGCACGATGTTCGGGTGGCCGATCGATCCCGCCGCCCGGGCCTCACGGGCGAAGCGCTTGGCGGCGCTGCTGCCCGCACCGTGACCTTCGAGCAGCACCTTGATGGCGACCTGCTTGCCGAGCTTCACGTGTTCGGCCTGATAGACGGCGCCCATGCCGCCCTTGCCGATCAGCTTGTCGATTCGGTACTTGCCCTCGACCAGCCGGTTCATGAAGCGCGCCACCGAAGGCGAGGTCTCCTCGTAGGGCGGCGTGGACTCGGGCACGTCACGCTGAAAATGTCCTCCCAGGGGCGGCGGCGGGACGGACGCGCGCCGCGGCGCCCTCGGCTCGATGGCCTCCTGCGTGATGGGGCAATGCGTTGCCGTCGCCTCGTGCGGCATGCCGCAATGCTTGCAGCGAATGAAGCGTTGCTGACTCAAACCGACTCCACGCTACGCGCAGACGGCCCGGGCCACAACCATCTTCGCCGCAGACTCGCAGCCTGTGCAGATCGCCTTCATACCGAGACCTCGCTCAGCCAAGCGTGGAGCGCTACTCACCTGCGCTGTAGCTGGGAAGCAGTCCGATGATCTCGTCGCCGCGCTGATACGGCCCCGCGTTCGTTCCGTCGGGCATCATCCCCCGGGCCGGGGAGGTGGGCGGTGAGCTGTAGTCCCCCGCGTCTACGTCGAGCAAGACCTCCGCCTGCGTCGCTGTGATGCTGTGAGCGTCTGGGTGATCGACGCCGAGCGTACCGTGGGAGCTGGCCAGCGCGCCTTGCCAGTCCACCAATGAGCGATACCAGGTATCATCACTGCGGTCTCTGCCATAGATGTCCATGCCAAATATGGCGGATGATGCGTCATAGATATTGTAGTCGGATGTGCTTAGCTCCTCTCCGGTATCGCTCGCATCACCCATGAAGGCCAGCGCGTTATTTGTCTGCAATAGTATGTTGCCAAGCAACGTGAGGCTCTCTGTCCCATCGGCACTAATGGCCCTGCCCGTTCCCACGCCGACGACGAGATTGTGCTCGATTCGGAGGAAGCCACTTGTAGCGTAAGCTCCACCCATCTGCTCGGTAATACCGTCCTCGGAGGCATTGATAACAATGTTGTGATGCCAGTAGTTGTTTCCTGCCTCCGGCGAATCTGTTCCTCTGATGCCGAGGTACAATCCGCGTGTACGCGCATCGATTCGATTGTAGCGAATCTCAGACTCTAGTGGCCACTTCTCTCGGGTTGTCGCGTCCATGACGTAGTGATCCTTCCAGAATACACCTAGCGCACAGCCCTCGATTCTGTTGTGCTCGATCAAAGCGTTGATGACACCGTACGACTGAATGCACGATCCGTTTCCATCCCCATCACGCCCTGCATCGCTGATGTAGTTGTTGCGAACAGCCCAATCTTTTGTTCCCCACATGGCGATCGCAGAGGTGTTTTCCCGTGGCTTCCCTCGGGTATGCCATAGGTAGTTGTTCTCCACGCGCCAACCGATGGCCAAGCGGTCGATGTCGGCCACGGTGTTCTCGGCTTGTCCCCAGCTCGCAATCGCCGCGTCATAGCTGTTGATGATACGGAGACCGTAGATTTGCCAATAGTCATATCCGTAAGCCTGAATGCCAACACGTACGCCCTCATTGTCGATGATAACCAAACCCTCATCGCCGGGATGTGACCGGAGCGTGATCGGTTCATCAAGAGTCCCTGAGCTCTGCGCACCAACAGAAAGTTTAGTTGGGTCGAACCAGCCTGATACATAGTCGGAGTAAGGGCTCGAGACCGTGTCTTCTATATACGTTCCGGCGTGAACGTCGATCGTGTCTCCAGCTACCACTACTGAAGTTGCCTTGTTGATCGTACGAAATGGCGCGATCTCCGTTCCGTCACCGGTTTCGTCATTTCCACTCGGCATGACGTGATAGATGCGGCCGCTGCCGATGTGAAATTCACCGCAACCGACGGGATGGTCGCACGCGAAACCTAGGCCAGCGTCGGTGCCAGCGTCGGTGCCAGCGTCGGTGCCAGCGTCGGTGCCGGAATCACAGGAGTCGGCGCTACACGAGTCCCGAGCTGCCGCATCGCGAGGTCGCACGCTGGAGTCCCCGGTCGTCGCATCTGGAGAATCGACACCGTCCGGCCCGCAGGCGACGGCCATCGAGGCGAACCCTAAGAGCAGGGAACAGCGCAAAGCCCCCCAGCGCCATCCCGAAGTCCCAGCCGAATTCTTCGCGGGAGGACAACTTGCCAGGGTGCTTGCAGATAGGCGGACCGGCCAAGGCGGCGCTACGAGGGTGGTTGGAGAGTACACGACGGCACTGTGGCAGAAGATCGCGGTTCTCGCCCAGCTGAGACTGGAGGCGTCGTCGCGCTTGCCAGCGGGCTGGCCCGGCGCGTAGAACGCCGCGTGGTCTCCGAGCATCGCCTGCGCGCCGACATCTGCCACGCCGCACGCGTGCTCTACGAGCGTGGGCACAACGCGCCGGCGGATGGCAACGTCTCGGCACGCCTGGGCACGCGTTACCTGCTGTGTTCACCCACGGGAGTGCACAAGGGCGAGCTGACCAAGTCGGACATCGTCAAGCTGAGGCTCGCGGACGGCGAGTCCATCGACGAGAAGCGGCCGTCGAGCGAGATCCAGATGCACCTCGGCATCTACCGCGCGCGCGCTGACGTGCGGGCCATCGTCCACGCCCACTCGCCCCACGCCGTCGGCCTGACCGTGAGCGGCCAATCCATGGCCGAGCCCGTCGTGCCCGAGGCCATCGTCGGCCTCGGCGGCGTGCCCACCGTGCCCTACGCGAGCCCCACCACCGCCGACGTGGCGAACGCCGTCTTGCCCTACGCGCTGCGCTACAACGCCTTCATCCTCGAGCGTCACGGCACGGTCACGCTTGGCCCTGACGTCGCCACGGCCCTCAGCCGCCTCGAGGTGGTGGAGCACACGGCGCAGATCACCGCCGTCGCGCTCTCCACCGGCGGCGCCTCGCCCATCGATCCCGCGGAGGCCGCCCACCTGCGCAAGATGGGCGAAGACGCCGGGCTCTTGCGTCCCCTCGGCGGCGCGTCGCCCGTGGCTCTCGACGCGGACGAAGAGGCCCTGGCGGACGCCCTGGCGGAGCGCGTGCTCGAGCGCTTGCGGCGTCGCTGAGCGGGTCAGCCGCCGAGCGTGACGCCGATGATCAAGGTGCCGCCGCTGTAGCCCTGACCCGCGACGAAGAAGGGATCTCCCGGCGCAGCGACCACGGTCAGCAGCGGCAGATAGTCCTGGCGACCCGGGCGGTTGATGGAGATGCGCACGCGGAAGCGGCCATCGGGCATGATGCGCTGAAGCTCCACCTGAAGCCGGCGACCATTGGGCAGCTCCACCTGCTCGGGGTGACCCGTGCGCAGCGTGAGCCGCTCGCGCGAGAGCACCGACATGGTGCGATAGCTGTTGAAGGGCGGACGCGAGAGCGCCGACATGCTGCGCAGGCTCGGGTCGACGGTGCCGGCCTCTTCCTTGGCGAGCACCACGATCACGCGCCCGCGGATGCCTGCGCCTTGGGCCGCGCCGTGGTGCGGCAGAGCCAGAGGCGTGAGCGCGAAGACGAGCGCGACCACCAGGGATCGAATCGCGCGTCTCGTCACTTGGTTCATGATCTCGTTACTCCTAGAGGCTGGGCTTCTCATCTTCGATCCAGACCACGGCGAGGGGCTGCCCCGCCGATCCTTCAACGGCGAAGACCGTGCCCGCGTTACCCCCGAAGTCCACCTCGACCACTTCGCTGCCCAGGCTCGGCTCCTCGAGCACGGCCATGGTCTGCGACACATCACCCGCGTCGTGGAGGTGCTCCGCGATGCTCGTCCCCGTGGTGTGAGCCAAGAAGCTCTGAGTTCCCCGAGCAAAGAAGCCCAACGCCAAGGCGGCCGCGATGGCCAGGACCACACCCGCCCCGGTGAAGAGCCGTCGCTGCCTAGCGCCTCCGACGACCCGCAGATACCCGCGACCGAGGCGCATGTCTTCGTCGACGCGCTCGTGGATGGCCGCATACAGGTCGTCCGCGGGCAGCTCTGCCGACGTCTGCTCCGCGTGCGCTCGCAGCAGATCGCCAATCTGCGCGAAGGCCTGCAGCTCCGCCTGATCCCCTGCCGAACTCAGCTCCTGCGCCACGCGAGCGCGCTCCTCTTCGGAGAGCTCGTGATCGAGGAAAGCGTGCAGCTCCTCTTCGTGTCGTGCGGCGTTCATGCTGGATCTCCCGATTCCACATCCGATGAGACGGGCTCGGCGGCCAAATATTCGCTCAGGGCGAGCTGCATCTTCTTTCTGGCGTGAAAGAGCCGGCTCATGATGGTGCCCTTCGGAACTTCGAGGATCTTGGACATCTCTTCGTAGCTCAGCCCCTCGACCTCACGCAGCAGGATCACGGCGCGGTGGTACTCCGGGAGTGTCTCTAGGGCCGCCTGAATCGCTCGCGCCAGCTCGCGACGCAGGGCGGTCTTGCCGGGGTTGCCGTCGAGGATGGCGGGCAGGATGGC
>JAADHO010000145.1 GCA_013151775.1 Deltaproteobacteria bacterium | reverse complement strand
AGCGTGCCGACGACGCCCGCCGCGTCCGAAGCGCCGGGGGCCAGCACGGCGCTCGAACCCATGGGGCGCTCGACGCCCAGCACGGCCAGCGGATGGGCCAGCGCCATGCCCGCGGCGCTGCGATAGTAGGAGAGGTCCGTGGGGCCCGTGACGGTGGTGGCGAGGTTGTCGAGCACACCCGCGCTCAGCGGCTCCCAGAAAGAGCAGGCGTGGAGGCGCTTGTCGAGCTCGGCGCAGGCGCCCGCCAGGGTGGCGAGATGACCCGAGCCGATGGCGCCGACCGAGACGATGCGCGGCGCGTCCGCCAGGCGAGGCGTCGCCAGACAGAAGTCGAGCTTGCGCAGCTTGGTGCCCCCGTGAAGCGGGGTGGCCAGATCGTCGCGTTTGACGCCGAGCCAGGCGAGGCCGAGCTCGTCCGCCAGCTCGAGCAGCGCGTGGACGGGCGTGGGCTCCGGGACCCAGCCGAGGCGCGGCAGAGCGTCGAGGTGCGCGCGCGTGAGGGCCATGCCCCGTGCTACCCACAAACGCCTCGCGCGGAAACCAGAAAGCGTCTGGACTCACGCGCTGCGGCCCGAAAAATAAGAACCCGGAAGCCTTCTCAGACTTCCGGGTCTTCCGGTCGGGGCGACTGGATTCGAACCAGCGACCCCCACACCCCCAGTATGGTGCGCTACCAAGCTGCGCTACGCCCCGAGACCGTTCCCGTGAGGGACGCGGAAGATACACGCTACGGACCTCCTCGCAAGGCGAAATTCGTCGTCCGGAGGAGCAATGGCCGGTACCGCGAGCACCGACGCCTGCGGAGAGCGCTGCGGCGGACAAGTCCGCCGCCTACGGGAGAGCAGGCCCGTCTCGCAGGGAAAGGCAGGCGTCAGTCGAGGCGTGAGCGGCGGCGACCCGTGCGCGCGGGGACGACCTGGTGGATCGTGACGCTCGCGGCCTCGGGCTCGTCTTCGATCTCCGCCGCGGGCTCCGCCGGGGTGAGCTCGGTGAGCAGGCCCTCGAGCTCGGCGCGCAGGCCCAAGAGCTCCGCCCGCAGCGCCACATGGCGTGCCGCCTGGGCGTCCGACGGATCGTGGCGCCGGTGGTGACCCGTCTCGGTCAGGCGCTTCTTGGCGCCGGCCAAGGTGTAGCCCTCGTCGTGGACGAGGCGCTTGATCAGCATGGCGAGCTCGACGTCCTTGCGCGAGTAGTGCCGATGGGCGCCGCGCGTCTTCTTGGGCGCGAGGGCCCGGAACTGCGTCTCCCAGTAGCGCAGGACGTGGGTCTCCACGCCGACCAGGCGCGAGACCTCGCCGATGCGGAAGAAGAGCTTGTCCGGCAAGGCCGTGCCCCGACGCGCGTCAGTCGCCATCGCCGGTCACGCCAGCTCGCGCCGCCGCCTCACGCTTCAGGCGCTCCTTGTCGGGGTTGAGCACGCGCTTGAGCACCTGACTCGCCTTGAAGGTGAGCACCTTGCGGGCGCTGATCGGGATGGGCTCCCCGGTCTGGGGATTGCGCCCGATGCGCTCCTTCTTTTCGTGCACCACGAAGTTGCCGAAGCCGGAGATCTTGATCTTCTCTCCGTCCGCCAAGACGTCCTTCATGGTGTCGAACACAGCCTCTACGATCTCGGAGGCCTCCTTCTTGGAGAAGCCCCCGACTTTCTCGTAGACGGCATCGATGATTTCGGCCTTGGTCAACGACGTCGCTCCCGACGAGTGAAGACGCGATGCAAACACGTTTTGCTTCCAATCTCAAGGGGTTATGGAGACTCGCCGAATGGGCCGCTGAGGAAGCGCGGTCGAACTCAGCGAAGCTCGGCTCCGAAGCGGCTACAGGCCAGGGCCCGCAGGGCCGCGTGACTGCTGTCTACGCGCGCGTCCGTGAGGGTGGTGGCGGGGTCGCGGTAGCGCACGCGGAAGGCGAGGCTCTTCTTACCCTCCGGCACGTGCTCCCCGCGGTACAGGTCGAAGAGGCTCACGGACTCGACCAGATCGTCCGCCTCGGCGAGGGCGGCCTCGATGTCACCCGCGAGCTGGGCCTCGTCCACCAACATGGCCACGTCGCGGCTGGTGGCGGGGAAGCGCGGCAGGGCGCTGGCCTGGGGCAGACCCGCGGCCACCAGCGCCGCCTCGAGGGCGGACACGCTCAGCTCGCAGTAGACGGGGCGGCCCTCGAGCTCGAGGGCGTCGACGACCTCGGGGTGAAGCTCGCCGAGGGAACCGACGGGCTGACCTCCGACGCTCAGGCGGGCCCGGCGCCGCGGGTGCAGATGGGGTGCCTCGTCGTCGAGGGCGTCGTCGAGGCGGGCCTCGAGGCGCGCTCCACCGAGGCCAGCGAGGATGGACTCGGCCACGCCCTTGGCGTCGTAGAAATCGTGCGCTCGGTCGTCGCCGACCCAGCGCTCGGGCGCTCCCCAGAGCAGGAAGGCCAGGGCGTGGCGCTCCTCGGGCAGCGGCTCGCTCGGAGCCGTGGGGTGAAAGGTGGTGCCGAGCTCGAAGAGCGCGACCGAGCTGGCACCGCGCCGCGCCGAGACGCCCGCGGCCTCGGCCAGACCGGGCAAGAGTGAGGTGCGCAGGACGCCTCGCTCTTCCGAGAGCGGGTTCTTCAGCGGCACGGCGTCGGTGGATGCCTTGGCTGCGGCGAGCGCACGGGGCGACACGAAGCTCATGGTGATGGCCTCGAAGAGTCCGGCGGCGGCGGCGGCCTCGCGCAGGCGACGTTCGAAGAGGATGCTGGCGGGGGTGCCGGTGCGCGAAGGACGCACGCGGGGCACGCGTGGCTCGAGCTTGTCGTAGCCGCGCATGCGCGCGACCTCCTCGATCAGATCGACCTCGCGGCCGAGGTCCGGACGGAAGGTCGGCGCCTTCACGAGCAGACTCTCGGCGTCGCTCGTGACGACCTCGCAGCCGAGGCGCTCGAGGATGGCGCGGGACTCGGCGGCGTCCACGGGGGCGCCGAGCAGCTGGGCGAGGCGCGCGTGGCGTAGGCGGATCTCCACGGGCTCGATGGGGCGCGCGACCACGTCGATGGCCTCGACCACGGGCACGCCGCCGCCGAGCAGAGCCATCCACGAGGCCGCGCGGGCGAGCACGCGGGGGATGGCGTTGGGGTCAACGCCGCGCTCGAAGCGATGGCTCGCGTCCGTGTGCAGGCCCAGGCGGCGCGAGCTCCTGCGCACGCTGCGCGGGTCGAAGTAGGCGCACTCGATCAACACGTCCTGGGTGTCGTCACGCAGCTCGGAGTCGGCGCCGCCCATCACGCCAGCCAAGGCCACGGGGCCCTCGCCGTCGCAGATCAAGAGGTCCTCTGGAATGAGCTCGCGCTCCACGCCGTCGAGGGTGGTCATGCGCTCGCCCTCGTGGGCCGTGCGCACGACGATGCGGCTGCCACGCACATGGGCGAGGTCGAAGCCGTGGATCGGGTGACCCTCCTCGAGCAGCACGAGGTTGGTGGCGTCCACGAGGTTGCTGATGGAGCGCACGCCGAGGCAGTGCAGGCGATAGCGCAGCCAGAAGGGCGAGGGCCCGGAGGTGACGCCGAGCACCAGGGCGGCGCCGTAGCGGGCGCAGCGCGCGGCGTCCTCGATGGAGACGTCGATTCGCGGCACCCTGACTCGCAGGAGTGGCTCCATGCTCGTCGACTGTTTCCACTTAGCCACGATCTCGAGTTCGACGAGCGGCATATCCTCTGCGAACCAGGATTCGGGCGCAAAGTCGACCGGCCGGGTTCGCTCTCCTAGCGCGCACGGCGCCGTGACGTCGAAGGGCGCGCCGTAGACGGCCGCGAGGTCACGCGCGAGGCCGATGTGCCCGAGGCAGTCGGGGCGATTGGGCGTGAGGCCCAGCTCGAAGATGGCGTCGCGAAGCTCGAGGGCGTCGGCGATGGGCGTGCCCGGAGCAGCGTCGCTGTCGTGCTCTCCGAAGACGAAGATGCCGTCCGAGTCGTGGCCGAGGTCGAGCTCCGCCTCGCTGCAGATCATGCCGCGGGAGAGCACGCCGGCGACCTCCCGCTCGCCGATGGTCAGGCCGTTGGGCAAGCGGCTGCCGACGCGTGCGAAGATCACGCGTCCGCCGGGCGCGGGCACGTTGGGCGCACCGCACACGACCTCGACCTGCTCCTGACCGTCGTTCACGCGCACCAAGGAGAGCTTCTTGCTCTTCGGATGGCCGGAGACCTCGAGCACCTCGGCCACGACCACGCCGTCGAGGCCCTCCCCGCGACGCTCGATGGACTCGACCTCGAGCCCGATGGACGTGAGCCGCTCGGCGACCTCGTCCGCGGAAGCCTCGACGCCGCTGAGCTCCCGGAGCCACTTCAATGATGCGCGCATAGTTACGTACCTATTGTTTGGAGGGCGCTGCGGGTCCCGATGATGGCCATGGGCGAGCGCGCCCGCAGCGACCGACCGAGCGGTAGTGAGCTACCGCGACCGAGGAAGCGAGGACGTAAGCCGGCCAGGGCCATCATCCGGACACGCATGCCTAGAACCCCGACAGGAAGCGAATGTCGTTCTCGTACAGCAATTTGATGTTCGGCACGCCGTAGCGGAGCATGGCGATGCGGTCGATGCCCATGCCGAAGGCGAAGCCGGTGACCTTCTCCGGGTCGTAGCCGACGTTCTCGAACACGACGGGGTGCACCATCCCGCAGCCGAGCACCTCGAGCCAACCCGTGCCCTTGCACACGCCGCAAGCCGCGCTGCGTTCGGCGCCGCCGTCCGCCCAGGGGCGACACAGGGTGCAGCCCACGTCGACCTCTCCGCCGGGCTCGACGAAGGGGAAGTAGCTCGGGCGGAAGCGCACGGGCACGTCGTCGCCGAGCAGGCGCTTCACGAAGAGGGTGAGGACGCCCATCAGCTCCGAGAAGCTCACGTCTTGATCGACCAGGAGCCCCTCGATCTGGAAGAACATGGGCGAGTGGGTGGCGTCGTCGTCGCGGCGGTAGACGGCGCCGGGCGAGATGATGGCGAAGGGAGGCTCGCGCCGCAGCATCTCGCGCACCTGCACGGTGGAGGTGTGGGCGCGCAGCAGGCTGGTGGCGGGCTCGCCGTCTTCCTCGCGGGTGACGAAGAAGGTGTCCTGCATATCCGTGGCGGGGTGATCCGGCGGGAAGCCGAGCTTGTCGAAGTTGTAGTCGTAGAGATCGACCTCGGGGCCCTCGGCCACGTCGAAGCCGAGGCTGGCGAAGATGTCGACCAGCTCGTGGCGCACGCGGGTAATGGCGTGCAGGCGTCCGGGGCGCACCCCGCGTCCGGGCAAGGTCGGATCGAGGGCGGGGGCGCTGAGCTCGGCGTCGCGCGCGGCCTGGGCGAGGCGCGTGAGGCCCAGCTCGAAAGCCTCCGCGACAGCCTGCTTCACGGCGTTGGCGGACTTGCCGAGCTCACGCCGGCGATCCCCCGGGACCTCGCGCATGGTCTTCATCAGCGCCGTCAGCTCGCCCTGCGGGCCGGCGAAGCGCGCGTTGGCGGCACGCAGATCCTGCTCGTCGTGGGCCTCGGCGAAGGCGGGGCCGAACGCGTCGGTGACCCGCGCGAGGCCTTGCTCGAAACGGGTCACCGGGTCGCTCATGGGCGCAGCTCGATCATGAGAGTCAGGAGCGAACGGCGTCGATGACGGCCTTGAAGCCGCCCGGATCGGCGATGGCGATCTCCGCGAGGATCTTGCGGTCGAGCAGCACCTCCGCCTGCTTCAGCGCGTGGATGAAGCGGCCGTAGCTGAGACCGTGCATGCGTGCCGCCGCGTTGATGCGGACGATCCACAGGCGCCGAATCTCGCGCTTGTGGGTGCGACGATGGCGGTAGGCGTCGAGCCAGGCGTGGTGCACCTGAGCGATGGCGGCGCGGAAGGTACGACCGCGGGCGCTGTAGTTGCCCTTGGCGTGCTTCATGATGCGGTTGCGACGACGACGGGCCTTGAAGCCCCTTTTTGCTCTCGGCATGGTCTACCTCAGAACTTGTAAGGGAGGAGGCGCTTCATGCGCTTTTCGTCGGCCTTGTCCACCATGTCGTTCTTCTCGAGACGACGCAGGCGGTTGGCGGACTTACCGCGCATCAGGTGGCTCTTGCCAGCCTTGCCGCGGCGGATTCGCCCGGTGCCGGTAGCGCGCATGCGCTTGGCGGCCGCGCGGTTGGTCTTCATCTTCGGCATGATTTTCCTCAGTTGCGATTCGAATACACTGTGACTCGAACGCCAGCGCGACACGCGGCGGCGAGTGGAAAGGACGGGCTATCTACTGTCCTCCGAGGTCGCGGTCAAGCGGAGGATGCCCACGGGGTGCGCAATGACGCATGATGATGAGGACGGGGACGCTCTGCGTCATTGCGTCATTCAAGATCCGCGGGAAACGTGCCTCCGCCCGCAGGTCCGGAATGACGCAATGACGCAGAGCGTCCCCTACGTCTAGCGTCCCCTACGTCTCGCTACTACGTCAGCCGCACGAACGCGAAGCACAATGCCAACTCGGGTCGGGCGGTTCGCCCGTGTTGTCCCTAGGTCCGCGCGTGCAGAATTCACCCGAAGCGCAGTCGGCGTCCGTGTGACAGCTGTCGTCCGGCGTATAGCACTCGAAGCTCTGGACGCCGCCATACGAGCTGCCGTTGTGACCGCCGCAGCCCAAGGAGACCGCGCACTCGGCAGGGCCGCAGCCGCTGCAGTGGTCGGTCAGGCACATGTTTCCATCCAGTTGCTCCACTCCGCACGCGCAGCGCGTTCCGGCAGGGCAATCAGCGTCGCTGAAGCACCGATCGTAGGTGCACACAGTGTACATCCCCAGAAGCGTGCAGCGCCCGTTCACGCCGTCCGCGCAGTCGGAGTCACTCGTGCAGTCACGAACGATCAAGCCCGGACCGTTCCCGGGCCGCACGCGGTCTGGATCGCACGTACTCGTCCAACGCGCATCGAGCCCCGCGTCGGCGAAGTCGGAGTTCCCGGCGCAAGCGCTGATCAGCGCGAGCGCCGCGAGAGTGAGGCTGAGAGGATGGGCGCTCCGGCGCGTCATCGGCTGACCGCAGTTCTGCCGGGGGCGCTGCTGGTCATGGAGGCCGGACCCGCGCCGAAGGCGGCCAGCGGTGCCGCACCACATCGAACGCGTGGTGCGCGTTGTTCTCGACGTCCCCATGGGCGCGGATGAGACGCAGGCACTGGCACGGCGCGAGGTACTCTGCCTGCAGCGCTGGACGATATGCGCTACATTGAAGGTGTGGAACCCTCTCGCCAGATGGAAACGACCGTTCGGCGCGTGGACGGCCTCGGCACACGAGAAATGGATGCCTGGGACATTCGAGCGATGAGCCCGATCGAACGTCTGCGTGCCCTGGAGGCGTTGCGGCGGATTGCCTATGGACCTGGACCTACACCCCGACTTTCGCGATCTGCTCCACTCATTCGTCGAAGCAAACGTTGAGTTCGTGGTGGTCGGCGGCTTCGCCGTCGCGGTCCATGGGGAGCCGAGGTTCACAGCGGACATGGACGTCTTCGTTCGGCCGTCGCCGGACAACGCGACACGCACGCGCGCCGCTCTCAGGCACTTCGGCTTCGGGGACGTCAGTTGGGCCGTAGACGAGTTCGAGCGGCCCGACTGTACGGTGATGCTCGGGCGAAAACCACTACGCATCGACATCCTGACAGGCATCAGCGGTGTCAGCTTCGATGAAGCCTGGACCGGTCGCATGACCGTGGATGTCGCCGGCGTCAGCGTCCCCTTCATCGGCAGGGAGCAGCTCATCACCAACAAGCGCGCATCCGGTCGCATCAAGGATCTCGCCGACCTCGAGGCCCTCGGCGAGCATCTCTGACTCCGTCCGTTGGCAAACGATCGCGCTGGAGGCCTGCGCGTCTCAGCGCTTCACCTTGGGCGCGAGGATCGCCATCAGGGTGCGGCCCTCTTGACGGCTGCGCTGCTCGACGCCGCCGATATCCTCCACGGCCTTGACGATGATGTCGATCTGGCGCTGGGCGGTCTCGGGGTGCGTGATCTCGCGACCACGGAAGCGCACGGTGAGCTTGACCTTGTTCCCCTCTTCGAGGAAGCGACGCACGTGCTTCACCTTGAAGGCGATGTCGTGGTCGTCGGTCTTGGGGCGGAGCTTGATCTCCTTCAGCTCGACCTGATTCTGGCGCTTCTTGGCCTCGTTGAGCTTCTTCTTCTCTTCGTATTTGAAGCGGCCATAGTCCATGATCTTGCAGACCGGTGGACGTGCCTTGGGGTTCACCTCGACGAGATCGAGGTCCAACTCCTTGGCCATGCGGCGCGCCTCATGGGTCTCCAAGAGACCGAGCATCTCACCGTCCGCGCCAATGACTCGGATCTCGGGGATGCGGATGCGCTCGTTAATACGTGGACCATGAGCGCGTTGGCGGTCACGGGGATCGAAGCGGGGCCTGGCGATGGTTCTTATCTCCTGAACTTGGGGGCGAAGTGCCCTATACCTTGGGATCCGGCCCACCGGAAGGGGGCTCGGGGGAGTTTTCTGAAGAGGCCGCGGTGCGCTCGGATGGTGGCCGGGCCTCGCCTAGTAGCATGCCCACGACCTCGGGCAGCGGCAAGAGGCCCAGATCTTTCTGTCCCTCGCGCTTGCGCAGGGCGAGGCCGCGAGCCTCGACCTCCTTCTCGCCGATCACGCCCATGTAGGGCACGCGCATCAGCCGGGCCTGACGAATCTTGGCGCCGAGCTTGGCGTCCGTGAGGTCCACGTCGACGCGCAGACCGGCGGCTTCGAGCTGCGCCTTGGCCTCGAGGGCGTAGTCGTTGAACTTCTGGCTGACGGTGAGCAGCTTGATCTGCTCCGGCGCGAGCCACAGAGGAAACGCGCCTCCCACATGCTCGAGCAGCACCGCAAAGAAACGCTCGACGCTGCCCAGAGCCGCGCGGTGCAGCATCACGGGGCGATGCGCCTTGTTGTCCTCGCCGACGTAGCTGAGGTCGAAGCGCTCGGGCAGGGTGAAGTCCGCCTGGATCGTGCCCATCTGCCAGGGTCGGCCGATGGCGTCCTTGATGTGGAACTCGATCTTGGGGCCGTAGAAGGCGCCCTCGCCAACGGCGATCTCGTAGGGGATGCCCTTGGCCACGACGGCGTCGAGCAGCGCCGCCTCGGAGGTGTCCCAGATGGCGTCGTCGCCGATGCGCTTGTCGGGGCGCGTGGCGACCACGAGGTGCACGTCGTCGAAGGCGAAGTCGCGATAGACGGCGTCGACGAGATCGAGGAAGGCGGTGATCTCTCCCTGCACCTGCTCGAGCGTGCAGAAAATGTGGGCGTCGTCCTGGGCGAAGGTGCGCACGCGGGTCAGCCCCTGCACCACGCCGCTGCGCTCGAAGCGATGCAGGCGGCCGAAGTCGGCCATGCGCCAGGGCAGGTCGCGGTAGCTGCGGCGCTGCATGCCGAAGATCAGGCAGTGGCTCGGGCAGTTCATGGGCTTGATGCCGAAGCGGATGGACTCGCGGAGCGTGGCCTCGATGGCCTGCTCGTCGTGGACCTCGCCGGCCAGGGCAGCGGAGGCCTTCTCGAGGTTCTCGCTGGTGGCGGCCAGATACATGGCCTCGGCGTAGCCGGGCAGATGTCCCGAGGTCTCGAAGAGCTGAGTGTCGAAGATCTGCGGCGTCACCACCTCCTCGTAGCCCGTGCGGCTGTAGAGGCGGCGGATGTAGTCGACGAGCAGGCGATAGACCGTCGCGCCGCGCGGCAAGAAGAAGGGGGACGCCGGCGCCCACGGATGGAAGCCGACCAGGTCGAGCTCCTTACCGAGCTTGCGGTGGTCGCGCTTCTTGGCCTCCTCGAGGCGCTTGAGGTGACCGCGCAGATCCTTGGCCGTGGCGAAGGCCGTGCCGTAGATGCGCTGCAGCATCGGGTTGGTCTCGTCGCCACGCCAATAGCAGCCCGAGACGTGCGTGAGCTGAAAAGCCTCCAGGAAGCCCGTAGACGGCACGTGGGGGCCTTCACACAGGTCGACCCAGTCGCCGTGGCGATAGAGGGAGATGTCCCCCTCGAGGCGCTCGAGGTGCTCGAGCTTGTAGGGCTCTTCGAGCTTCGTCAGCAGCTCGCGGGCCTCGTCTCGCGTCACAGACTCGCGCACGAAGGGGCGATTTTCCGCGATGATCTCGCTCATCTTGGCTTCGATGGCGCGCAGGTCGTCGTCGCTGAAGGTCTTGCCGCCGCGATCGTAGTCGTAGAAGAAGCCGGCGTCCGTGGCTGGACCGAAGGCGACCTTGGTGCCCGGGAAGAGGCGCTGCACGGCGTCGGCCATCACGTGGGCGCTCGAGTGGCGGATCAGCTTCAGCGCCGCCGGCGCCGACTTGTCGAGGGGCGAGACCTTCTCGACGCCCTCGGGCAGAGGCGTGTGCAGATCGTAGATGACACCATCGACCTTGGCGCCCACCACGCGCGGGCTGAGCTTGCCGAGGGCCTCGAGGCGCTGCCCCGCCGTCTCGCGGGCGGAGGTCACGAAAACGGCCGCGCGTACGCGGAAAAGGCTTTGGTCATGGGCTGCATGTCGATGGGCGCTCCCCAAAGGAGCCGGCCGCCAGCCCCTCGGGGGCTAGCTGTAGGCACGGGCGGTTTCGAACCGCCGACCCCTACCGTGTCAAGGTAGTGCTCTACCACTGAGCTACGTGCCTGAAAGATCACCCCGATAATCCGGGGAGCGAACGGATAGCCCCGGGCCCCAGGAGTGTCAAGCGATCGCAGACCTGATTGGCGAGTGAGGGTGGCGGCGCGAGCTTGAGTCCTGGGACGTAGGCGGTGTTGCTCCTTCGGCTCGGGTGCGTCGTTGCGGGTTACATATTCGCACCTCACGATTTTTCGGAGCCTTGGAGCGAAAAACCGCCCGGGACGGTCGCCCTGCGGGGTACGGCGGCCTTGCAGATGCGAGCGCTTGGCGAGGATCGGCGACGTGGCCGTAGGGCGCTCGCGCAAGGCCGCCTCGCCGCACGCGCCAAGTCGGGTGTGGGCGGCGAGGCGACTTGGCACGCGCGGAGCCCCCTCCGGGCGCCCATCCCGGCCGGATGCGAGAAGTGCACGCGATTAGGGATCGAGCTGCGGCCGAAGTTGTGATCCAATCTCGCCGCCGTGAGACCCGGCGAGGTCAGCGGCAAGACACCTAAAAACAAGAGAAAACCGCTCTCGACCGCAGCTCAGCCTTCAGGCTGATCGCTGTCGATCGTGGGCGCAAGGAGATTCCCTTTGAGCCTCGAGACACAATCCAATCGCGCCATGGCCGGCTTCATCAAGTCGCGCTTCTTGGCGCTCCATCTCGACCGCGTTCACGACCCTCGTCGTGCCGCTTCCACGTGCTGGCCGCTGCGCACGCTTGTGATGAGCGCGCTCGTCGGTATCGCGGCGTCGTGTCGCAGCTTGCGTCAAATCGAGCTCCTCACCGACGTCAGCCTGAGCGGCGCGATGAGGCGCATGTTGAGTCTGCACCGGCGCATCCCCGACACGACGCTCCGCGATTTCTTCTGCAAGCTCTCGCCGGACAGCCTGCGGCCGCTGCTCCATCAGCTCACTCGTGACGCCTACCGTCGGAAGGCGCTCGCGCCTGACGGGTTGCCTTTCGGCGTGGTCGCACTGGACGGCAAGGTCACGGGCGTCGGCCGCGTCACCGACGACACCGGACTCGGCCAGTCCGTCACGGTCGAAGAGGGGCAGAAGGACCGCACGCTCATTCGCACCATCACCGCCTGCTTGGTCAGCGCCGCCGCACGCATCGTCATCGACGTGACCTTCGTGCCCGCGAAGAAGAACGAGATGAGCCACTTCGTCACCGCCTTCGATGAGCTGATCAAGGTCTACGGTCGCTCCAACCTCTTTCGCGTCATCACCTATGATGCGGGCGCCACCTCTAAGGCCAACGCACAGCACGTCATCGACGCCGGCAAGCACTACGTCTTCGCCTTGAAGAAGCCGCAACAAGAACTCTGGAACGAGTACGTGCCGCAGCTCGAGTCACGAGAGATCCACGAAGCCGACGCCGAGACCGTCGACACCGTCAGCAGCAACAAGACCGTCACCCGCCGTCTCTTCTTGTGCGCCGCACCGGATGGCAGCCCCGCGTGGGAGCACCTCCGCACCGTGCTGCGCGTCGAAGCGACCGTCGAAGACGCGGAAGGAAACGAGACCTCATGCGAGAGCCGCTACTTCCTCAGCAGCTTGCCCACCGGCGCGCTGACGCTCCAGCAATGGCTGCGTCTCATCCGCGCTCATTGGGGCGTCGAGAACAACGCGCACCACGCGCTCGACGTGCAGTTCAACGAGGACGACCACCTCTTCGTCCCGACCCACGTTGGCGCGTCGCTCTGCCTCGTGGTCTTGCGCCGAGTCGTCCTCAGTCTCTTTGCGCTCTTCCGCAAGGTCAGCCTCAAGTCCGACAAGAATCGAGGCATGCCTTGGCGTGAGCTGCTCGACTGGGCGTACCGAACGCTGGCTTCCGCTACCTCATCACAGATCGACAGACTCCGGCGACGACGAAAGGTCGCACTCGCTACGAGCTGATTCTGCCGGGTCTCGCTGCTCGTTCGTACATCCCTGGTCCGCGCTCTTCGCGGAGTCCTGCCCGCCCGCTGAAACACGCCGGGCTCGCACCTCCGCGCCCGCCACGACCTTCATTT
>JAADHO010000413.1:16464-21854 GCA_013151775.1 Deltaproteobacteria bacterium | reverse complement strand
CGCGACCGCCCACACGCTGCCCCAATGTGCCCCCGGGCGCGAGCTCGGCGCCCACCATCACGCCAGCGTTCACCATCCCCGAGGGCGTCACCGCCGTTCGCGTGCGCTACACGCTCCAAGGCCCAAGTGCCTGGGTCGGTCTGAGCTCCGCGTTGATCGACATGACGCGCGGCGCGGGTCGGCAGTGGTCGGAGACCGTGGGCAATTTTCGCAGCCGCGGCTCCGGCACTCGCACCGCCTCCACCACCCTCACCCAGCTGCAGTCCGGGCCCCACACCCTGCGCATCGACCCCCGTTGGGCGCGCGAGGCGTGCCCGCCGGGCACGGCGCCTAGCCTGAGCGTCCAAGTCACGACCGTCCACGCGAGCCGGTCCGTGGGCGGGTCGATGTTCTGCTGCGCCTCCGCGACCTTCGTCCTCGCCCTACCCCTGATCGTCGCCTTCTCACGCCGCCGCGCCTTCGAACGCAAGCGCTGGCAGAACTCCAGCCTGGTCTGAACGCCCATGCTCAAGTACGCACTTTACGCACTCTTCGGGCTCACGGTCGTCGGCGGCTACGCCGCCTTCGCCGCCCTCTCGGGCCCCGGGCGCGTCTACGGTGAACGCGGCGCGCCGATCCAAGTGCCGCCCAGCACCAACGCCGAGACCTACCGGACGGCCCCCGTCATCTGGCGCACGGGCTTCCACGGACCCGCGGCCCGGGTGATCGACTACACACCCCGTCGGCGAACCTATGGCGGCAGCGGCTACGGCGGCAGCGGCCGCGGCTACGGCGGCTACGGCGGCAAGTGAGCGTCGAGCGCTCGGACGCAAAGGATCCGACCAACGCCGGCATCCGAGACCTCCGCGGGACCTGGCTGCTCGCCCTCGGCATGCTGGTGCTGCTCTTCGGCACGCGGCTCTGGCTCCAGAAGCCGCCTGAGGCGCTCTTCCATCTGCGGGTCCCGGTCAGTGTGCGCGGCGCGCCCCACGGGGACGCCGAGGAGCTCAGCCATCGCTTCCTCTACAGCGAGAGCTTCGAGCTCTCCGAGGACAGCTCGCTGAAGCTCTCGCTGCGCCGTGGAGCCGCCGACGGTATCCTCGCCGCGACCCTGGATCTCGTGCCCGCGCAGGGCCCGAGCGTGCGCGGGCTGGAGCTCTTCGCCGCACAGCGCATGAGCGTCCACGGTCTGCGTGGTCGATCCCGCGTTCAGGGCTCCTTGCGCGGTGCGCCTCCCGGGCGCTACCGCCTGCGCATCGCGGGGACCTGGGTAGGTCAACCGGGGGAAGGCCGGATACCAGCCGCGACCCTCGACGTCGTGAAGCGAACGGGGAGCCCCGCTGCCTTCTGGTGGGCGGCGCTGCTCTTGCTCAGCCCCGCGCTCTTCGTCAGCGCGCGCATGCTCTGGCGGCGGCGACGGGCGAGGACCGGCCCCAGCTCTCCGCAGATCCCGGAGCCAAGCGACGAGGGTCCATCCGTCGACGCGAATTCTGATAGCCTCTCCGCCCTCACGCCGGAAGGAAGCCTCCCATGAACATCGACTGGTCCAACCTCATTCAGTCCCTGATCAACTCTGTCATCTTCACCAGCCTCGGCCTCGTCTTCTTCGCCATCGCCTTCTACGTCATCTCGGCGGTCACGCCCTTCTCGATCCGCAAGGAGCTCGAGGACGATCAGAACACGGCCCTGGGCATCGTCATCGGCTCGGTGATCATCGGCATCGCCTTGGTCGTCTCCGCCGCCATCTCCTGACACGGCTCCCCAAGAGCCTCTGACCCCCCGATCGCCCATGCAACGCCTCAGGCGTCCGCTTCTCTTCCTCACCGTCCTCGTCATCGCCACCGCCGGGCTCGTCTACGAGCTCTTGGCAGGCACGGTGGCGAGCTACGTCCTCGGCGACTCCGTTCGCCAATTCTCCATCACCATCGGCGCGTATCTCTTCGCGCTCGGCATCGGCTCCTATCTCTCGCGCTACGTGAAGGAAGGCGTCGCCGCGCGCTTCATCGAGGTGGAGCTCGCCACGGCCTTGGCCGGCGGCTTGTCGGCGCCGCTGCTCTTCATCGGCTTCTCCCAGGGCAAGTTCTTCGGCCCGCTGCTCTACGGCACGATCATGGTGATCGGCACCTTGGTGGGGCTCGAGATCCCGCTCCTGATGCGCATCCTCAAGGAGGAGCTGGACTTCGAGGAGCTGATCGCGCGCGTGCTCACGGTGGACTACGTGGGCGCCTTGGTGGGCTCCGTGCTCTTCGCCTTGGTGCTCGTCCCGAGCCTCGGGCTCAACCGCACCTCCCTGACCTTCGGCCTCTTGAACTGCGCCGTGGGCGTCCTGAGCACCTTCGTCCTCGCCGACGTGGTGCCCAAGCGTGCGCTGCTGCGCCTGCGCATCACGGCGAGCGCCATCGCCGTCATCCTGGTGGCGGGGTTGGTCTACGCCGACCGCCTCACCACCTTCGCGGAGCAGGGCCTCTACGCCGACCCCATCGTCTACTCGCAGCAGAGCGCCTATCAGCGGGTGGTGCTGACCGAAAACCCCCACAGCGTGCAGCTCTTCCTGAACGGCAACCTGCAGTTCAGCTCCGCGGACGAGTACCGCTACCACGAGGCGCTGGTTCACCCCGCCTTCGCCAGAGCGCCGCGCCACAGCCGCGTGCTGATCCTCGGTGGCGGCGATGGGCTCGCCTTGCGCGAGGTGTTCCGCTACCCCGACGTCGAGCACGTGACCATGGTCGACCTCGATCCCGCCGTCACCAACCTCGCCAGGCAGATTCCGACCATGCAGCGTCTGAATCACAACTCCCTGAGCGACCCACGCCTCACGCTGATCAACGCGGACGCCATGGCCTGGTTGCGCGCGGACGGTCGCCGGCCCTTCGACGTCGTGATCGTCGACTTCCCCGATCCGAACAACTTCTCCCTGGGCAAGCTCTACACGCGCGGCTTCTACCGGCTCTTGATGCGCGTGATCGGCCCCGACACGGCGCTGGTCGTGCAGAGCACCTCGCCCATGTATGCGCGCAAGAGCTTCTGGTGCATCGCGCGCACCATGCGCAGCGCGGGCTTCTCGACCCACTCCTACCACGCGCACGTGCCCTCCTTCGGCGAGTGGGGCTACGTGCTCGCCATGAAGCATCCCTTCGAGCCGCCCACGCAGCTTCGAGTCGACGGACTGCGCTTCCTCAACGACGCCACCCTCGCCTCCCTCTTCATCTTCAGTCGCGACATGCAGGAGCTGCCCGTGCGCGAGAACACCCTCAACGACCAACAGCTCGTGGCCTACTACGAGCACGAGTGGTCCCTCTGGAACTGAGCGAGGAGCGCAGCCGATCATGGCCAGCCGGCGAGACGCGCTGAGATGGATCGTGGGCGCGCCGCTCTTGGCGCGGAGCCTCGCCGCCTGCGGAGGCGCCACGCCACGGGCGCCCCACGTGCAGGGCGAGCTGCTCGGCCAATCCCTCGACGTCGGACACCGCGTGCGCGACCTCGGTCAGCCCGGCGGACCGTCTCTGGGCGACTTCCGCGGAGCCCCCGAAGAGCGGGTGAAGCTGGCCATCGTGGGAGGCGGGCCCGCGGGGCTCTCGGCGGCCTGGCGACTCACCCGCAGGGGTGAACTCGACTATCAGCTCTTCGAGCTCGAGTCCGAGGTCGGCGGCACGTCGGCCTGGCAAGAGACGGGCGTCGCGCCGCACCCCTGGGGAGCGCACTACCTGCCTCTGCCCATGAAGGAGAACGTGGAGCTCTTGGGCCTGCTCGGCGAGCTCGGCGCACTGGACGGCGTGGACGCCATGGGCGAGCCCATGGGCAGCGAAGAGATGCTGATCCGCGAACCGGAGGAGCGCGTGTTCTACGGCGGCTTCTGGTACCCGGGGCTCTACCCCTACGCGGGCGCGAGCGAGGACGACCTGCGTCAACTCCGGCGCTTCCGAGCCGAGCTGGATCGCTGGACCCGCTTCCACGACGCAGCGGGCCGACGCGCCTTCACCATCCCGCGCTCCCTGGCCTCGGACGACGCCGAGGTGATGGCCCTCGATCGCGTCAGCGCCACGGACTGGCTCGCGCAGCTGGGCTTGAACTCGCCGCGCCTAGAGTGGCTCGTGCGCTACGCCTGCCGCGACGACTACGGCCTCGAGCCCCACGAGACGAGCGCCTGGGCGCTGGTCTTCTATTGGGCCTCGCGCACCGTGAAGCCGGGCCACGACACGCGCGATCTCCTGGCCTGGCCCGAGGGCAACGGACGCTTGGTGAAGCATCTGCGTCGAGCCGCCGGCGATCGCATCCGCACGGGTCGTGTGGTGCTCAACGTTGAACAGAGCGAGGGCGGCGTGACTCTGCGCATGCTCGACGTCACGAGCGGGCGACCCCTGATCGTGCACGCCGAGCGGGCGATCCTCGCCACGCCTCACTTCGTCACCCGCAAGCTGCTCGGCCTCGGCGCGGGAGAGCTCGAGATGGGCTACGGCTCCTGGGTGGTGGCCAACCTGCACCTCGAGAGTCGTCCCGTGGAGCGCGGTTTCCCTCTGGCCTGGGACAACGTGCCCCATGGCAGCGAGGCCCTCGGCTACGTGGTGGCGACCCATCAGCTCGACCTCGATCGCGGACCATCCATCTTCACCTGGTATCGGCCTCTGACCGGACGCGACCCGGCCGACGAACGCCGGCGCATGCTCGACACCAGCTTCGAGGAGTGGCGCGACGGAGTGCTGACGGATCTGGCCATCCCGCACCCGGATCTCGGCTCGCGCGTGCGACGCCTCGACGTCTGGCGCTGGGGACACGCCATGCCCCAACCTCGGGTCGGCCTGCTCTCGAGCGCGAGCCTCAGGCGCGCCCGGGAGGCCCGAGGCCGGCTGCACTTCGCGCACACGGATCTCTCCGGCATGGCGCTCTTCGAGGAGAGCTTCGACCACGGGCTGCGCGCCGCGGACGAGCTGCTCGCCGCCCTCGCTCCGCCCGCTACCAGCGCCTCCGCCGTGGAGCCGACGTGAACGCAGCGCAGACCTCGGCGGGGCCGCCTCTGGGCGCCGTCTTCGCACCCAAGAGCGCGGGGCCTTGGCTCTTCGGACGGCGCGCCGATCTCGCCGTGTTCGGCGGCAGCGCGCTGCTCTCCTTGGCGCTGCTCGGGATCGGCTGGGCCCTGGGCATCCTCGAGGCCGACACGCCCGAGTGGGTCTGGCTCGGCGCGATCCTCTTCGTGGACATCGGCCACGTGTGGGCAACCCTCTTCCGCGTCTACCTCGACGGCCAAGAGGTGCGCCGACGCCCGCTGCTCTACCTCGGCACGCCCGTCGCCTGCTACGTCGTGGGCGCCCTGGTCTACAGCTTCGGCGCCTTGGCCTTCTGGCGCGCCCTCGCCTACTTCGCCGTCTACCACTTCGTGCGCCAACAATACGGCTGGCTCGCCCTCTACCGGCGAC
>JAADHO010000413.1:0-16458 GCA_013151775.1 Deltaproteobacteria bacterium | reverse complement strand
CGAGCAAACTCGACTACAGCCTCGACACGGCGACCATCTACACCATCACGCTCTACCCCGTGATCTGGTGGCATGCGCACCTGCCGCGCAACATCATCTGGTTCATGCGGGGCGACTTCGTCTCGGGCCTGGCTACGCCCGTCGCCACCGCGCTGATGCCCGTCTACTGGGGCCTACTCCTGGCCTTCGTCGCGCGCCAACTCTGGCTGCTCTTCGCCGGGGGCTACGACGCGAGCCGTGTGAATTGGGGGAAGCTGCAGCTGGTGCTCACCACCTGGTTCTTGTGGTGGGTCGGCATCATGGCGCTGGACGGCGACTACGCCTTCACCGTCACCAACGTGCTGATCCACGGCATCCCCTACATCTACCTCTGCTACCGCTACGGACGCGCGCGCCGCGAGCAAGCGCCAAGCAGCGGCGTCGGACGCGTGCTGCGCTTCGGTGTACCCGCCTTCCTCGGCATCTTGGCGCTGATCGCCCTGAGCGAGGAGACCTTCTGGGACGCCTTCGTCTGGCACGATCACGAGTGGCTCTTCGGCGCCCACGGCATGTCGAGCCACACGCTGCTGCTCCTGCTCGTGCCTCTGCTCGCCATGCCTCAGCTCACCCACTACGTGCTCGACGGCTTCATCTGGAAGATGAAGAAGAACCGCACCTGGGCGCGCTCCCTCGAGAGCTGAGGGACCTACGCGCCGAGGCCCATACGGCGGGCGATGATCAGCTTCATGATCTCGCTCGTGCCGGCAAAGATGCGCTGCACGCGCGCGTCCACGTAGTCGCGGCTGATCGGATACTCGTCCATGTAGCCGTAGCCGCCATAGACCTGCAGGCAGGCGTCCACGACCTCGCCGAGCATCTCCGTCTGCCACAGCTTGGCCATGGAGCACTCCTTCACCAGCTCCTCCCCGGCAGCGTGCCGCACGACCAGAGCGTCGAGGAAGGCGCGCCCCACCTCGATCTTGGTCGCCTGATCGACGAGTGAAAACTGCAAGGCTTGAAAGCGCGCGATGGAGCGCCCGAAGGCCTTGCGCTCGTTGGCGTAGGTGACCGCCTCCTCGAGGGCCTGCTCCGCGGCCGCCTGCGCGCCGATGGCGACGACCAGGCGCTCCTGCTGCAGGTTCTGCATCAGCATCAAGAAGCCCGCGCCCTCGGGACCGAGGCGGTTACTGACCGGCACGCGACAGCCGTCGAAGGCCAGCTCCGCCGTGTCCTGCGAGGCGAGGCCCATCTTCTTCAGCTTCCTGGGCTCGAGGTAGCCCTCGCGCTCGGACTCGACGACGAAGAGGCTGAGCTGTCCGTGCGGATCGTCGCTCGCCTCGGGCGTGCGCGCGGCGACCACGCAGAGGTCCGCGAGCATGCCGTTGCTGATGAAGGTCTTGCTGCCGTCGAGGATGTACTCGTCGCCTTCGCGCTTGGCCGTGGTCGCCACCGCCGCGAGGTCCGAGCCCGTGCCCGGCTCGGTCATGGCGATGGCCGTGACGAACTCGCCCGACGCACAGCCCGGCAGCCAGCGCTGCTTCTGCGCCTCGTCGCCAAAGCGGTGGATGTAGGGCACGACCACATCCGAGTGCAGCGGCAAGGCGAATCCCGACTCGTGGGCGCGTGCGAGCTCCTCCATCACGATGGCCGCGTGCAGGAAGTCTCCTCCGCTTCCGCCGTACTCCTCCTCGAGCTCGGGACACAGAAAGCCCGCCTCGCCAGCCTTCCTCCACAGCTCGCGATCCACCACGCCCGCCTCCCGCCACGCCTCCTGCCGCGGCAGCACCTCGTGCGAGAGGAAGCTCCGAAAGGCGTCCCGAAAGAGCAGATGGTCTTCGTCGTAGATCGTGCGCTTCATGCCATACCTCGTACAGATCCCCTGGATGAATGCTCATTCAATACGCAGCGCGCTCGCGTGGCAAGGGCGAAGAGGGCGATGGGCGCGAGGCACGGCTGCGATGCGCTACCCTCGGCGACATGACACAGCGACCTCGCATTCCGCTCCCTGAGGCCATGGGCCTGTTGCCGATCGCGCATCGCGCCCGTCAGGCGCTGATCGCCCTGCGCGGTGAGGAGGACGTGCCCAAGAGCCGCATGGGGCTGTCGAGCCTCGGGCTGCTGCGACCGCGGCTGGCCTGGCCCATGTGGCGGGGACGCGCGCCGATTCCGCGACGCGTCGTGCTGACCAACCTCTTCAATCACACTCAGACGCCCGTGGAGGCGGGGTGGAGCGTGAAGCGCACACAGGTGGAAGACTTCCGCGGACGCGGGCTGACCTACGACAGCCACAACGGCACGGATCTCTGCATCCCCGTGGGCACACGCGTGCTGACCGCGGCGCCGGGCGTGGTGGTGCGCGTGCTCTCCGAGTTCAACCGCGGCGGGCTCAAGGTCTTCATCGATCACGGCGACGGGCTGATGACCTGCTATGCCCACCTCGCCCGGGCCTTGGTCGTGGAAGGCGACGTGCTCGAACGCGGCGCCCGCATCGCGCTCTCGGGCTACAGCGGCCTCGACGGCTTCTCCACCTTCCCCTTCGGCGTGCCCCACGTGCACTTCAACACCTGGCTGAACGGCGAGCCCGTCGATCCCTTCGCGCGCGAGGGCGAGCATTCGCTGTGGCACGCGGGTCGACTGCCGGCGCCCGTACCCCTCGACGCCGGCGGCGGCGCCACCCCAAGCGAGTACGACGAGCACGCCGTGGACGCCTGCATCGACGGCTGCAAGACGAAGCACGTCCGCGAACGCCTGCGCGCCCTCGCGCCTCTGAGTCGGCGGGCCGCCTACAGCATCATCGCGCGCAACTACTACCCCACGCGCTTCCCGCTCCGGCCCAACCCCTACGCCGAACTCCACCCGCGCGCGGGCCGCCTCGACCTGCCCTTCAGCGCCCGCGACTTCGACGGCGTCGTCTTCATCGACGAAGACTGAAGACGCCGCGCTTCCCGCTTGCCGCCCGATCCGGCGACTCCTATGTTCCGGCCGCCATGCGCACGCGCCGTCGACCCCACCTGCTGCTGCCCCTCGCGTTGCTGATCTCCCCCGCCCTGGTCTCGGCCGGCGAGGGCGCCCACGGCGCGAGCCCCATGGTCTGGCTCAGCCTGGCGGCCATCTTGCTGGTGGCGAAGCTCGGCGGAGAGCTCGCCGTGCGCGTCAAGCAGCCACCCGTGCTCGGAGAGCTCTGCGCCGGCATCTTGCTCGGCAACCTCGGGCTGCTCGGTTTCCACGGCTTCGACCACACCGCCGATCTGCCGAGCGTGAGCTTCCTGGCCGAGCTCGGCGTCGTGCTCTTGCTCTTCGAGGTCGGCCTCGAGTCGACCTTGACGGAGATGAAGAAGGTCGCGCCCCAGTCCGGCCTAGTCGCCGTGATCGGCGTCGTCGGGCCCATGGTCATGGGCTTCGGCGTCACGTCCTGGCTGCTGCCCAATGAGAGCATGCCCGCGCACCTCTTCGTGGGCGCGACCCTGTGCGCGACCAGCGTCGGCATCACGGCCCGCGTGCTCCAAGACCTGAAGGCCATCGATCGCGTCGAGTCCAAGATCATCCTGGGCGCCGCGGTGATCGACGACGTGCTCGGCCTGATCGTGCTGGCCGTCGTCGCCTCCATCGCCAGCTCCGGCTCCATGCCCGACACCTGGGGTCTGCTGCAGATCGTCGGGCTCGCCACGGGCTTCCTGCTCGGCGCTTTGATCCTCGGCGCCTACGTCATGCCCGGCGTCTTCCGCGCCGCCTCACACCTGCGCGCGCCTGGCGTGCTCGCCGCCATCGCCATCGGCCTCTGCCTGCTGCTCGCGGGGCTCGCCGCCCTCGCGGGCCTGGCCGCCATCGTCGGCGCCTTCGCCGCGGGCCTGATCCTCGACGAGGTCCACGTCCGCCCCTTCGGCAAGAAGTCGGCCCGCGATCTGTCGGAGTACGTCGCGCCCATCGTCGGCGTGCTGGCGCCGATCTTCTTCGTGCGCACGGGCATGATGGTCGACCTCTCCGGGCTCTCGGCGGAGCCGTTGATCCTCGCCGGCGCCCTCTCGGTCGTGGCCATCATCGGCAAACTCGTCGCCGGCCTCGGCGTGGTGGGCGGCACGAAGGCCGATCGCTTCACCGTCGGCATCGGCATGATCCCCCGCGGTGAGGTCGGGCTGATCTTCGCCAACGTGGGCGCGAGCATCTCCGTCGCGGGTGTCCCCGTGATCGTCCCCGACGTCTACATGGCCATCGTGCTGATGGTGATGATCACGACCGTGATCACGCCGCCCTGGCTCTCCGTGCAGCTCGCGAAGCTCAACCGACGCGAGGCCGCGAACACCTCGGGCTCGGAGTAGTCGTGGAGAACGACAGCCTGCTCGCGGGGCTCAGCCGAGCCAGCGCGCGACTCCCGGACGCCCGAGCCGCCCTCGAGGCCGGCGGACGCGTCGACTTCGCGGGCATGCCCGGCGGCGTGCTCAGCATGCTGCTCGCGAGCACGCAGGCGGAGGCGCCCAGCCTGGTGATCACCCCCGACGGTGAGGTCGCCCGACGCGTGGCGGCGGATCTCTCGTTCTTCCTCGGCCAACGCGCGCACGAGGGAGACGTGCTGCTCTTCCCCAGCCTCGACGCCTCGCCCTACCTCGAGGTCGCCCCGGATCGACGCGCCATGATGGATCGCCTGGGCGTGCTCTTTCATCTCGCTCGCGGCCTCGACACGCGCTTCATCGTAGCGCCCGCGGCGACCCTCGCGCGACGCCTGCCTCCTCGCGAGGCCGTGATCGCCCGCTCCGCCGTGGTGCGCGCCGAGGAGGAGCTCGACCGCGACGAGCTGGTCGAGCTGCTCAGCGAGGGCGGCTACCTGCGCGTGCCCGTGGTGGAAGATCCCGGCACCTTCGCCGTGCGCGGCGCCCTGCTCGACGTCTACCCGCCGCGCGCGCGCTACCCTTACCGCGTCGAGCTCGACGACTGGCTCGTGCTCTCGATCCAGCGCTTCGATCCCGACACGCAGCGTCGCGTGGACGAGGTCGACTCGCTCTTCGTGCACCCCGTGCGGGACACACTGCTCGGCCCAGCGGAACGCGAGCGCGCCGCCCGCGAGCTGCGAGAGCTCTGCGACGAGGCGAACCTGCCGACGCGCCAGACGCGGCAGCGACTCGAGGAGCTCGAGAGCGGACGCATCTCCTATGGCCTCGCCGCGCTCTTGCCCGCCTTCTACGAGCGCCTCGACAGCCTCTTCGACTACCTGCCCGCGGGCACGCACAGGCTGATGCTCGACCCGGCCGCTTGCGTCGCGGCCATACGCGAAGAGCACGACGACGCGAGCGCGGACCGCGAAGCGCGCGTACGGGAGGGCGCCCCCGCCTTCGCCCTCGAGGCCCACTACGCCTCCGAGGTGGAGCTGATGACGCGACTGAGCGAGGGCACGCTCGGTCTGTGTCATCGCTACGCGGCCCTCGGTCAGGCCGACTCCTCCGAAGGCGAGTTGGCGACGCTCGAGACCTGCGCCGCTGCGCCACTGCACCTGGGCGGCGAGAGCCAGGCCTTGCTCGCCGGAGAGATCAAGGCGAGGCGCAAGGCGGGCCTCGAAGGCGATGTGCTGATGCCCTTGGTGGAGCGCGCCCTCGGCTGGCTCGACGCTGGAATGCACCTGGTGTTCACGGCCCACACGGGCGCCCAAGCGGAGCGCCTGCGCTCGCTCTTGAAGAGCTACGAGATCCCGGTGGAGAAGGAGATCACGGCCTTCGACCGCGCCTTCATCGAGACCCGCCCCACGGGCAAGGCGCGGGTGGTGACGGGCAGCCTCTCGGACGGCCTCCTGCTCGCGAGCGAGGGCGTGGTCTTCGTCACGGAGGAGGAGATCTTCGGCGCACGCACCCGCCGCCGCAAGAAGCACGCGCGCAAGGGCAAGGCGTCGGCGGCCTTCGTCGAGGACCTGCGCGAGCTTCAGCCCGGCGACTACGTGGTGCACCACGATCACGGCGTGGGCCGCTACATCGGCCTGGAGAAGAAGCAGATCGCCCTCAGCGCCTACGAGCGCATGCAAGGCCTCGAGGCACGCGGCGTCGAGGTCTTGGTGATCGAGTACGCCAAGAGCGACAAGCTCTTCCTGCCCGTGACGCGCCTCGGCAGCGTGCAGAAGTACGCGGGCAAGGAGGGCCACGCGCCGAAGCTCGATCGGCTCGGCGGCCAGAGCTTCGCCAAGACCAAGGCCAAGGTGAAGAAGGCGGTGCGCAAGCTCGCCGACGATCTGCTGCGGCTCTACGCCGAACGCGCCGCCGCCACGCGCGAGCCCCTGCCGGCCGCAGACCGCAGCTACGCCGAGTTCGAGGCCACCTTCCCCTTCGAGGAGACGCCGGATCAGGCGAACGCCATCGACGACGTGATGGCAGACCTCGAGGCGTCGCGGCCCATGGATCGCTTGGTCTGTGGCGACGTCGGCTTCGGCAAGACGGAGGTCGCCCTGCGCGCCGCCTTCCGCGCGGCCATGGCGGGCCGACAGGTCGCCTTGCTCTGCCCCACGACCGTGCTCGCGCAGCAGCACTTCCTGACCTTCCGGGATCGCTTCGCTGACTACCCGCTGCGAGTCGAGGTGCTGTCGCGCTTCGTCAGCAAGAAGAAGCAGACGGAGACGCTGACGGCGCTGAAGGACGGGCGGGTCGACGTGGTGATCGGCACGCACAGGCTCTTGTCCAAGGACGTGCACTTCGCGCGCCTCGGGCTGCTCGTGGTCGACGAGGAGCAGCGCTTCGGCGTCGCCCACAAGGAACGCATCAAGAAGCTGCGCACGCGCGTCGACGTGCTGACTCTGAGCGCCACGCCCATCCCGCGGACCCTCTCCATGGCCATCGGTGGGCTCAGAGATCTGTCGTTGATCAAGACGGCGCCCGTGGACCGACGCGCCGTGCGCACCTTCGCCTGCCGCTGGGACGACCACCTGATCCGCGAGGCCATCCGCCGCGAGCTCTCGCGGGGCGGGCAGGTCTTCTTCGTCTACAACCGCATCGAGGGCCTGTACGAGCGAGCGCAGAAGCTGAGCGTGCTCTTGCCCGAGGCGCGCATCTGCGTGGCCCACGGGCAGATGAAGGAGGGCGAGCTCGAGCGGGCCATGAGCGACTTCATCGACGGCCGCTTCGACATCCTCTGCTCCACGGCGATCATCGAGAGCGGCCTCGACATCCCGCGGGCCAACACCATGATCGTGGACCGCGCGGACATCTTCGGGCTCTCTCAGCTCTACCAGATCCGCGGTCGCGTCGGGCGCAGTCGAGAGCGCGCCTACTGCTACCTCGTGACGCCACCTCCGAGCCGCCTCACGGACGAGGCGCGAGCGCGCATGGAGGCCCTCGAGCGCTTCACGGAGCTCGGCGCTGGCTTCCACGTGGCCTCGATGGACATGGAGCTGCGCGGCGCGGGGGACGTGCTCGGCGCGGAGCAGAGCGGCACCATGGCCATGGTCGGCTTCGAGCTCTTCGTGGCCATGCTCGAGGAGGCCGTGGCCGAG
Source organism: Deltaproteobacteria bacterium (assembly GCA_013151775.1). Classification (GTDB taxonomy): domain Bacteria; phylum Myxococcota_A; class Polyangia; order Polyangiales; family Houyiibacteriaceae; genus JAADHO01. Next base: position 9,017 of record JAADHO010000413.1, on the reverse strand, counting down.
CTACGCGGGCAACCCCTCGAGCGGCGCGTGGACACGGAGATGAGCTTCGATCTGCTGCACGAGCTCGGAGACGACTACATCGCGGACGTGGGTCTGCGCCTCTCCTTCTACAAGCGCCTCTCGCAGGCGGAGGACGCCGACGCCGTGACGGAGATCGGCGCGGAGCTCGAAGATCGCTTCGGCCCCCTGCCCGAGCCGGCGCGCGAACTCTTGCGTGTGATGAGTCTCGGTCCCGCGCTCGCGGCGCTGAAGGTGCTCGGCTGCGAGGCGAGCAAGACGCGCGTGATGCTCCACTTGGCACAGGACACGCCGCTCGAGCCGGCGAAGGTGATGAAGCTCGTGGCGCGCCCGGGCTCCGGCTATCGGCTCACGCCAGACATGAAACTGAGCCGCCACTTCAAGCCCGAAGACGAGGGCGACAGCGTCGATCACGTACGCGAGCTGCTGCGCGATCTGGGCGCGGGCTAGCTTTGCGCCCTGAACGGCGAGCCGCTCAGGGTTTGTTGCCGAGCAGACGGCGGATGGCGTCGCGCACGGCGGGCGGGTAGGCGGCGCCACGCACCATCAGCTCGAGCTCTCGACGCGGCACACCTCGCAGCACCTGCGTGATGGCAGTGCGCGGAAGCTTGGGGTTCTGGAGCAAGGCACGCCTCACGGGCGACGCCGCCAGCCACGCTTTGTTCTCGACGATCTTCTCCAGAGTCGGCTTCGGCATGGTGCCCTTGCGCGCGAGCTTGGCCACCTCGGGGATCGTGAGGCGTGGGTTCTGAAGCAGCGCCTCCCAGCCCGTCTTGCCGAGCATGCGCTCGAGCATGTTGCGCTCCGAGAGGATCTGGCTCTTGCGAATCCGCTTCAGCTTCTCGGGCATGCTCAGGCGCGAGAGGCGCGTCACGGGGCTGTCGACCACATCGACAGAGGCCGCACGAGCCGGCGCGGGATCGGAGACCGAAAGCGCTGGCTCGATGGCGGGTTCGACCGACGGCTGGTCGGCCTCCTCCAGCTGCGCCAAGAGTCCCTCGAGGATCGGGCGATAGCCGGTGTCCAGCGACAACCCCACCCCGCCTAGCTGCTGCTGCTGATCGCTGGGCATCACGACGCGAGCGCCGAGGATCACGGCGCCGCGGTCGGGCAAGAGGATCGCCAACTGACAATCCTCCAGCACGGGCAAGCCCGTCGCCCCGGGCACGAACGCTCGCCCACGCCTGAGATGCGTCTGGTATTCGGCGCGGAGCTCAGCGACTCCCGAGAACTTCAGCTCCAGTCGTGCGACCACAGCTCATCTTGGCACACAGCCCCCGTCCCACGAAGCTCGGATCGCGGGACGGGAGCCCCGGCCTTGACCGGGTGGCGGCCGGGGGCTACGCACGGCGCATGTCACTCACCGACTCCCTCGAGGCCATCTTCGACGCCGATCGCATGCTCCGGACCGCCGAAGAGGAGCTGCTCTCCACCAAAGACATGGACGCCCTCGCGGCCTTGCTCAGCGGCGCCACCACGGAGGCCCTCGCCCTGGAGGACGGAGACGAGTCCGAGATGCGCCTCGAGCGCCTCGCCGACCTGAGCGCCCAGACACCTGGCGCCGAGGCCGTGGACAACCTACTGCGCATCCTCGACCACCCGGCCGCCAGCGTGCGCGTGATCGCCGGTGAGGCGCTGCGAGACGTGGCCTACGAACGCTACACCGAGGCCGCCCACGCCATCGAGCGCGCGGTAGCCGCGGGCGAGCTGAACACGGCGCTCGCCGAGGTGCCGTGGGTGGTGCTCGAGGTCGCCGAACCCGACCCCGCGATCTTGCTGCGCAAGCTGCTCGACGCGAGCGACCCACGCGTGCTGGCGTCGACCATCGAGGCGCTCGCGGATCTAGGCGATCCCGCCGCAGCGGACGCCGTCGCACGCTTCGTGGACGACCCGCGAGAGGTTCGACTCGACGACTCCGAAGAGGACACCTCGGCCACCCTCGGCGAGCTCGCGGGGGCGGCCCTGAAGGTCTTCGAGGCGCTGAGCGCGGGCGCGTGATCTCCGGCGCGGCGCGCGAACGACCGACCACAGGCGCGCCCATGGCCGCGACCTACGAGGCCGTCGTGGTGCCGCGCTACACACGACATTTCGCTCGGTTGATCCTCGAAGAGCTGCCCGCCGGCGTGCGCGGGAGCGTGCTCGACCTCGGCTGCGGCACGGGGCATCCGACCTTCGAGTTATTGCCGAGGCTGATGGATGGCGCCAAGCTCGTGGCCATCGACCACGACGCGGGCCTGCTCGATCTCGCGCGCCGAAAGTCGTGGGGCGCCGTGGGGCAGCGCGTCTTCTTCAAGGTGGAGTCCGCCGAACGCCTCTCCTTCGGCGACGACGTCTTCGACACGGTGGTCGCCAACCTGCTGCTCGACGACGTCGAGGACTCCAGCGCCGCCTTGCGAGAGATCCACCGCGTGCTCGCGGCGGGTGGGCGCGCGCTCTTGACCCGCAGCCTCGCCGGCACCTTCGAGGAGGTGCTCGACGTGTTGGACGAGATCGGCCTGAGGCTCGACCTGCCTCGCCTGAACGCGAACGTCGAGCGGCTGCGCGCCCAGACGCCCGAAGCCGAGGCGCTGGTCGAGGCCGCCCACGCGGCGGGCTTCGACACGGCCCGGGTGGTGACCCGCGAGCTGCGGCTCTCCTACGGAAACGCTGCCGAGCTCTTCAGCGATCGCCTGCTGGCCTTCCTCGCCATGGACGATTGGCGCCGCGCGGCCTCCGAAGGCACAGAGCGAGACGCGGACGAACTGCTGCGCGAGGCAGAGCGCGCCCTGAACACCTACTTCGGCGGACGCGCCCTCTCACTACGCGTGCACGCGGGCCTGCTGATCGCGGGGCGCGCGCAGGGCGGCTAGAGCGCGGTCGCGTCAGCGCCGAGGAAGCCGCAGCCTCGACCGTCGCGAGCGGGGATCACGATCTCCACACGGCGAGAGTCGAGACGGGCGCCGGCCTCGGTGCGAAGCACCACGTCGAGGGGCACCCGCGTCGGCCGCTCGGCCGAGACCAGGGCGTCGGCGTCGAGCAGCAGCGAGAAGCGCAGGCGCGTGCCCGGACGCACGTCGGAGTAGGCGTCGCCCTCGTCGACGGCACCCTCGGCGGGGACGGCCCCCAGGGTGCGCACGCGCGCCACCAGCTCCGTGGCGTCCAGCGCGTCGCCGGGCACGTCCTCCAAGCTGAGCCAGACGTCGAGGGGCGCCTCGTCCACCAGCGCCGCCACGGCCTGGACCACGGCCGCGCCCAGACGTCTCCCGCGCGCGCCGAGGTCGAAGACCAAGGGCTCCCCATCCGCGCCCAGAGCGCCTGTGTCGCGGGCGACGCGAGCCAGCCCGTCTCGGGCGGAACGTCGGGGCCGGGATAGAGCCCCAGCACGCGCGCGCCGACCGCGCGCAGAGAGTCGATGGTCTCGGCGTATCCCGCAGGCGAGAGCCCGAGGCGCGACGGATCATAGGCGCGCGAGAAGGGAGGCGCCGCGTGGGATGGGGCGTCGGTGAAGAGCAGGATGATGGGCGCGCGTCCGCGCTGAAGACAGAGCGCCCCGAAACTCCCGGTCGGGCACGACACGGGTTCGATGTATGAGCCGCGCCCGGCTCCGGTGGCGACTTGATACAGCGCCTCGACCCAAGCCTCGGGCCCATCGCCACCGTTTCCGTGGCCCAAGGCGGAGACGCCGCGTCGCGCCTGCGCGAGGTCGCCGGAGCTGCGTGAGAGCACGCGGAAGACCGCGTCGTCGCTCGCGCCATAGGGTGAGACAGGATAGTCAGCGAAGCTCGCCACGGACAGGCGCAGGTCGGGGATGGCGTCCCGCAGCGCGGGGATCAGACCTTCCGCGAGACCGGCGCGCAGCTCCTGCCGGACGTCGCTCATGGAGCCCGTGACGTCGACCAAAAGCGCGACGTCTGCGCTTTCGACCCGAGCCGTGTAGCTCAGGCTGATGGACACGGGCTGCCCCTCGGGCGGCAGCTCGACGCAGCCCTCGGTGGGCGGCAGGTCGACCTCGGGCATGGCGGCGTCCGCCGCTTCGGCGAACTCCGGGATGCCGATGGAGCTGCGCGCGCCACAGCCCAGGATCAGGGCGCAGCCGACGACAAGAGTGAGGGAAGATCCTCGCATGTCACTGGGTCGCTGCCCGGCACCAAGATTTCCAAGTCCAGACTGCCGACCACGCTGCGCCCGAAGGCGCGGAAGATCAGCGTGGCGGGGACCAGGCGCGCCTCGGGAAGTGGCGGAACGCTCGAGGTGTCCACCGTGAGCTCGAAGGTGACCTCGGTGCCGGGGCTGACCCCGAGGAAGCGCTCGGGGGTGATCTCTCGAGCGCCCGAGGCCGGCGTCGCGCGCAGCGGTCGAATCGCGGTGACCAGGAGGGTCGCGTCGATGGCGTCGCCGGGGACGTCCAAGAGGAGCGCGTCCACGTCCAAGGGCACGCCTTCTGCGAGGCGGGTCACGGCGTCGACGATGCCGCTGCCCACGCGTGAGCCCGAACCGCCGATGTTGAAGGCGAGCTCCCGACCATCCGCGTCCACGGCGCCCGTGTCGCGAGCCAAGGCGCGCAGGTGCGGCATGGGCGAGGCCGACTCGCTGTCGCGTGCGCCGAGACCGATCACGAAGACGCCCAGAGAGCGCAGCGCCGCCAACGCTTGGGCGTAGCTGTGCGCAGCGTCGAAGTCGTAGGCGTTGGTGGGCGGTGAGGTCGGCGGGCCGTTGTGCATCGGCGCGTCGGTGATCAGGATGACCACGGGCAGCGCGTCGGGTCGGAAGCAAGCGCCTCCCGAGCCGCCGCTCGGACAGCCGGCGCTCGGCGCGATGTAGGGCTCGATGCCGTCGCCGGTGGCGAGCTGATACAGCCCCTCGACCTGCGCCTCGGGCTCGTCGAAATTGCCCCACGAGGGCAGGCGCTCGAGGGCTCCCTGCACCGTCACCGCGTCCCGCGTGATGGGCACCCGCAGCTCGTAGGGGCGCACCTCCGGAGGACCGTAAGGGGTGAAGGGGAACTCGCCTACCAACGCCACGCCGAAGGCTGCGTCTGGGATGGCCGCGCGCACTCCGGGCACCACCCGACGGGTGAGCCCGCTGCGCACGTTGTCGATCTCGTCCAGCATGCTCGCGGTGGCGTCGAGCAGGAAGAAGACGTCCACGACGCGCAGGCGCACGGGCAGGGTGAGGGAGGCGCGAACGGGACCGTCCTCGGGTGGAACCAAGACGCAAACGGGAGGCTCGCTCGCGTCGACGCCCGCGTCGAGTTCTGGCACGAAAGCGTCGCGACCCGCGTCGGGCGCGTAGAGGCCTGTCTTGGCGCCGCAGGCGCAGAGCGCCAGGCTGAGTATGGCGAGCGCGGAGAGCGCCGCCTGCCGACCCAGATGTCGACCCGTCATGGCGAAGGGCTGGCGCATCCCGAACCGTCTATGGCGGGGATCACGATCTGGAGAATGCGGGAGGCGAGGCGCGTGCGACCGTCTCCGCGAAAGACGAGCTCGAGGCGCAGCACGACGGGCTCGGGACCGGGGGTGATGAGCTCGTTGGCGAGCACGATGCGGAAAGACACGCGTGTCCCGGCGCGGACCCCGCGAAACACGTTGGCGACGCGATCGATCTCGCGAACCCCCATGGGCGGATCCGCCGCCAAGGGGACGATCTCGCGCACCAAGGCGGTCACGTCGACGCCATCGGTCGGATCCGGATCGAGCGCGACGGCGTCGATGTCGAAGACGGCGGTGCTGGCGAAGGTGCGCACGGCGTCGACGACGCCCGTGGAGAGGCGCTCGCCGTTGGTGCCGATCTCGTACACCAGGGGCGCGCCGGAGGCGTTGACCGCGTTGGTGGCGCGCGCCACGGCCTCGAGATCCGCGCGGCCGTTGCCGCCGCCGGAGTCGAAGCCGATGACACGCAGACCGAGACGATTCAGCTCACGGATGGTCGCCTCGTAGCTGTGGGCAGCCGGAGACAGGGCCCTTGCTCCATAGCCGTGGCGACCCGAGGGCCCGTTGTGCATGGGCGCGTCGGTGAAGAGCAGCACGACGGGCAGGGCGTCGCGTCGGAAGCAGGGATAGCCCGTGCCGCCCATGGGGCAGCCCTCGGAGGGCGGCACGTAGGCGCCTAGCCCGGCGCCCGTGGCCGTCTGGTAGAGCGCCTCGATCTGCGCCTCCGGTTGGTCGGCGCCGTTGCTCGACCCGAGGGAATTCACGGCGGCCTGCACGTCGGCCATGGAGGAGGTCATGGCGAGGTGCAGCGTGAAGGGCGTGTCGCGCCCGGGCGAGCCGTAGGGGTTCACCGGGAAGTCCGCGAAGCTCGCGACGCCTAGGCGCGAGTCCGGGATAGCCTCCGCGATGGCCGGCACGATGCGATCGCGAAGGCGCGCTCTGATCTGATCGATCTCTTGATCCATCGAGGTCGTGGTGTCGATCAGCAGCAGAACGTCCGCGCGACCGATCTCGGCGCGCACCTCCATGGCCACGTCCAAGGGGCCACCGTCCACCGGGACCTCGTAGCAAGGTCCCGCGTCCACACCTGCGTCGAGCGAGGCGTCGGGCTGACTCTGTTCTCCCGAATCCGGGACCTGCAGACCCGTCTTGGCGCCGCAGCCGAGGCTGAGGACTAGAGCCCAGAGCGGAAGCAGCTCTCCGAGGCGACGCGCGAGGCTGGGGTGACGCACCATAGAGCTAGGCTAGCGCCAAATGCCGCCGAGGGGGAGTGGTCGGCGATGGCTACGACATATGGAGTGATCTGGGGGTGAATCCGAGATGGATCTCGCCAAGCTGAGCTGCGCGCTTGTGCTAGAAGCCGCCCATGGGCGCGAAGCACCTGATCCTCGGACTCGATGGCGTCGACCTCGACCTAGTCCGGGAGCTGGGCGCCGAGCGGCTGCCGACCTTGCATCGGCTGATGGCGGAGGGCAGCTACGCGCACCTCGAGAGCGTCCTGCCCCCGGCTACGCTGCCAAACTGGACGACCTTCCTCACCGGCCTCGACCCGGGCGCCCACGGCGTCTTCGACTTCACCACGCGTCGCGACTACCGCGTCGCCTTCACCGCCGGCAGCGTGCGTGAGGCGCCGACCCTCTTCGCGCGCCTCGACCGGCTCGGGCTGCGCACCGCCTGCGTGGGCTTCCCCGCCACCTGGCCTCCGGAGCGCCTCGAGCATGGCGTCTTCATCTCCGGCTGGGACGCGCCCGTGGCCTTCGAGGCGGACGCCTCCTTCGTCTGGCCGCGCGCGCTCTACGAGCCGCTGAAGCGTCGCTTCGACGCCCATCGCCTGTCGGACGTGGACGAGTTCCGAGCGGACGATCCGGGCTTCCACCAGCGCCTCCCGGGGCAGCTCGTGGCGCGCGTCGGGCGCAAGGTCGCCATGGCGCGCTGGCTGCTCGGGCGCGAAGACTGGGACGCCTTCGCCCTCTACTTCGGCGAGAGCGACACGGCGAGCCACCACCTCTTCTCGCTCCACGACGACGCCTCGCCTCGCCACCCCCAGGGCCTCGGCTACGCCCGCGACGGACTCACCCGCGTGTATCGTCGACTCGACGCGGCCGTGGATGAACTGCGGCAGGCTGCGGGCGAGGGCGTGGAGCTGACTCTGGTCAGCGACCACGGTTCGGGCGGCTCCTCGGACGTCATCCTCTACCTCGACCGTGCCCTCGAGCAGGCGGGGCTGCTCACGTTCACGCCGCACAAGCTGGGCTCCGCGCTGATCGGTCTGGCCAAGGGCGCCGCCCTCTCCCGGCTCTCGCCGCGGCTGCGCGAGCGCCTCTTCTCCCTCGGCGATCGCGCGCTGCCGGGCTGGATCGAATCGCGGGCGCGCTTCGGCAGCGTCGACATGCGGCGCACGCGCGCCTTCAGCGAAGAGCTGAACTACTTCCCCTCCATCTCCTACAACCTGCGCGGCCGCGAGAGCTTGGGCACGGTAGACCCCTCGCGGCGCGCCGAGCTGCGGCGGAGTGTCGAGGCGGCCCTCTTCGCGCTGCGCGATCCGTGGAACGGTCAGCGCGTCGTGGAGGCCGTGCACTCCCGAGAGGAGCTCTACGAGGGCGCCTTCGTGGAGCGCGCGCCGGATCTCATCCTCAGCCTCGCGCTCAGAGAAGGCTACTCCTACAACCTCGCGCCCAGCGCCACGGCGCCAGCGGGCACGGGCTGCTTTCGTCGCCTCGCGCCGCAGGAGTACCTGGGCCGCAAGGGCCGCAGCATGCCGGGCTCCCATCGCCCACGCGGCGTCTTCATCGCCCACGGACCGAGCGTCCTCGCACACGGCCGCGTCGATGCTGGCATCGCCGACGCCAGCGCCACCCTGCTCTCGCGCCTCGGCGTCGCGCCAGCTCCCGAAGCGCGCGGACGCGTGCTCTTCGAGATCCTGCGCGGCTGCGGCGAGACGCCCCGCGCGCTGCCACGGGTGAGCTCCGCGGGACGGCGGCGACAGGCGGGCGAAGCTGCTGTGGCCACGCGCCTGCGCGCCCTGGGATACATCGATTGAGAGGACGCGTGACCGGCCCCGTTCTGCACCTCTCGGCGACGCCCTACCCGAGCCCGCAAGGCACGCAGGCGCTGATCCGCGAGATGCTCGAGGCCTCCCACGCCCAAGGCGGTCAGCACGAGCTCTTCAGCTATGCCCACGGCGACGACGGGCCTCGTGGTTCCTTCCCGCTCCACCGCCTCGAGGGTGGGCCTCGCGTCGTGAGCCTGCGCTCGGGTCCTTCCTTGGAAAAGGCCCTGCTGGACCTGCGGATGGTTCAGGCGACGCGACGCCTGGCGCGGCGGCTGGGAGCCCGAGCCTTGGTCGCGCACAACGTGGAAGCCGCACTGATCGGCCGCGCCTCGGGCGTGCGGCCCTTGATTTATCTGGCCCACACCAGCTTCGCGGACGAGCTCCCGAGCTACGCCTCCCCGCGCCTGCGTCTGCCGCTGAGCCTCGCTGGCAAGGCCATGGACGCCCTCGCCACGGGCCGCGCCACGCGTGTCGTGACGGTGGCGCCAGCGCTCACCCGGCGGCTGCGAGCGCTGCGACCGGACGTGGAGACCCTGCTG
>JAADHO010000398.1 GCA_013151775.1 Deltaproteobacteria bacterium | reverse complement strand
GCGACGGGGCCCCCCATCCCGCCGCCGCCCGGCCTTTGGCCGGCGCTGCGCGCGGGGACCCTAGGCCCGCTTGCCTTCGGGCGCAGGCGCGTTGGCATGGACCGAGGGGCGGCGCTTGGGAAATGCTCGATCCTGGTCACCGAGACTTAGGGTAACCTCGGTTGCATGGGAGTGAGCGCGGCGGCGTCGGGGAACTTCAGCGTGCTCGGCAGGCTCGACGACTCGCTGGCCACGTTGGGCGCGCAGGCCGAGCTGCTCTTCACGTTGGACCCGGCGGCTTGCCTGATGCGGCTGCGCCTGCTGGGGGAGCGCCTGGCGCGGGAGCTGGCCGCGCAGGCGGGGCTGCGCCTGCGGCCGGACGAGAAGCAGCATGACCTGATCCACGATCTCCGCTCGCGCGGTCTGCTGCACCCGGAGGTGGCCCAGCTCTTCCATGGCCTGCGCATGGCCGGCAACCGCGCGTCGCACGAGGGCGAGGGCACGAGCGGCGAGGCCCTGCACCAGCTCAAGATGGCTCGACGGCTCGGTCTCGCCGTGCTGAAGACCCTCGACCTCGTGCCCCACGGCTTCAAGCCAGGCGCCTTCGTGCCGCCGGCCCCGCCGCAAGATGCCTCCGCGGACCTGCGGGCCGAGCTCGAGGAGCTGCGCGCGGAGGCCGCGAAAGATCCCGCCGGGCGTGCCGAGGTCCAAGAAGTCCTCGAGTACGCGCGCGAACTGAGCGAGGACTACGAGCGCAAGCTCGCGGCGCTCCAGGCGAAGCTGGTGGCGACCGACGCCGCCTTCGACGAGCTGGCGGCCGCGCGCGACGAGGAGATGGTCGCCATTCAGGCCACGGTGGCGGAGAAGCCCGCAGCCGAGCAGCAAGACGCGTTGCAGCACATGGTCGCGCAGGCGTCGGACGCCGGCACGCATCTCGACCTCACGGAAGCGGAGACACGCAAGCTGATCGACCAACAGCTGCGGGACGCGGGCTGGGAGGCGGACAGTCGCGTCATGCGCCATAGCCGCGGGACGCGACCTCAGAAGGGCAGGAACACCGCTATCGCCGAGTGGCCCACGGCCTCCGGCCCGGCCGACTACGCCCTCTTCGTGGGCCTGCAGCTGATCGGCATCGTCGAGGCCAAGCGCTCCCGGCGCAGCGTCGTCAGCGCGTTGGGCCAGAGCCAGCGCTACGCGCGCAGCGTCGGTTTTGATAACGACGTGCAGCCCGCAGGAGGCCCCTGGTCCGACTATCGGGTGCCCTTCCTTTTCGCCACGAATGGTAGGCCCTACCTCAAGCAAATCGTGGAGGAGAGCGGCGTCTGGTTTCTGGATGCGCGGCTGCCGACCAACCTGCCGCGCGCCCTCGACGGGTGGCACACGCCCGAAGGTCTGTCGCAGCTGCTGGCGCAAGACCACCAGGCGGCCTACCAAAAGCTCGAAGCCGACCCGGTCGAGAATCTCGGGCTTCGATACTACCAAGACGCCGCAATCCGCGCGGTCGAGCGCGCCATCGAGAAAGGGCAGCGGGAGCTGCTGCTGGCGATGGCCACCGGCACCGGAAAGACCCGCACCTGCATCGGCCTGGTGTACCGCCTGCTGAAGGCCGGCCGCTTCCGGCGCGTTCTCTTCGTCGTGGACCGCTCCGCGCTCGGCGAGCAAGCGGAGGGCGCCTTCAAGGAGGTGAAGGTCGACCAGCTCAAGACCTTCGCCGAGGTCTTCGACCTGCAAGGCCTCGAGAGCGACGGGCTCGAGACCGCCACGCGCCTACACATCGCGACCATCCAAGCCATGCTGAGGCGCACTCTCTTCAGCGACTCGCCGCCGCCGGTCGACACCTACGACTGCATCGTCGTGGACGAGAGCCACCGCGGCTTCACGTTGGACGCCGAGATGAGCGATATGGAGATGGGGTTCCGCAGTCAGCGTGACTACATCTCGAAGTACCGCGCGGTCATCGAGCATTTCGACGCAGTGAAGATCGGACTGACCGCCACGCCCGCGCTGCACACGCGCGAGATCTTCGGTGACCCCGTGTTCTCCTACAGCTACCCCGAGGCGGTCGTCGACGGGTACTTGGTGGACCACGAACCGCCGGTGCGAATCGTGACGGCCTTGGCGCAGGACGGGATCACCTGGAAGGCGGGCGAAGAGGTCGCGACCTACTCGCCGAAGACGCAATCCGCGCAGCTCTGGCTGCTACCCGACGAAGTGCAGATCGAGGTCGAGGGCTTCAACCGCAAGGTGGTGACCGAGAACTTCAACCGCGTGGTGGCGCGCGAGTTGGTAAAGCACATCGATCCGGAGGGACTCGAGAAGACGCTGGTGTTCTGCGCCAACGACCGCCACGCGGATCTCTTCGTGCGGGTGCTCCGAGAAGCCTACGTCGAGCGCCTGGGCGACATCGACGAGGCGGCGATTCAGAAGATCACGGGCGCCGCAGACCGGCCGCGCGAGCTCATCCGGCGCTACAAGAACGAACGGAAGCCGACGATCGCGGTCACGGTCGATCTGCTCACCACGGGCATCGACGTGCCGAGCATCGCGAACCTCGTGTTCTTGCGCCGCGTCGGCTCGCGCATCCTCTACGAACAGATGCTCGGACGCGCCACGCGCCTCTGCCCCGAGATTGGTAAGGAGGTGTTCCGGATCTTCGACGCGGTGGATCTCTACGCCGCGCTCGACGGAGTGACCGACATGAAGCCCGTCGCTGCGGGCCGCAGCACGAGCTTCACGCAGCTGGTCGAGGAGCTCTGCGCCTCCGAGGACGCCGACACCCGCGACTTCGTGCTCGGCGAGCTGATGGCCAAGCTCCACCGCAAGAAGCGCCGCCTGCGTGGCGAAGCGGCCGAGCAGTTCGAGCACCTCGCCGGGGACGACATGGAGGCGTTCCTCGAGACGCTGAGGCACGTCTCCACAAAGGAGGCCGCGGACATCTTCCGCGCCAAGCCCGACCTCGGGAGCTTTCTCGACCGCAAGCTCGGAGGCGAGGCGCGCATCCTGATCTCGGACCACGAGGATGAACTGGTCGAGGTGTCCCACGGATACGGTGCGGGCCGCACGCGTCCGCGCGACTACTTGGACGCCTTCGCCGAGTTCGTGCGCGCGAACATGAACGAGATGCCGGCCTTGGTGGTGGTGACGCAGCGACCTCGCGAGCTGACGCGTGCGCAGCTCAAGGGCCTGAAGCTGGCGCTCGACGAGGCCGGCTTCGGCGAGCCCAGCCTACGCACGGCCTGGCGCGAGCTCTCGAACGTGAACATCGCGGCCTCCGTGGTCGGCTACATCCGGCAGGCCGCGCTCGGCGACGCCCTCGTCCCCTACGACCAGCGCGTAGACCGGGCGCTCACCACCATCCTCAGCTCGAAGCCCTGGGACGTGCACCAGCGCAAGTGGCTCAAGCGCATTGCCGAGCAGATGAAGGCGAACACGGTCGTGGATCGAGAAGCCCTCGACTCCGGACGCTTCGCCGAGAGCGGCGGCTTCAACCGCCTGAACAAGCTCTTCGATGGCCACCTGGACGCCGTGCTCGGCAAGCTGGCGGACGACGTGTGGAAGGAGCAGGCGTGAGTCGGGAGCAACACAACGAAACCATTCTGACCAGCGTGAGTCAACGGATGCGGGAGGCCGCCGGCTCCTTGTCCAATCTCAGAAAGGTCGTGCCTGTCCAGCTCATGCAGAAACTGCGTCGCAACCCCGATCTCTGGCGCTCCTTGATGGGAGCTTTCGTGGATGGAGATCCGGAATCCAGGACTGCACATCTGAATCGGACCGTCTTCCTCGTATTGGAGAAAATGCTTGCACCGGAAGTCGAAAAGGGCCGAGATAGCGCAGTTGGCGTAGCTCAAACCTTCGTGACTTCAACTGACTGGAATGCGTTTCAACTAAATCGCATTCCCCACCTCGGAGCGCTCAGCCCTCTAGGCGTTGTTGTCAGGAATCGCTGCGAATATGCATTTCTCATACTCGGTATTCTCCTGCAGATCAAACAGCATCATCCTCAGCTCGGCCTGGGTAGCGGATCAGGCGTACAGGTAGCTGGCAAGGACCTCACGAAGCTTGAAGTAGCTCAGATGTGGGCACTTACGGCGAACGCCGGCCACCTGTTCGGCACGTTTGCGACTGAACGAGCGCTGCTTGCTCACGTCGCCGCAGACGCCAGCGTTCGGGACAGGCTTCTGGCTGGCATAGACCCGATGCTGCGAGGCACTTGCGCAACGATCGTCGCCGATCGCCGGATGCATCGATTCTTCTACGTAATGGCGGCTTGGCGAGCTTCGCGACTACAGGGGCAAAACCGAGAAATCGCAGTATCCTGTCTCAGAGCGTTCATCGACCGACCCGCTCGACTCAAGAGAGCCCGCTGGGCCTACGATCGTGCCCGTCAACTCGCATCTGACAAGATTCACTACTTTTCTGGGATCGGTGGACTTGTTACGGCACTTGTGGGTGCACAGAGCGGAGATGTTGTGGACAGGCTGCACGATCGCAACGGTCTAGCGCTTCACGAACACAGCGCCGACGGAAACGAACTTCTATCTCTACTTGACGCCCACGCTCGCTACCAGCACTGGGCGATATTCTCATCTCCAAAATCAACACGCTTGGTCGAAGATCATGTGATTCAGTTCAATCGATGGTGGGACACGCATACAAAGAGTGACGAGGCACTCGACACCATCCTGTTGAAGCTATTCGCAACTCCTCCAGACTGGCCGACCTCCCGTGAACACACGCAGCACCGCTTCCTACGCGTGGAACTCCCGGGACGTGAGACCGATTGGCTGGCCGAGTCCATACGGTGGAAGGCCTTGGCAAGCCAAGGCAGTACCGGCGAGTCCGAGTGGCACGCGTTCGTCTCCCCTACGCCGGGTGTTCGTCACCTCACATGCGATATCTACGATGATGGTCGACTTAACTCGCCCGCACTGCGGTGCATTGCAGAGAATCTGGCAGCGATATGTGGACGGATGCCGGCGCGCGATCCCGCGCAAAACCGAGTGCTCTGGCGTTCCTACGCGCGGTTCGGTGCTCGTCTCCTTGAGATCGCTCTCAAGCCAGAGTTCAGGGTGATCCTTCAGAGTGTCCCGACCGGTGACGACCGGGTCGGCTACTGCATCCTGGCCGATAGCCCAGCAGAGGCTCTTCGGAGGCTCAAGGACTACCTCTCGCATCTTGAGGTCGAGACGCGTAGGCGAGAACTCGAAGCGGTGCAGGATCGGCTTGCTGCCGATATCTCCGCAAATGTGCTGGCCGACGCGCCTGTGCTGGTTTTTCTCGCAAACGTCAAGATCCTCGACTCGCGAACCCAGATTGAGCACCGAGAGTTGGACGGCGTTTGGGCCGAGATTCTGGAAGATGGCGTCAAGTGGCATGTACTCGAGCACAAGTCCAATGACCGCACAGGTGCTTCCCAGCTGCGAAAACTGAACGGCAACCTGCGCCGTCCAGCAGCCGAGCCCCGGGAAGTGCTGGTCAGCGCCGGGCGCGCCAGCCAGATCTCTTTCCGGTGGCCGCCCGAGGACGCCACGAGCGGGGACCTCGTGCTTTGCGAAGTTGAGGATGGCGCAGAGCACTGACGGAAGCAGGAACGCCTCCGGGGCATCCCGTGCACCATGTGCCAAACCTCCGGCATCAGGCACACTCCCGGCCACGATGACCACTACACACGACATCGTTCAGAAGCTCTGGCGTCTCTGCGACGTGCTGCGCGACGACGGGATCACCTACCACCAGTATGTGACCGAGCTGACCTGGATCCTCTTCCTCAAGATGGAGCAGGAGACGCGCGATCAGCGGCGGCGCTACTCGCTACCCGAGGGCTATCGCTGGGAGGACCTGGTCTCGGAAATCGGCATGGAGCAGCAGACGTTCTACCGGGAGCTGCTGCTGCACCTCGGCACCAAGACGGAAGGCATCGTGCTGGCGATCTACGCGGACGCGGCGACGTCGATTCGGAAGCCGGCGACGCTCTCGAAGCTGGTGGCCGACATCGACGCGCTCGACTGGTACGACGCGAAGCAGGAAGGGCTCGGCGACCTCTACGAGGGGCTGCTGGAGAAGAACGCGGGCGAGAAGAAGTCGGGTGCGGGGCAATACTTCACGCCGCGCGCGCTGATCGACAGCATGGTCGCGCTGGTGAAGCCGCAGCCGGGCGAGGTGATCCAGGACCCGGCCGCGGGGACGGCCGGCTTCCTGATCGCGGCAGACGCCTTCATGCGGAAGCAGACGGACGACTACTTCGAGGTCGACGAGCGGCTCCAGACGTTCATGGCGCGGCACGCGTTCGTGGGCGTGGAGTTGGTGCCCGAGACGCATCGCCTGATGTTGATGAACCTGATGCTCCACGGCATCCGCGGACACTTCGAGCGTGGGGACAGCCTCTCCGGTGTGGGCGCGAGCCTGCCGAAGGCCAACATCATCCTGACCAACCCGCCCTTCGGCACGAAGAAGGGCGGCGGCGGGCCGACGCGCGACGACTTCACGTTCCCCACGAGCAACAAGCAGCTCGCCTTCCTGCAGCACATCTACCGCGGCCTCGAGCCCGGCGGCCGAGCGGCGGTGGTGCTGCCCGACAACGTGCTCTTCGAGGAGAACACGGGCACGAAGATCCGCCAGGACCTGATGGAGAAGTGCGACCTCCACACGATCCTGCGCCTGCCCACGGGCATTTTTTACGCGCAGGGTGTGAAGACGAACGTGCTCTTCTTCCGGCGAGGCAAGAAGGACGAGGGCAACACCAAGGCGGTGTGGGTCTTCGACATGCGCACCAACATGCCGAAGTTCGGCAAGCGCACGCCCCTGACGCGTACACACTTCGCGGAGTTCGAGAAGGCGTTCGGCAAGAAGCCGGATGGAGGCTCGAAGCGCAAGGACCAGGGGGAAGAGGGTCGCTTCCGCAAGTTCACGCGTGACGAGATCGCCAAGCGCGGCGACAACCTCGACATCTCATGGCTCCGCGACGACGACGCGCCCGACCACGAAGACCTCGGCGAGCCCGACGAGATCGCCGCGGAGATCATCGGCCACCTGCAGATCGCCATGGCGGAGCTGGAGGCGTTGAGCGAGCTGTTGGAGACGCCCGCAGTGAGCGCGGAGGCGGGCGAGTGAGCGGCGACAAGCTGCCTCCGGGATGGAGCGCTGCGTCGATCGCTGAACTCGCCTGCGACCTGAGGAACGCGCTGACTATCGGTCCGTTCGGCAGCAACTTGAGAGTCGCGGACTACCGAGACGAGGGAGTGCCACTGGTCTTCGTCAGAGACATCCGGTCGGAGACCTTCGGAGGCCTGGGCACCAAATACGTTGGCGTGAGAAAGGCCCGTGAGCTGTCCTCCCATTCAGTCTCGCCCGGCGACTTGCTCATCACGAAGATGGGTGACCCACCCGGCGACACGGCGCTGTATCCGACCCATCGTCCGCCCGCAATCATCACGGCGGACTGCATCAAGCTGACGGCGAACCGCGACCTAACCACGGAGAGCTTCCTTCTTCACTGGCTGCGATCGCCGCAGATGCGGGAAGCCGTGCTGGCTGAGTCCAAAGGCGTCGCCCAGCAGAAGGTGAGTTTGAAGCGATTTCGTGGGATAGAAGTCCAAGTCCCACCCCTCAACGAGCAACGCCGCATCGTCGACAAGATCGACGCGCTGATGGCCCGGAGCCGGCGCGCGAAGGAGGCCCTCGACGCCATCCCGCCGCTCCTCGAGCGCTTCCGCCAGTCCGTCCTCGCCGCAGCCTTCCGAGGCGACCTCACGGCCGACTGGCGCGCCCAAAACCCCGACGTCGAACCCGCCGACCAGCTCCTCGAACGCATCCGCACCGAACGCCGCCGCCGCTGGGAAGAAGACTACCTCGCCAAACAGCGCGCCAAGGGTAAAGAGCCCAAGAACGACAAGTGGAAGGCGAAGTACAAGGAGCCGGAGCCGGTCGACGCAAGAGACTTGCCCGCGCTGCCCGAAGGATGGCGGTGGGCGAGTTGGAACAGCATGACGAGCCTGATCACGAGCGGATCCCGTGGATGGGGCCGCTACTACGCGAACGATGGAGCCGTGTTCATCAGGTCACAGGACATCAACAAGGACCAGCTGCTACTGGACACGGTCGCCCACGTCGCGTTGCGCGGCACGTCAGAAGGCACGCGCACGCGATTACAACGCGATGACGTCCTCGTAACCATCACCGGTGCGAACGTCACCAGAGCCGCCCACGTGGATGCGGACCTTGAAGAGGCCTACGTGAGCCAGCACGTTGCGCTCGCCAGGCCGATAATCCCCAGCCTGTCCGTGTTCACTCACCTCTGGCTCATCACCATGGCCGGAGGCCGAGGCATCCTAAAGCGGCTGGCCTACGGAGGAGGGAAGCCGGGTCTGAATTTGGACAATTTGCGCACACTTCCAATTCCTGTACCACCGCTGGCGGAGGCCGCGCGCTTGGCCGAGTCCGCGACGGCTATTCTTGCGCGATGCGGCGTCATTGCAGCAACGCTTCGGGATTGCGAGCACCGCACTGAGAGCCTCGGCGCTGCAATCCTCGCCAAGGCCTTCCGCGGCGAGCTCGTGCCCCAAGACCCAACCGACGAGCCTGCATCCGCTCTGCTGGAACGCATCCGAGCCCGGCGCGATACCGAGGCGCCCAAGAAGAAGCGTGGACGCTCAAGCCGAAGGCCATGACCCTTCAACCCACTCTCAGCTTCAGGACCATGGACGCGGTGTCGGCGGTGATCTGCGGGGATAACGCAGTCGGATGCCAAGAGCTGGTGTCGCCGTATCGCAGCCACGCACGGATCTATGAGTTCTTTCACGAGGATCTCAAACTCCAGGCACCCGCAAGGCTTGACGGCAGTCGCCAGTGGAATGCGAAAGCCTGGCTCAAGAGTGTGAACGGGACTCCCGACCTCGTCCTTGTCGTCGAGGCGGCGGTTCGACCCTGCGACTACGAAGGCACGGACTTCGATGTCGCGGCGGTAGCGCGGCACCTGAACGAGTTTCTGAAGCACGATGGGCTTCGCCTCACCGCATCCGGCAACCGGTGGGTGCTTGTGTCGAGCGGGGCCGTCGCCCTGCCGGCGCCCGCACGGATCGATGACGTCCTATCTGACGAGTACATCCTGGAGATGGAGGAGAAGTGCGACGTGCGCTTGGCGCAGGACGATTTTGAAGGTGCTGTGACCACAGCACGCACTCTGCTGGAGGCGACACTCCGCGAGATTGAGAGACGCATCTCCGGAAGCGCAGGGAGCCACAAGGGCGATTTGCCCAGGCAGTTCAAGCAGGTCGCGAAACTGCTGAAGATGGACACGGAGCGAGACGACCTCGATGCGCGTTTCAAGGATGTCGTTCGCGGGCTGGTCACCGTGGTTGCGGGTCTCGCTCCGTTGCGCAATCGCATCAGCGATGGACACGCGCGCGTACGGAAGCCCGCGCCCCATCACGCCCGAGTCGTTGTCAACGCTGCCAAGACTGTGGCCGGCTTCCTGTTGGAGTCCTACGAGTTCCAGCGTGCACGCGGTTCAGTGGAGTGATCGTGGCGGCTTCGTGGATCACGCCGACGATGGCGTCGTACATCCCCCGGCGCGGTGCCTGCCGCCATCCCGCGCCGGATCGCTATCGTCGCAAGGGCCTGGTTCGCGAAACCATGGCGCGCCAGTTCGACCGCATCCAGGCAGAGCGGCGAGCAAGGTCGAGCAAGACTCGGTCGAAGCGAGCGGGTGCCAAGTGACACGCCAGAGCGCCAAGGCTGCGGAGCGTGCGGCACTCGAGTTGCTGATGGCCAAGGTCGATATTGGCGTAGACGTGGCGCACATCGTCACGCGGGAGGCGCCGGACTTCGTCCTCGAACTGAGCGATGGATCCTGCGTCGGGGTCGAGGTCGTGGAGCTCGCTGACGAGGCAATCGCGAATGGCATGGGGAGCTATGGCCATCTAAAGCGTGGTGTTCGGGAGCGTCTCGAAGACAGAGGGATCAAGGTGGGGATCTGCCTCAGCGCTCACACGGAGCGCCTCGCCGAGATGGCTGGTGCTTCGTGGAAACCCGAAGCAGACGGGATCGTCCGCCTGGCCCGGGGCCACGTCGACGCCGAATGCCGTGACCACACATACGAGGGCGCCGCACTGGATGGCTACGGCGTCCACTACTTGGACAGCGTGTCCATGAGCGCGTCCGACGAGCCTTGGGTCGGCACCGGCGCTCACGGACCAGGCCGCCGGCTCGTTGCGCAAGCGCACCGCCACGTCGTGAACAAGAACGCCAAGCTGCCCAAATATCGCGCCAACGTCGATGGGCCGATCTGGCTCGTGCTGGTCGGAGGAGGCCGGCTCGCGAGCGGCACGTGGAGCGTGATGATTCGAGACCTTACCTTCCGCTCGGACTTCGACCGCACCTTCTACGTGGACCACAGCGATTCCACGGCATTCGAGGTCAGCACGACGGCGAGCTGAGCGTCACTCGGCCGGTGCCTGTTCGGGTTCGGGCGGCCGGGCCTCGCCGAGCGACACTGCTCGACTCGACTAGACCGCGCGGGACTTCGTCCGTCAGAACGGGGTGAGAAGTCCACGTCGGCCTCCCCAGAGTAGGCGGGAGGGCGCTCGTGCCACCAGTATCCACGGCTATCCCCATCACTATGGCTGTGCGCGCCAAGAAACCGGCACGATCCAACTCGACGCTGGACTCGCGCTCAGCAAGACAGTATGTGCTCGGCGAGTTCAAGCACACAGCGAGCGAGTTCGAGCTGGATGTGATTCTGGGACGCCTGCCCGTGAAGCCTGACCTCATTGTGCCGGCCCGCGTAGTTGATGGGGAGTCGTCCCGGGCTTGTCGCGGGGTCTGAGGCTGGGCTCACGGAGCCGTGACCACGGCGACGGTG
>JAADHO010000335.1 GCA_013151775.1 Deltaproteobacteria bacterium | reverse complement strand
CAGCCCTTTGCCCGACACGGCCTTCCGTGCCGCGATCGCTTCATAGATTTCTCATCATGGCTGTCTCAAACTCGTTGACACGTTCCGCATCCGCTAAATGATGCAAACGATCTCAACGCAGCAGCCCACTACCTGAACCCCCTCGAGTCGGGTCCAATGTCAACTCCGCCGAGTCCATTCTAGTTATCGATACATTCACGCTCACCATCTCAGTTACTTGGGATCCGCAATTAACACATGTTCCTGTGCATTCTACCCGCCCTAGTCATTCCGTTCGCGATCGCGCTCGAGCTCTTACTCGTACGCCTCCTGCAACTTTCTCCAACGAATAGGTGGTGGGTCCTGGCTGCGGCGGGAGCCTCCGTGGCCTGTTGTTTGATCCTGTCGGCCGCCATTATTGGCGTCGTAACAAATGAAGAAGATAGTGATGCTGGAGGCACCATACGTATTGCAACCGTCTTGCAGGCGACGGAGCATGGATCTCAGCCTCCGGAGTACGGAGGTGGGTATGACATGCAACTTCGTGTTCCAGGCTGCAACGAACCCGTGCTTCTTGTGGACGCTCGTCCGCCTGACCAACAGATATCGGATTCACCCGAAGTCGGGCGTCCGATGGCTGTTCTGGTGTCAGGAAGAAGATGCGACGCCGACCACGTCCGACCCTGGGCGTGGCCTCCCAGATCCATGTATCGAATAATCCTGATCATGTCTGGATTATCCTTCGTAGAAGGCGGGTTTTTCGTGGTGGCACTGCTGGCACTGCGTACACGGTCGGCTGGCAGGCACTCTTGAAGCGCGAGCGACCGTGCGAGCTTCGGGCGATGAGCAATCGGTCTACGACGCAGGGACTTCGACGCGGGCGCGCGTTCTGAATGGACACGTTCGCCGAGTTCGAGCGTTTCTCCATCACGCCACTTGGCACGGGCGACCACGTCTTCTCGCTCGACGACCATGGTCTCGTGAGCCGGCATGACCCTCCGGCGCTGGCGAGCGGGCCCGTGCCGTCGATCTACACACGCGACGACGACGGCCTCGGCATTGGCTACGACAGCGGCGACGTGCACGTGCTCACGCACCGTGACGCGGCGAGCGGCCGGCCGACGGACCTCGTGCTCGCCGAGGGCACGCTCACGTTGGGGTACGACGCCACGAGCGGCAAGCTCAGTGACCTGAGCATGCCGAACACTGCGGGCGCGGTGGCGACCCACTTCTTGCGCGATGGACCGCTCTTGCTGAGCGAGTCGTGGTCTGGGGGCGTCGTTGGCATGGTGACGCGCGGCTACGACACGCTGGGGCGGGTGTCGAGCGTCACGGTGGACGCGACCCCGGCCATCACGCTGGGCCGCGACCGCGACGGGCTCTTGATGTCGGCGGGTCCGCTGAGCTTCACGCGTGACGCGGCGAGCGGCCTGCCCAGCACGCTGAGCGTCGGCGGCGTGAGCACGAGCTTTGGGTTCGACGGCTTCGGCGCGCTGACTTCGCGCAGCACGACCTGGGCGGGCGGCCGCTTCGACGTGGGCGTCGACTACGACCGCGCGGGGCAGGCGGCGGGCTGGCGCGAGACGGGCGCGGCCTTCGCGCGGGACTGGAGCTTCGACCACGACGACGCCGGCCGGCTGACCGAGGTGTACGAAGACGGCGCAGCCACGCCGACCTGGCACTATGCGTACGACGCTGCGGGTCACCGCATCGGCTGGAGCACACCGGAGGGAAGCTGCGTCGCGCCCGGCTGCGTGGACATTGACGCGCAGGACAGGCTCTTGCGCCAGGGCGCCGTGAGCTATGGCTACGACGCGGCCGGCCGCCGCACGAGCCGCACGGACGCCGCCGGCACCACGATGTACGGCTACGGCTCCCTCGGGCATCTGCGCTCGGCCACGCTGGCCTCGGCACACAGCACAAACTCCCTGATTCTGTGGTGAATCTCGTGGACAATGGAACCCTCGAGCGGAGGTAGGTATGAACCAGAAGATCACGGCAAGAGATCTGAATCAACTTTTCCTCGACTTGCGACGGCTCGCCGCTTACTTTGGCGTAGATCTTGATGAGGTCACCTTTCGCACGCGCGCGCAGGCGTTTCGTGCCGCAGGGTACGACGATCCCAGGACCTATGTCTCACGCGATGCCACCGACTTCACCATCAACAATGTCGAGCGCGGGCACAGCGAGGTGCTCTACCGGTCGCCTCGAAATAAGGAGATTCTCTATCGGTTGCTTGCCAGAGGACCGATCATCACACTGATATCTGAGCTTGATGGAAAAGCTCAGAACGTCGACTCTCGAAGAGTGTGGCACGCGGAGGAGACACGCATCATCGCCAAGCTGGCCCAAGCCTTTCCAGATATCTGCGGGGAGTGGCCGATCTGGGTCGAGGCAGAACAGCGGTGGATCCTCGAGGGGCATCCGTTCGACGACGGAATCCACGACAGGATGCGTCTCTGCGCGCAATTCGAGCAGCAGGGCGTGCCTTCCATAGAAGCGTGGAAACAGGCAGCTGCCGTGATTCCAACCGTCAAAGGAAACCCCGATCTCGAGGGGCAGATCCCTCCTCGCAGTGTTCAAGAGCTGATGCGCTGGCGTCGGACGCTAAGGTCGAAGTGAACTCGCCAAAGCCAAGAGAACTGTAACATCGCATGCACTCATGACGCGGCCGGCCGCCGCACGAGGCGCACGGACGCTGCGGGCACGACCACCTACGGCTACGGCTCACTGGGGCATCTGCGCTCGGCCACGCTGCCCGACGGGCGTGTGGTGAGCTACCTGCTCGACGGCCTCGCCCGCCGCGTGGTGGACGTGGCCACCGGCGCCGTGCTGCAGGAGATCGACTACGGGCCCTTCGGCCAGGTCCTGCGCGACACCGCCCCCGGCACCACCCTCTTCGGCTACGCCAGCGGCCTCTACGACCCCGACACCAAGCTCAGCCACTTCGGCGCCCGCGAGTACGACCGCACCTCGTGATTGCGTCCTGCTTTCGGACCATATGGTAATGTCTCCGGGTTCGGCGACGACCTTGTCGGGACCGCAGCTGTGGGACGATCGCGACGCTCGACCCATAGCGGGCTTTTGGTGCTCGAAGTGGCCGTTCCCGTCATCGAAGTTGCCAGATTTGATCATACGGAGAATGCACAATGCAGATCGAGTCTATTTACCTCAAGAATTTCAAGGCATTCAAAGACTTGGACATGGATGATGTGCCCGCATTCTGCGTGCTTGTCGGCGCGAATGGTACGGGGAAGTCTACGTTCTTTGATGTATTCGGCTTCCTCAAGGACTGCCTCACATTTAACGTGAAGAGTGCGGTTCAGAAGCGGGGAGGCATGGCTGAACTACTCAGCCGTGGCTCAGGCGATGCTACGCTGCAAATCGAGATTAAATTCAGGATGAACATATCCGGTGTGGACCGCTTGGTCACATACGTGCTCGATGTGGGTCAAGGCGCACGAGGCGTCATCGTCGAGCGAGAGATCTTGCGCTACAAGCGCGGCCGACATGGCTCCCCCTTCCACTTCCTCGATTTCAGAAGAGGTTCTGGCTATGCGATCTCGAATGAAGAGGACTTCAACAAACCCGACGAAGAACTGACCCGTGAGGAGCAGTCCCTTGACGCGCCCGATATCCTCGCAGTGAAGGGGCTCGGCCAGTTTTCGCGCTTCAAGGCCGCCAGTGCTTTTCGCCACCTCATCGAACAGTGGCATGTGTCCGATTTTCACATCGACTCTGCGCGCGGGACGAAGGACGCGGCGGGTTACGATGAGCACCTGTCTGCTACGGGTGACAACCTTCAGCTCGTCGCGCGCAACCTCTACGACAACCACCGCGACGTGTTCGATGACATCATCGCCTCGATGAAGCGGCGGGTTCCGGGTATCGAGGACGTGGAACCGATTCTTACCCAGGACGGTCGACTCCTCCTCGGATTCAAGGACCTCTCCTTCGACAAGCCGTTCATCGATCGATACGTGTCTGACGGCACGATCAAGATGTTCGCCTACTTGGTGCTGCTCTATGATCCAGCACCTCACCCGCTTCTCTGTGTGGAGGAGCCCGAGAGTCAGCTCTACCCGGCCCTCCTCGCCGAGTTGGCCGAGGAGTTTCGCGCCTATGCCAAGCGAGGTGGCCAGGTGTTCGTTTCGACACATTCGCCGGATTTTCTCAACGCCGTCGAATTGGATGAGGTGTTCTGGTTGCGAAAAGAAAATGGCTATACCGGAGCGCAGCGTGCGCGTGAAGACCGGCAAGTCAGAGCCTACATGGAGGACGGTGATCAAATGGGCTATCTCTGGAAACAGGGGTTCTTTGAAGGAGCAGATCCTCGATGATCACGCTGGTCTTCTTCCTCGAGGAGCTGTCCGCACGTGTGCTGCTCGAGGGCCTCTTGCCGCGCTTCGTCCCCACGGAGTCGGTGAAACTTCGCTTTGTCGTCTTCGAAGGGAAGCAAGATCTCGAGAAGCAGCTTGTCCGCAGGATGCGTCTCTGGCGACTGCCTAACACGCGCTTCGTCGTGCTACGCGATCAGGATTCGGCCGACTGCAAGGACGTGAAGACGCGGCTGGTCGAGTTGTGCGAGCAGGCCTGCCATGCCGAGACGCTTGTGCGCGTGGCCTGTCGCGAGCTGGAGAGCTGGTACCTTGGAGACCTGGCGGCGGTAGAGCGGAGCCTGCACGTTACTGGCCTGTCGGCGAAGCGCGATACCCAGAAGCTGCGTGACCCCGACGCTGTCTACGCGCCCTCGAAGGAGCTCGATGCACTCACAGGGGGGGTCTACCAAAAAGTGGCCGGTTCCCGGGCAATCGCGCCGCATCTGAACCTCGCGGGCGAGAATCGTTCACGGAGCTTTGGTGTGTTCATCGCAAGCGTTCAGCGCGTCGTCGATGAAGCGCTGGCAGGGGCGTAGTCGTCCCAGGCCAACCCTGTTGAGCTGTGCTGAGATTCCGTGACCCGGCCCCACCGCGCGCTTCGACGCCCTCGGCAGCGTGCGCCGCGGGGCCGGGCTGCCACGTCTCGAACGTGATCCGCCCTCACGTTCAGGATCGACAGGGGATCCAGCGTCTGATCTAGTCGGCTCTCCCTGCACCCCACGAGAGCATGATCGTCCCCGCACCCGACCTCGCTTCCCCTTCGCCCGACACCCGCGCTCCCGCCTCGCTCGCGCCGAGGCCTCGCTTGCGGCTCTTTACCGAGACCGTCTTCGTGGACGAGTTGGGCTTTGGTGAGCGCCTCGAGGAGCTCGAGGTGGGACTGATCCGCCTCTCCTTCGCCTACCCTGGCTTCGAGGTCGGCGCCTCGGACGAGCGCAGCCGCGTGTTCTGCGCCGAGGCGGGAGGTGCTCGCGCCCTGGAGCGGGACTATGGGGCCGAGGCGCACTTCCGTGGCCTGCTCGAGAGCTTCGGGGCCGTGGAGCTCGACTGTCTCGAGCACCTCGCCGTGCCGCCCGACGTCGAGGCCGACTACGTCGTGCGTCTCGACGGCGACGTGCACCGCGCCTGCGCCTTCACCGCGGAGGCTCTGCCCAAGCTCGAGGCGCTGGGCTTCGACGTCGACATCGACTCGCGCTACGCGCATCAGGTCACGTCGGGCAGGCCCGAGTGGTACGCCTCGCTGCGCCCGGTGGAAGAGCGCGTCGACTGGTTTCAGCTCGAGCTGGGCGTCGACACGGAGCACGGTCGCGTCGATCTTCTGCCTCAGCTGCTCGATCTTCTGGCGGACGCCTGCGGGGATGGCGGGCTCGAGGCGCTGCTCGCGCGCCAACGCCTGCTCGCGATCCCGATCGCCGGTCGTCAACACCTGGTGGTCAGCAGTGAGCGCCTGCGCGCGCTGATGCGCGTCGTGGTCGAGCTCTACGACGGTGAGCACGCGGGGCAGGCGCGCTTCGGCTGCTCCTCCATGGGCACGGGCGCGGTCGCGGCGTTGGACGGGCTCTTCGCCCAAGAGGGTGAGGCCATCCGCTTCGAGGGCACGACGAGCAGCTTGAAGCACATCCGTCCGAGTCGTCAGCGTGCCCTCGAGCAGGCTGCGCCGGAGGGGCTGCACGCCACGCTGCGCCCGTATCAGGAGCAGGGCCTCGCCTGGCTTCAGGGCCTGGTCGCCGAGGGCGTCGGGGGCGTGCTCGCGGACGACATGGGCCTGGGCAAGACGCTCCAGACCCTCGCCCACATCATGGTCGAGAAGGCCGCGGGCAGGCTCACCCGGCCGGCGCTGGTGGTCGCGCCCAAGAGCTTGATCGGCAACTGGTCCCGTGAGGCGTCTCGCTTCGCGCCGAGCCTGCGGCAGCTCGTGCTGCAGGGGCCGGGGCGCCACGCGCTCTACTCGCGCCTCGCGCAGGTCGACCTCGTGCTCACGAGTTATCCGATCCTGGTGCGCGATCAGGAGCGCCTCGAAGGCGAGCCGTTTCATCTCCTGGTGCTCGACGAGGCGCAGGCGATCAAGAACCCGCGCAGCCGCACGCACCTCGCCGCGCGCAGCCTGGAGGCTAGCCATCGCCTGTGCCTGACCGGCACGCCCGTGGAGAATCATCTAGGCGAGCTGTGGGCGCTCTTCGACTTCGTCAGCCCTGGCTTCCTCGGCAGCGCGCAGCACTTCAAGCACTGGTACCGGCAGCCCATCGAGCAGGCGGCGGACACCGAGCGTCTGAGCGTCCTGCGCGAGCGCGTGAAGCCCTATCTGCTGCGGCGCATGAAGTCTCAGGTGGCGAAGGAGCTACCGCCCAAGACGCAGGTGCTCGTGCCCGTGGAGTTGACGGGCAAGCAGCGCGAACTCTACGAGCACATCCGCGTCGCCGCCCACGCACAGGTGCGGCGCACGATCGCCAAGAACGGCCTCGCCGCCTCCGCCGTGTCGATCCTCGGCGCGCTCACGAAGTTGCGCCAGGTCTGCTGCGACCCGCGCCTGGTGAAGCTCGACGCGGCGCGCTTCGTGCGCGAGTCGGCCAAGCACGAGCGCCTGATGAGACTGCTCGAGGAGCAGCTCGCCGCCGGTCATCGCGCCCTGGTCTTCTCCCAGTTCACCAGCATGCTCGCGCTGATCTCCGAGAGCCTCGAGCAGCGCGGCGTCAGGCACCTCGTGCTCACGGGCCAGAGCCGCAAGCGTCAAGATCTGGTGGACGCCTTCGAAGCTGGGCAGGCGGACGTCTTCTTGATCAGCCTGAAGGCGGGCGGCACCGGGCTCAACCTGGTCAGCGCCGACACCGTGATCCACTACGACCACTGGTGGAATCCGCAGGCGCAGGCGCAGGCGACGGATCGGGCCTACCGCATCGGACAGACGCGCCCCGTCTTCGTGCACGATCTCTATGTCGCGGGCAGCGTGGAGGAGCGCATGCTCGAGCTGCAGCGCCGCAAGCGGGATCTGGCGGACGCCATCCTCGGTCAAGGGGGCGGCTCTCCGAAGCTCAGCGAGGCGGACGTCGAGACGCTCTTCGCGCCCCTTCGGAGCTAGCGCTCCGGGGAAGAGGCGACCGACAGCAGCGCCTCCTCGGCTTCGAAGAGGGCCGCCTCGAGCTCGCGGAGAAGGCGCTCCGAGGTGAAGGGCTTCTGCACGAAGTGCACGTTCTCGACCAGCACACCGTGGGGCGCGAGCACCTCGTCCGGGTAGCCCGAGAAGTAGACCACGGGCAGGTCAGGCAGGTGCTGCCGCAGGCGTTCGTGAAGCGCACGTCCGTCCATGCCCGGCAGGATCACGTCCGTCAGCAGTACCTGCGCCGGCTTCAGCGTGGGCAGCTGGTCCAGCAGCTCGAGGGCGGTCGAGAAGCGCAGGACCTCCGCGCCAGCCGCTCGCAGCAGACGCGCCGTAGAGCTCGCCACGGCGTCGTCGTCCTCCACGAGCCAGACGGCTTGGCCGCGCAGCAGCGTCGATCGGGGTCGCGTCGAGGTCGCGCGCGTGGGGGTCTCGGGCCGCCCCTCCGAGGACTCGAGCCTCGGCAGAGTGACGCGCACGCAGGTGCCCTCGCCGGGCGCGCTCACGATGCGCAGACCGCCGCCATGCTGTTTGGCGATGCCGTGGCAGGTCGAGAGCCCGAGCCCTGTGCCCTTGCCGCGATCCTTGGTGGTGAAGAAGGGCTCTGTCGCGCGCCGCAGGGTCTCGGGGGCCATGCCCGTGCCCGTGTCCCGAACCTCGAAGGCGACCCAGCCAGGACCCTCGATGCCCTCCGGTGGGTCGGCGTTCGGGAGCACGCGGATCAAGAGCTCGCCGCCCATGGGCATGGCGTCCTGGGCGTTGACCACGAGGTTCATCAGCACCTGCTCGATCTGCCCCATATCCG
This sequence comes from Deltaproteobacteria bacterium, assembly GCA_013151775.1. Lineage (GTDB taxonomy): Bacteria > Myxococcota_A > Polyangia > Polyangiales > Houyiibacteriaceae > JAADHO01. The sequence goes on along the minus strand of JAADHO010000335.1, from coordinate 30,118 downwards.
CCTCGGTGGGAGTGGGGGCGTCGCCCGTCTCGAAGACGATCTGCACGTCTTCCCGCAGGATGCGCTCGAGCACCCGCCCGAACTTCAACACGACCTGCGCCAGATCCAGCTCGTTGATGTCGAGCATCTGCTTGCGGCTGAAGGCCAGCAGCTGCCGCGTGAGATCCTTGGCGCGCTCGGCCGCCTCGAGGATCTCCTGCGCCAGCTCGCGGCGCGGATCTTCCATGGCTAGCTCTTCTGTGAGCATCTCGCCGTCGACCAGCACGGGCATCAGGAGGTTGTTGAAGTCGTGGGCGATGCCGCCCGCGAGCTGACCGATGGCCTCGAGCTTCTGCGACTGCCTCAGTTGCTCCTCGAGGGCGAGCCGCTCCGTGAGATCGCGCTTCACGGCGACGTAGCCCTCGATCTCGTGCTGCTCGTCGAACACGGGGCTGATGGTGCTCTCCTCCGTGTAGAGGCTGCCGTCCTTGCGCTTGTTGACGAAGCGACCCTGCCAGGTTTTGCCGCTGACGATGGTCGACCACAGTCTGCGGTAGAAGGCGTCGCTCTGCGTGCCGCTCTTCAGCACGCGGGGCGTCTTGCCGCGCACCTCGTCGAGGCTGTAGCCGGAGCCTCGCGCGAAGGCGGCGTTCACGTACTGGATGCGTCCGTCGGCATCCGTCAGCACGATGGCGTCGCGCGATTGCTCCACCGCGTGGTTCAGGCGCCGCAGGCTACGCTGGGCCTCGCGCTCCCTCGTCAGGTCGCGGATCACGGCGATGTGCCGCTCCGGCTTGCCGTCCGGGTCACGCGTCACCGAGATGCGCACCTGTCCCTCGAAGTGGCTCCCATCTTTGCGGATGTAGCGCTTGTCGACGCTGTAGGACGCGATCTCTCCTCGCGACAGGCGTTCGACCTCATGTCGACTCGAGGTTACGTCATCCGGATGCGTCAGTTCCATCCAGGTCTTGGCTTCCAGCTCATCCTTGGCGTAGCCAAGCATCTGCGCGAACGCCTGGTTGGCCGACAGGATGCGCCCATCCACAGCGGTCTCGACGATGCCGCCGGCGGCGCAGTCGAGGATGGTCGCTAGGCGCGACCGATCTAGGTCGAGCTCCGCCGTGCGCTCCTCCACCTTCGCCTCGAGGGTCTCGTTGGCGTGCTCGAGCGCGTCCCGCAGTGCGCGCGCCTCCATCAGGTCTGCGAGCATGGCGCTCAGCTCCTCGAAACGTGGAGCTTGCGCGGCCCATGTCTCGGGATCGTGGTCGCCACCGAAGAGCATCACGCCCGGGCCCAAGGTCGGTCGCTCGAAGGGCGCGGCGATCGAGGCTTTCGGATGCAACCGGCAGCCTGCCAGCAGCCTCGGCTCGGCGATGATATGTGCGCTTCCCGCCTCCCCGAGGTCCGAGTTCTTCCACAGCTGGGAGAAGACGGGGCAGGGTCCGTCATCCCCGCCTCCGCAGTGGGAGTGCAGCGGCTGCGGCCAGCCGCCACGGCTGCTCTCGTGCAGCATCACGCAAGTCGTCTCTACCCCCGCGAGCGCGACGCACAGCTCGGACATGCGACCGAGGGCGTCCTCCAGGTTCTCCGCTTGCTCGAAGGCTCGCCTCATGGCGCCGAGCAAGACCAAGGTCTCCGCGCGCTCCGTGAGCAGGGTGTTCTCCGACTCCAGCTCCTTCACCCGGGCGCGCAGGTTCGCCAGCTCTTGCTCCTTCTTCGGCGTCACGGCGCTGTGCTCGCTTGGTCCAGCAGAGTGAGCAGCGCCTCGGCGACCGCCTCGGGGGCGTCGAGCATGGCAAAGTGCCCCACGTCCTCCAGCTGCTCGAGCCGGGCCTCGGGGATGTCCTCGGCCAGCCGGCGAGTGATCTCCGTGGAGAGGTAGTGATCCTTCGCGCCATGCAGCACCAATGTGGGCAGCGTGAGTGTGGTCAACTCGCTCGCGCGCTTCATCAACTCGCTCGCGCTCAGTGCCCGCAGGAAGGCCAAGAAGGATTGCCTCCCGGCCTGCGTGGAGAAGGGCTCGGCGAAGCGCGCAAAGAGCGCCGCGTCCAGGCGCTCGGGGTGGGCGAGCCCGTGCCGAATCAGCGCCTTGAGCGTGCCGAGGTCGAAGGACGCCATCACGAGCTGACGGATGATCGGCAGACGTAGAGTCTCGATGGCGGGCACGGGCCAGTAGTCATATCCTACGGGGTTGATCAAGCTCAGAGACGAGAATCGAGCCTCGGCGTTCAGGGCCATCAATTGGGCGATGCCCCCGCCCACGTCGTGGCCCACGAGGTGAACCTTCTCGAGTTTTAGCGCATCCATCAGCGCGAGTGTCCGCGCCGCGTGGGCCGAGATGGAGAGCTCCGCCTCGACCTTCTCCGACGCGCCGCAACCGAGCAAATCCGGCACGAGCACGCGGTAGCGCGCCGCCAGCATCGGCACGATGGGCTCGAAGATGAAGGAGTGGGTCAGCACGCCGTGCAAGAGCAGCACGGGTTCGCCTTCCCCCCACTCGCGCAAGTGCACGCGCCCGCCACGCAGCGCCAGATCCTGACTCGTTCCCCCGACCATACACCGAGCGTATCACGCCTCTCGATTTCCAAGGGTGCTCCTTCGCGTTCCGGCGCGACTCGAGCGCGAGCTCTCGCCTCAACTCGGGTGCAGCGCCTGCCTCTGCCCTCCACGGCTCGAGCCCCCTCGCAGCTCGGCGGCGGCCTCATCGGGCAGCAGGAACCAGCGCAGCGTCTCGAAATCGTCATTCAGGGCCGGCCTCTCCGCCTGCTCCTCGTCGGCCCGTGCCTCCGCCGCCGCGATGATCTCCTTGGCTCGCTCCAGATACCCACGCAGCGCCGACTCGGGCTCTGTGGCGTGGCGTCTGCCGTACTCGAGCTTCCCTGCCTCGTAGGTCAGCTCGTCGAAGCGCATCACGTGGGGCGCAGGCGTGCCGAGGTGATGCCACAGGCCTGTCTCGGCGAAGAAGCGGTAGTCGGGCAAGAGCTTCCAGCCCTCGGTGGCCACCATCTCGACCGCGTCGAGCAAAAACTCGAACACTCTTTCCGAGAGGAAGTAGTTGAAGTTTACCCGCACCCATCCGGGTTTGATACCCTCGCATCCTCGATGAACCTCGCGGCTGAATTCTTCGGATGTCTCCAGGTCTATTCCGAGCAGGCGGTGGCCGTAAGGTCCGGCGCAGGAGCAGCCGGCGCGCGCCTGAATTCCGAAGAGGTCGTTGAGCAAAGCTGCCACGAAATTGTGGTGCAGGTAGCGCTCGCCGTGGCGCACGACGAAGGAGACGATGGAGAGGCGCCACGCCTCGGGGTTTCCGAGGATGGACAGGTTCTTGGCCCCACTCCAACGCTCAATGGCACGACGGATGAAGCGGCTCTCGTGCTCGCGGATCACCTCGTGACCCACGGCCTCCTTGAGCTGAAACACGAGCCCTGCGCGGATGGACTCGAGGATCGCGGGCGTGCCACCCTCCTCGCGCTTCTCGATGTCTTCGAGGTAGTGATGGCTCGTGGCGGTCACGTACTCCACCGTGCCTCCGCCGGGTACGCTCGGCACGGCGTTCTGGAAGAGCGCGCGCTTGGCCACCAAGATGCCCGGGGTGCCGGGCCCGCCGATGAACTTGTGCGGTGAGAGGAAGATGGCGTCCTTGTAGACGGGCGCGCCGTCCGCGCGCTGCATGTTCATCTCGGTCTTCACGTAGGGGCCCGCGGCGGCGAAGTCCCAGAAGGCGAGGGCGCCGTGCTCGTGCAGCAGCGCGCCGATGGTGGCCGTGTCGGAGCCGATGCCCGTGACGTTGGAGGCGGCCGAGAAGCTGCCGATCTTCAGCTCTCGGCCCGCGTAGCGAATCAACTCCTCTTCGAGTTGAGTGAGGTCCACGTGGCCGTCCGCGTCTTCGCGAATCACCACCACGTCGGCGATGGACTCGCGCCACGGGAGCTCGTTGCTGTGGTGCTCGTAGGGCCCGATGAAGACCACGGGGCGCTCGTCGGCGGGGATGCGATCGCTCAGCCCGTAGCGCTCGTCGAGCTCCCGCGGGATGCGCAGCCCGAGCACCTCGATCAACGTGTGGATCGCCCCCGTCGCGCCCGAGCCCGTGAAGATCAAGGCGTCGCGCTCGTCGGCTCCGAGGGCCGCCTTGATGGTCTGACGTGCGTCCTCCCGCAGGCGTGTGGTCCACAGCCCCGTGCCCGAAGACTCCGTGTGCGTGTTGGCGTAGCGCGGCATCACCTCCCGGCGGATGAAGTCTTCGATGAAGGTCAGGGAGCGACCCGAGGCCGTGTAGTCCGCGTAGGTGATGCGGTGGGGCCCATAGGGTCCCTCGAGGACTTGGTCGTCGCCGATGATGGAGTCACGGATGGTCTCGATCAGGCGCTCGGCGCGGTCGGTGGTTGCCATGCTCGAATCATACCCGGGACGGCGCCCGAGTGGCGCCCCGGGGCGCGCGTCAACTCACGCTCGGATCGATTCGTCCTGCGAGCTCTCCACGGCCTGCGGCGCGTAGGCGCGCGGGTCGTGGTTGACGCGGCCTGCGCCGATCACGTTGGAGCGCAGGCGTTGGTCGAGGATGTCCTCGGCGCGGCGACCGTTTTGGATCAGGCGATCGAGGTCGAGGCCGGTGTCCACACCGCACTCCTCGAGCATGCACACGAGATCCTCGCTGGAGACGTTGCCCGTGAAGCCGTGTTGGTAGCGGCCCTGGCTGGTGGCCGGTTGGCCTCCGATGGCCCCGAGGGAGGCGTCCACGTAGCGCAGCCCGAGCTCGAGCGCCGCGAAGGTGTTGACGATGCCCGTGCCTCGCGTCTCGTGGAAGTGCGCGATGAACTCGACCTTTGGGAAGAGCTCGCGCAGGGCGCCGACGCGTTCACGCACCAAGAACGGATTCGCCGCGCCCGTGGTGTCGCCGAGCATGATGGTGGCGGCGCCGTGGTCGACGTAGAAGCGCACGAGATCGGCCACGTCTGCGAAGGCTACGTCTCCCGCGATGGGGCAGCCGTAGACCGTGCCCGCGCAGCCGATCACCTTCACACCGAGCTTCTCCGCGCGCGCCATGATGCCCGCGTGCACGTGCTTGGCTTGGCTGTGCGTCATGCGGAAGTTGGCGAGGTTGTGGGCCTCGCTCGCGGAGATCATCAGGATGATCTCGTCCGCGCCGTAGCCCTCCTTCTGGCAGATCTCGAAGCGATCGAAGCCGCGCTCGTTGGGCATCAGCACGACGGCGCTCACCCCTGAGGGTCGCGGCATGCGTCGCAGGATCTCCTCTGCGTCCGCGAACTGCGGCAACAGCTTGGGATGGGAGAAGCTCGTGACCTCGAGCTTCTGCACGCCCGAGGCCATGATGTTGGAGATCATCTCGAGCTTCTGCTCGGTGGGCACGACGTGCGGCATGGACTGCAGCCCATCGCGAGCCCAACACTCGCAGAGGATCACGGAGTCAGACAGCGGCATCACGGACCTCCTCGTCAATGGATGACGAGCGAAGATAGCCCGACTCACCCTCCGGCGCGCAAGCCCCCGTGTCCGAACGCACGCTGAATCGGCCGAGTGGCCAGACTCAGGGCGGACCGTCCGGTACTCTCCACGTCTCGTCGTCCGCTCGTGGTAGACTGCTCGGCTCCGCCGGGAGCGCACGTGCGCCCTGCCGGAGGCGCACCCATGGACTCCCTCGACACAGGCACGCTCGTCGACCACCGCTTCGAGCTGGAACTGCGCCGGGCCTTGCTCGAGGACCTGGTCGAGCACGTCCAGATTCCGGAGTCGTAGGTGGCCACCAGCGACAACCTGGGCGCTGTTCCTGGCGACCTGATCGGTGGCCGCTACCGCGTGGTCGGTGAGCTCGGACGAGGCGGCATGGGCGTGGTCTACGAGGCCGTCCAAGAGCCCCTCGGGAGGCGTGTCGCCCTGAAGCTGCTGCGACGCGAGCTGGCCGAGGACGCCTCCTTCGTGGCGCGTTTTCGTCGCGAGGCGGAGCTCGCGGCCTCCTTGGGTCACCCCAACATCGCCCAGGTCACAGACTTCGGCGTCGACGAGGGGCGGCCCTTCTTGGTCATGGATCTGCTCCGGGGCGAGTCCCTCGCTCAGCTGCTCGTCCGCGAAGGCAGGCTCGACGAGACTCGCGCGGCCTTCATCGCCGCGCAGATGCTCGACGCCCTCGCGGTGGCCCACGCGCGTGGCGTGGTGCACCGCGATCTCAAACCCGACAACGTCTTCTTGAGTCAGATCTCGGGCGTGTGTGACGTGGTCCGGCTGCTCGACTTCGGCATCGCTCACAGCGGCGGCGACGAGGCCATGCGCATGACTCGCACGGGACAGGTCTTGGGCACCCCCGCCTATATGTCACCCGAGCAGGCTCGCGGTCGGCCCGTGGATGAGGCGAGCGATCTGTACGCCGTCGGCGTGTGCCTCTACGAGTCGACGAGCGGGCGCCTGCCCTTCGACACGGGCAACTACCACGAGCTGCTCTTCTCGATCGTCGGCGAGGAGCCGCCCGAGCTCTGCGAGCTACGCCCTGAGCTGTCGGCGGAGTTCTGCGCCGTGGTGAAGTGCGCGATGGCGAAGGACGCGGCGGCCCGCTTCGAGGACGCAACGAGCATGCGCGAGGCGCTACTCTCCTTGGCGCAGGTCGAGCCCATGACGCCGCGCGCATCGAGGGCTGAGGCGTCTGTCGCCGACGGTGCGCACGCTCCGGCCGTGACACCCGCGACGGATCCGCCGAAGCAGCGGACGCCCGCAGCCTTCGCGCCGACGGTGACGCCCGCGACAGATCCGCCGAAGCAGCGGACACCCGCAGCCTTCGCACCGACGGTGACGCCCGCGACGGAGCCGCCGCCACCTGCGTCTGCGCCCACATCCAACGATGGCGGTCGGCCGCGACGATGGCTGTGGCTCTTACCGGGCCTCGCCATCGCGGCGCTCGCCGTGATGGTCGGGCGCGTGACGAACGAGCCCGCGTCCGAGTCCGCTCCGCCCACGGAGGGCATTCAGGCGAGCGTCGACGTGCCTCGATCGTCCGCACCGCCGGCTGCGTTGGTGGACGCGGCGGTTGTGCAGGCGGATCCCGTGGACGCGGGCCTCGTCATCGCCCCGACGTCGGACGCCGGCCCGGCGCCCGCTGCGGCCGACGACCCACCCTCGTCCGCAGCTCCGCCCACGATGGAGTCGAGGGCATCCAAGAGCGCGCCGCGCGCACGTGCCACCCGCCAGGCTCGCACCCGCATGGTCGACTGCAATGGCACCCTGCGGGAGCTGCCGATCGTGCGGCGAAGCGACGTGGCGGAGGCGCAATCCTTCATGGGGAACCACGTCGTCGAGCTCACCGAGCTCAAGCGTCAGGCACGAGCGCACCTCGACGAGGTGGCCGCCTGCTACCGTGGGCACGCCATGCGGCAAGGCCGCTGGTGGCAGCTGACCTTGGACGCTGAGGGTGTCGTCCGCGATGTGCAGGCGCGCGGCTACTGCGACCTCGACGCGCCCGCGCGCGCCTGCATGAGTCGGCTCTGGACGGGCTACCGCTTCGAGGGCTTCACCGGCGAGCCTGGCTGGGTGCGCATCGGCTTCAGCCTTCGCGGTCGTTGAGCCAGCGCTTGCGTCCCCCGCAGCAGCCCACACACTGAAGAGATGGAGATGACCCTGGACGATGACGGGAAGCCCCATCTGGTCTACCCCTGTGGCTGGGAGTACCGCGTGATCGGCGCGGACGAGGCGGCCATGCGCAAGGCCATCGGTCAGGTCATGGGCGCGCGCCCTCACCTGGTGCAGGATGGCAACGAGAGCCGCGAGAAGCGCTGGCGATCCCTCAGCGTCACCCTCGAGGTGCAGACCGAAGAAGAACGCGACACGCTGCACGTCGCGCTGCGTGATCACGACGCCGTGCGCATGGTGATCTGACGTCTCGAGCCAGTCAGCAGTGGCCGCTACTGAGGGGTTGCACGCTGCCGGCGAGGGAGGGGTAGCAGTAGCCAGCGAGCCGATCGCGCACGCAGCGAACGACCACCGTGAGGTCGCACCTGCACCAGAGTCTCGTCGCAGCTGCGCGACCGCGCGCTCGACTCAGAAAGCGTAGTCGAGGTTCAGGGCGATGCCCTCGTTCTCGATGCCGACGTTGGTCATGGGGGACGTCGGGTCGGCGAGCCCCATGGCGGGCGCCCAGCCGGCGGGCGGCGCGCCGCTCGCGCCTTCGAACCAGCCCTCGAGGACCACCTTCACGTTCGCCCGGATCAACGCCGCGACACCGGGTGTGATGCGGTAGTCGCTGACGGTCTGTCCGCCCTCGGGCATGAGCGAGATGTACTCGAAGCGCACCGCCGGGACGAGCCACGGGAGCGCCACGTAGGACAGCTCGTTCCACTCCACGAACATGCGCGCGCCCCGGTTGTCGGCTTGGGCGTGGTCGTCGATCTGCAGGAGCGCGCCCGAGTCGAGCAGCAAGGAGCCCCACTGCGCGCGAATGCCGCCACCGAAGGCCAGCGTTCGAACGTCGAGGGTCAGGTCTGCGGTCGTGGCGTCGGGGTTGCTGGCTTGGGACTGGGCGCGCTGCGCGAAGAAGTCGACGGTCAGCGCAGTCTCTCCCCAGGGATGGGTGGCGTCCGGGAGCGCGCCTCCTGGCTCACCGTCGAGTCGCATGCCTCCGAGCTTGAAGCCGATCTGGGCGTAGGCGTCTTGGGTGTTGCGAACGTCGATGCTCGTCCCCGAGTGAATGCCGAAGGCGTAGTCGAAGAAGCCGCCGATCACGCCGTTGAGCTCGATCCCCGTGCTTCCGCCCATCACGTCGAGGGCACCTTCGTCGGCGCCGTAGAGCGCCGTCAGCGAAGCGGAGGTGAAGCGCATGTCTACCAAATAGGAGCTGTGCATTCCGAAGCTGGACAGGGTCGGCGCGCGCCGGCCGACGGCGAGGTTGAGCCAGTGCTGAGGTCCGGCGATATCACCGAAGTGCAGCTCGCCGTGTTCGAATTCCAAACCCTCCTCCGAGGCGGAGAGCTCGACGAAAAACGTGATCTGATCATCGATGGGACCGCCGCCCCAGATGCTCGCCTCCGCTGCCAAGCCGTCCAAGGTGAAGGCCGCGCCATCGTCAGCAGCCGCTCCACCCGAGTTCGCGTCGGGATGTGCGACCGCCGACCCGCTGATGCCGACCGAGAGCGGCACTCCCCTCGGCACGGACGAGGGCCAGACCGAGTGGGGGAAGAGCGATCGAAACGCGGGGCTGCCCATGGATGTGGGCTCTTGATCTAGCGCCTCGCTGTTGATTCCAGGAAACCTGAATCCGTTGCGACGAAACGCCTCTCCGAAGGGAGTGAGTGCCGGAAACACCGTGTGGCAAGTCTGGCAGCTCGTTCCATACTGGCGCGCGAACGCTGGAATCGCGTAGGCGGGAGACGTGGAGAGCACGATGATGACTCCCGCAGAACACGCGAGCAGGGCACTGAACAGACGTAGGTCGCGGTTGACTCTGGGCATCATTTTCCTCCTGCCCAACGTAGGGGCAGCGCTTGCGTTCGACTTGGATCTCAGGGAATGCGGGTGAGCTGGTTGCAACTGGCGCGCCAACGCGCAGCTCGCAGCACACGAGCCAGCCCTGTTCGTGAGGAACGACCGCTTTCGCGGCGGATAGTGCGGCTTGTGCGCACGAAATCGCGCCGCACCTCCGCTCCGAACCTGTAACCGAGCGCGTTACGGGTCGGTGCTACGAGGGCGAGACTCCGTTACGGACCTGTAACCTGCGCGTTCGCTCGCCCGCGTGCCGGACGCGTTTGCGCGCCCGACGGGCCGACCCGTGGAGCTCCACTCGGGCGTCCGGGTCGCACAGACTCCTCGGGAGATTCACGGGCCGTTCCATTCTGACCCTGCATTTTTGACGAATCTCGACCTCGCGGTATCGCGACCAGAGGCGTAGACTCGATCTGGATGGAGCCTTCGGAGATTCAGCGTTCAGGCGCGAGCGATGACCTACCCCACGGCTTCGACGTACGCGATTTGATCTACCTGCTGGTGCGCACGATGGCTATCGCCGGAGGCGCTGCGTGGGCGCTGTTGACGCTCGAGCCGGGCGGAACGCGCCACGCCGTGTTGGAGGCCTTCGGGGTCTTCGCTCCCTATTGCGTCATCTTGTACTTGGCCGGGGGGAGGATCCTGCGCACCGAGGAGAAGCGCACGTTCTACTTCGTCGCCTCCCTCTCGGACATCGTGTTCGTGACGGCGCTCGTGTACGTATCGGGCGGAATCTCGAGCCCCTTCGTGCCCGCATTGTATCTGTGGAGCGCTCTGGTGGCCTCCTATTTCGGACTGCGCGGGGGGCTCCTGACGGCGCTGGTCAATCTCGGATTGATCGCTAGCTTGGCGCTGCTCGGACCCCTGCCGGTGCAGCCGTGGTCTGCGGTCTTCGTGGTCGCTGCTGTCGTCTTGCACGGGCCGGTGGTGGGCGTCCTCTTCGACCTCGCCACCCGTCCCGGCCGTCGCCTGCGGGCCGCCCACGATGAGATGGCCCTGACGCACCAGAGGCTGGTCGAAGAGCAGACCGATCTGATCGAACTCGAGAAGCACGCTGCGACCGGGGTGCTCGCCGCCGGCATCGCGCACGAGATCAACAATCCCCTCTCCGGGATCATGCAGTGCGCCAGAGCGCTGCGTGAAGAACACATGCCGGAGGAGCGACGAGAAAAATACCTCTCCTCCATCCTAGAGGCCTGCGCTCGAATGACGGGTATCCTCGAGGGCTTGCGGGACTACTCTCGTCGCAGGTCAGCTGTGCCCACGGACATCGACGCGGCCGAACTCGTGTCGGCGTGCTTGCGCAGCGTGGTGCCATTCTGCGAAGAAGCCGACGTCAAGGTGGTGTCGTCACTCGAGGTCGGCGATGTGCAAATCCGTGCAGAGACGACCCAGCTCAAGAAAGCCCTGATCAACGTTGTGATGAACGCCATCTACTTCAGTCCGGGGGGATCCGAGGTGTCCGTGTCTGCGACTCGCCGCGCTTCCATGTGGGGCATCGCGATCGCAGATCGCGGTCCCGGAATCTCGAAGGAGAACCTGGCGAAGGTGCGTGACCCCTTCTTCACGACGAAGCGCCACGGCGAAGGCACGGGCCTCGGGCTCGCCATCAGCTATGGCGTGATGCACTCGTTCGGAGGAGAACTCTCCATCGAGAGCGAACTCGGACGTGGCACCACCGTGACCCTGTGGCTGCCGGCCGCTGGAGGTCATGCCCATGCTTAGTATTCTGTTGGCGGACGATGAACCACTGATCCGCATGGCGGTGAGCGACGCGCTGCGGGCGCGTGGGCACAAGGTGATCGCGGTCAGCGACGGGGCCGAGGCGCTAGCGGTGGCGGAGAGCCGCGTGCTGGATCTCGTCATCTGCGACATTCGGCTGCCATCCCTCGACGGCCTGAGCGTGTTCCGGCGAATCCGAGAGCGGACTCCGAAGACGGAGGTCGTGTTGATCACGGGCTTCGGCTCCTTCTCGGACGCCGTCGCTGTCATCAAGGAGGGTGCCTACGACTACATCACCAAGCCCTTCGAGGTTCAGGAGATCGTGATGGCCGTGGAGCGCATCACCGAGCGCCGCGATCTGCGCCGCGACCTCGACGCCGCGCTGGCGGCCCTCGCCTCCAAGGGGTCGGGCGCGCTGCTGGTGGGACACACTCCAGCGATGTTGAGACTGCAAGAGCGCATCGACGCCATCGCTGACAGCTCCGCCTCCGTGTTGATCTCGGCCGAGAGCGGTACGGGCAAGGAGCTGGTCGCCAGGGCGATCCATGACAGGAGCCCACGGCGAGACAAGGCGTTCGTGGCGGTGAACTGCGCCGCGTTTCCGGAGGCGCTGATCGAGGCCGAGCTCTTCGGTCACGAGCGGGGGGCCTTCACCGGCGCCCTCGGCAGGCGAGACGGCAGGTTCAAGCTCGCCGACGGAGGGACGCTGCTCTTCGACGAAGTCGGCGAGCTGCCACTGCCTGCCCAAGCGAAGCTGCTGCGTGTTCTTCAAGAGGGGACCTTCGAGCCCATCGGATCAAACACGTCTACACAGGTCGATGTGCGCCTGATCTCCACGACCAACCGCAACCTGAAGACCGAGGTCGCGGAGGGACGCTTTCGGGAGGATCTCTACTACCGCATCAACGTGCTCGAGATCCGGATTCCGCCGCTGCGGGAGAGGCGCGGAGACATTCCCATGCTCGCGGAGCACTTTCTTCGGCGCTTCTACAACGGTCCCGGTGATCCGCCCTCGGTCTCCCCCGCGGTGCGCGCGGCCCTCGAACGGCATGACTTCCCAGGGAACGTCCGGGAATTCATGCACGCCATCGAGCACGCTCTGGTCTTCTGTCGCGGGCGAGAGCTGCGGCTGCAGGATCTTCCCCCCGACATCTGCGGCGGCACCTTGGAACCGACGAGCGAGCAGAGCGTGCGTCCGCTCTCGGTCGCGATGAAGGAGTTCGAGCGTGAGTATCTGCTGCGCACGCTCGAAGCGGCCAAGGGGAAACGCGCCCAGGCTGCGGAGCTCTTGGGCATTTCGCGCAAAAACCTGTGGGAGAAACTTCGCCAGCACGGGGTCTCCGCCGCTGACATCGAGTCCTGAGCCGAGGCGAGGCTAGCGCATCGAGGCTAGAGCGTCTGGCTCGCGCTGGAGGTGGCGTCGGCAGCGCGGCCGTGCAGATACGCCACGAGATCGGCCACCTGCTCGGCGCTCGGATGGAGCGCCGGCCGCACGGAGTCGTGACGCCGGACGATGCAGGCGCTCAGGAATCCCTCGGAGGCTGCGGCGGTGAAGCGAGGGCTCTCGATGGCCATTGCCCTGCCCCGCGAATCCGACGCCTGCGCGCCGTGACAGCGCTTGCACGCTCGCGCGAAGAGCCGGCGGCCGCGCTCCTCATCTCCCGCAGTGGCGCTCCAATCCGCTCGGCTCACGTCGACCGGGGCGAGCTCGCCGATCGCGCTGATCACCGCACGCATCGTGCGCGCGTCTAGACTCCGAAAGGAGCCCATGGCCGTGCCCTCGATGCCCTGGACGAGTGTGGAGTACACGTCCTCTGCGCGTCCGCTGACTGGGTTGTCGCGCGCCGCCAGCGGCGGTCCGATCATCGTGCCCTCGCCTCGCCCGCCGTGACATGGCGCGCATGAGTCGCCGTAGACAGTTCGCCCAAGGGTCGAGTCGACCTCGCTCTCCATGACCTCGCCCAGGCTAGGTGGCTGCGGCTCGAGGCTGCGGAGATAGCCGACGATGGAGCGGATCTCGTTCTTCGTCAGGCCGCCCTCGAAGGTGCCCCAGGCCGGCATGCGATGCTGAGGCCGGCCTTCCGTCACTGTACGTCGTAGAAACGCGTCGTCTGCGAAAGCCAGGAACGTCGCCCCACCGATCGCGGGCACGATCAGCCCGTGACTCGTGCCGAGCACTCGGCCCTCGCCGCGGGCGCCATGACATCCCCTGCAAAACGTATCGAAGAGGGGCTCTCCTTCGACCGAAAACTCTCGCGTCCCGAGCCCCGCCACGCGTGACCGGTCGTGCGGCCAATAGCTCGCGGGCAACTCTCGTGTACGCAGCGAGAGCAAGTAGGTGATGAGCAACTCGATCTGCCCGTCGCCGAGATTGAGGTTGGGCATCCTGCTGTCGGCCTGTACGTGGTCAGGATCCTTCAGCAGCGCGCGAAGCCAGCCGGCCAGCGAGTGCTCTCCGTCCACCCCCGAAAAGTCGAGATCCGTCGCCGGCCGCCCCGCGATGTTCGAGAGATCGGGGCCGTCGTCCCCCCCAAACCCGTTGATGCGGTGGCAACCCAAGCAGCCGAGTCCATGGGCGAGCAACTTGCCCGCCATCAGACGCGGCGCGCCGATCAGGGAATTCAGGTAGGCGTCGAGGGCGTGGCGCTGCGTGGCGGTGGTCGGCAGCGTGCTCGTCAACCAGCGAGCATCCTCAGAGGTCGCCGCAGTCTCCTCGTGTCGATCGGCCCAATGCGGATCGAAGCCGCTCAAGCTCACATGCGAGAGGTCGACGTCTGGCTCTGTCCCTCCAGCAGTCGCGTTCAGCGGATGGCAGGCTCCACAGCCGCTCTCCTCGAAGAGCACACGGCCGCGATCGACCAGGGCGCTGTTGGGTGTGCGCACCCCGGAATGGCACACGCCACACCCCGCTTCGATGTATCGGCGCGGAATCAGCGGCTCATCCCAATGGGGCACGTCGCCATGTGCTGCCTGAGCCGTGGTCGCGCGACCCTGTCCCCCATGGCAGATGGTGCAGCCCATCTCCCCAGGCTCGTGCGGCATGGGTGGATGGGCGCGGAACAATGGATCGTTTGCCATCGGCGCTACCCCCGATGCACCGAGGTGGCAGCTTCCGCAGCGGTCCACCACGCCGAGGGAGGGGTTCACGATCTGCCGGATTCGCACATCGATGGGCGCTAGACCTGCCCTGTTCGCCAGCCGGTTGTAGCGCTGCTGAACCGTGCGCCACTCCGAGAACTGACGTGTGGGGCCAACCGCCAGCACGCCGAACAGGACGACCGAGAGTAGCGCGAACACCACCAGCAAGCGCAGCATGCTGACGCTGGCCGCACGCTCTGCGCGGCCCGGCAGATCTTTCTCAGTAGAATCCATCGTACCAGGGAAGTGTGAAGCGCCAGCCAGGACCTCGGAACCAGAGCCCAATCACAGTCAGCGTCGTGGCGGCCAAGAGAAACCACGCGAAGATCCAGAAGGCCAGGCTTCGCGTTTGCAACCAGATCCCAAGCCTCGAGCGGCGCCAAGGTAGAGCGCCCGCGGTCATAGCTAGGCCCACCGCCCACAACGGGACCATGAGAGACCAAATTGGGACAGAACCAGTAAAGTAGAAAACGCCGCTGAGTCCTGCAACCACGCCCCAGAGCGAGGCGACCTGAGTCCAAGGTGCAGACTTCCAAAGAGGTGGCCGCTCGATGTTCACCCGGAAGTACGGGATGATGGCGAGCGCGATGATCAGCAATGCTGGAAACAGAACGCCCGCTACGATTGGCGGGTAATACTGAAGGAGTTCCTGCATCCCAAGAAAGTACCAAGGTGCCTTTGCAGGGTTTGGCGTTCGTGTCGGATCGGCGATAGATTCGAGTGGTGCGTCGAAACACAGTGACATCACCACTAAGAATATCGACAGGCCAAGAAACGCGACGCACTCTCGCACCAACAAGTGCGGAAACGTCATCAGCATCGGCTCGTCTACGAAGTCAGATGTCCTGCAGTCTGACACATGCTCTTCGACTACCACTCGTGCAGCGCCGACGCTGCCGAGAGACTCTTCTTCCCCTCGCTCCGGCGCAGATTCTGGCGTGGGTTCGCTCATGGCATCGCTCATGCGTTTTCATGCGGGGCATCGGAAGATTCTGGCGAACCCGCATCGGCGCGCGTCGAGGCGTAGTTCTCGTCACCTACGTCATCGCGTCTTGGGGGCAGCTCGGGCAGATGGATTCCGCCGTCCTTGCGAACACGCCACAGGTGCAGTCCGACACCAAAGGCAAGAGTCAAAGGTAGCACCACGCAGTGAAGAACATAGAAACGTAGGAGAGCGTTGTCGTTTATCTCATGACCTCCGAGCAGTAGGAGTTTTACCTTAGCCCCAATAATCGGGATGGCTCCAACAATGTTGGTGCCAACAGCGACCGCCCAGTACGACAGCTGATCCCACGGAAGAAGAGTGCCTGTATATGATAGTAGCACTGTTATTACAAGAAGGCCGACTCCAATTGTCCAGTTGAATTCACGTGGGTGCCTGTATGCGCCACGCATGAATGTCCACGCCATATGCACGAACACGAGGGCGATCATTGTACGCGATGTCCACCGGTGCAGATTACGTAAAAACATTCCGTAGGACACGACAAATTGAAGATCCTTCATGTCATTGTACGCGCTCGGTACGATAGGGTGGTAGTAGAACATGAGAAATGTTCCGGTAACCGTCAGGATGAAAAAGCATGCCAGAGCGAGTCCGCCGAGATAGAATGTGCGTGTGAATGCTATCGCTCGAACCCGAACTTTTACCGGATGGAAATGCAGAAAAAAGCTGGAGAAAATAGCTAGCGAGCGGTTCCGATTGGAATCTGGAAACCCATGGCGAAATACCGAGCGCCATACCCGGCTGCGTGTCAGAGCGGTGGCTATCTTGCGCAACGTCAGACCTCGAGCAGAGTGTCATCGTCGACTTGGGACGTTGTGTGAACGACGATTTCGCCTCGTTCGAGCGTGAGCTCGAGACGCGGAAGTCGCTTGCGTGCGGGACCGCTGAGGACCCGACCTTCCATGTCGAAGGCGCTGCCATGGCAGGGGCACACGATTTCAGACTGACCGAGTCCGTGCCGCGTGACGCAGCCGAGGTGTGTGCAAACGGAGCTCAGCGCATAGACGCCAGCTTGTCCCCGTACGACGTAGACGCGTTGTTCCCTCAAGGTCAGCACCCCACCGGGAACGATCGCCTCGGGGCGGCCGACGACGAAGCGGGTCGCTTGCTCGTAGGGTGCGTTCGGCTCGAGGTAACCCACGCCGGCGACCATGGTCCCGATGCCCGCGAGTCCCAAGGCGCCGGAGCCTAGCAAGCCCAGAAACCGGCGCCGCTCGAGCTCGGCTTCGGTCATGGGCACATCGAGATCGTCAATCAGCGCCATAGGAGACTCCTCAAAAGACTTGGTCGGCCATTCTAACTAGATCCACCTCACCCTGCTCATAGGAAGCCCGCATCGTGATCACCGCGGTTGGGCAGCGGCGTGCGCACAAGCCGCAGCGGATGCAGGTGGAGTCGTCTAGGAGCACCACCACCGCGGGTGTGCCGCTGCCGTCGCTGCTCGGGCGGGAGACGAGACTCAGGCAGTCTTGTGGGCAAACGTCGGCGCAGCCACCACAGGTGATGCACTCGCTGCCACTGGGCTGACCCACATGGAACACGGGCTCGACCCAGCAGTGCAGACACCTGCTGCCCTCCGCGCGTGCGTCCGCTTCGTCGAGGTCCGACTCCACTTCGGCTCGGAGAGTGCGGTTCTCGATCGGGATCAAGGGCACGCGTCGCGGAGGGACTTTCTCGTAGTCACCCAACGCGAAGGGGTGTTCGTAGCCGAAGGTAGAAAAGGTTCGGTAACAAGTCGCAGAGGGCTCGTCGGCGCGGCCGGTGAGCAGCGTGTCGATGGACAGTGCGGCGCGTCGTCCGTCGGCGACGGCCTCGATGACGATTCGGGGTCCGAAGGCCACGTCGCCGCCAGCGAACACTCCGGTGCGACTCGTAGCCAAGGTCTGTGAGTCGACGCGGATGGTGCTCTCGGGCGTGACCGCGAGACCATGGTCTGGGCCGAGGAATGAGAGGTCCGCGATCTGGCCGATGGCGGTGATGACCGTGTCACACGGGAATTCTTCTTCACTTCCCTCCACGAGCTCCGGCGCGAATCGATGCTGGGCGTCGAAGAGACGCCGGACGGTGAGTGTCTGCAGGCCGCGAACGTGACCTCGATCCGATAGGATTGCCTTCGGCGCGCGGCGGTTGGCGAGCAGGATGCCCTCACGAATGCCCTCCTCGATCTGGCTAGGGTCGGCTGGCATTTCGGCGCGCGACTCCAGCGTCACGATGGTCACCTTTCGGCCGAGTACACGGGCGGCGACGAACGCCGCCTCGAGGGCGAGCAGGTGGCGCTCGCGTTCGAGCGGGGCGACGGCGCCGAAGCGCTGTGCTGTGCGCGCCACGTCGTACGCCACGTTGCCTGCGCCGATCACCACCACACGCTCCCCGACCTCCATGGGGATCCCGATGTTGATATGCGCCAGGAAATTCACCGCCGTCAGCACTCCGTCGAGCTCTGCGCCGGGGATCCCGAGCTGCGCGTCCTTGCGGCAGCCCACCGCGACGAACACCGCGCCGTAGTCCTGAGCGAGCTGCTCGAAGAGCACGTTGCGTCCGATCTCGGCGCCAAGTCGGATCTCCACGCCGAGGAATTCGATGAACTCGATCTCGGCCTGCAGGACAGCCCGTGGCAAGCGGTGTTCGGGGATCCCGAGTCGCATCATCCCGCCGGCGACGGGCGCGGCGTCGAACACGGTCACCTCGTGACCCATCAAGGCCAGGTCGTGCGCACAGGCGAGGCCCGCGGGGCCGGCTCCGACGATGGCGACCGAGCCCGCATCGGTGGCGCGGGGCCGCGGGCGCTCGACGATCTCCGAGATGCGCTCGAAGGAGCGGCCGCTCTCGATGCCCACCCGCTGGTTCACGAAGCGCTTGATCGCGCGAATCTTGATCGGAGCGTCGACCACGGCGCGGCGGCAGACGGTCTCGCACGGGGCCGCGCATACGCGACCACAGACCGACGCGAAGGGGTTTCTCCGGCGCAACAGCGCGTAGGCCTCTTCATAGCGTCCGTGTGCGGTCAACCCGACATAGGCCCCGGCGTTCGTATCCACCGGGCACGCCGCTCGACAGGGGACGCCCGAGCGCAGATGTTCGGCCTGCGCCAGGGATTTCCCTCTCCACCAGGTTGCCGTGTTTCTCATCGGCCGTGTGACCGAACTCGTCGGAGCGCCGCGCCGCGTGCATCGCTCGAGGGCACGTCAGCGGCGTTCCCGGTCGAGGGTGAGGGCGATGTGTTGGACTTGTGCCCCGGCCATGTGGATCGGGCGTCGCACGGGTGCGTAGCCACGCGCCCAGGTCTCGAGCCTGTACGTTCCGGCGGGAACGCCGAGGATCTGAAAGTGACCATCGGGGCCAGTGACCGCGAAATATGGGCTCGGTAGCACGACGATATCTGCGGTCATCTCTGGGTGAAGGCGGCACAGTTGGCGATACACACCCAAGCGAGTGAAGCGGCGGTGCTTCACGGTTCCGCGTGTCCACGTGCCGAGCTCATAGCCCTCCCCGTCTGGACTGAACACGTTGTGCGAAACGATGTCGTGATTCGTGAAGGACACGGTGGTCCCGCGCGCAATCGCAAGTACCGGTGGCACGAACTTCATGCCTCGCTGATCGAGCACGGCCGTCTGCCCTGGGCGACAGGGAGAGGGCGGTACGCTCTCGAGGTAGACCACCGCGTGTTCGAGTCGACCGTGGGCCCGGACGCGCAGGTCTCCATCGAGCGTACCGCCGGCCTGCGCCCCACCGTGACTGCCTGCGCTGAGCGCAGCGACCAAGCACCCACCCCACACGAGTAGCGCGCCAAGCGTGCTGTAGCTCGGACGGCGCGTCGCCTCCGGAGTGCGGAATGCTAGCCAACGAACTCGCCGAGCGTCGCCCATCTAGGCACACTACGGTGCGACCAGAATTCGCGCAATGGAGGGTGCATGATGGAAGTCAAACGACTTCTCTTTGCGAGCGACCCACGGTCAGCACGAAGGCGCCTAGTACGCCTATGGCGACCACGAGCTCTCGAGCGTCGATCGCCGGAGTCCCCGCGCTGTGTAAGGACGGAACGACGAGCAAGAAGCGCTCGGCAAATGTCCCAAGGAGTACCAGGCAGGCAACCCAGATGAGGACACGTGAAGAACTCCGCGTCGGTGGATAGAGCAAGAGGAAGAAGGGAAGCGCAAAGACCGTCGCGAGAACGAAGAAGAAGATCTCGCTCCATGGCGCAGTGCTGCGGGCTAGCAGAAAACTGATCTCATCGGGTAGGTTCCCGTACCACATGGGCAAGTACTGGGACCAAAAGAAATAGAGCCAGACGACCGACAACGCGAACATGAGCTTCGCGAGGGCGTCTCGCTGAAACACCGATGTGCGACCTTGGGCGACCGCCAACAGGGTGATGACCGCAACGGCAGAGGAGAACGCGCCTACGAAGAGGTGCGGTCCGATCAAGGAGCTGACCCACTCGGTGTCCGCTGCCAGGATGAAGTCGAAGGACCAGATCGAAAGCACCACGGCGTACACCAGGCAGAAGCCCACAGCGAAGCTCGTGCTCATGGGTGAGTTGGACCGGCCTTCGCCACGGCCTCGAGAGCGATGGCTGTAGTACGCCATTCCGAAGAGGGCCGCTGTGCCGAGCACCTCCCGGATGTAGAAGAACGGGGCGTTCAGCCAGAACGCTCTCGCAGGCGGTGCATGCGCTGTCCAAGGCGCCCAGATCCACAGGCCGATCAAGGGGACGGCCAAGAGCAAGGAGGCCACCGGCACGAAGGCCATGAGTGTCGAAGCGGTCGGTTCGAGTTCCCTCGCCCAGCGCGCTCGCAACACGCCGCCGAGCAACGCGCGAAAGGCGACCGCACCCATCGCGGTCCCCGCGAAGAAGAGCCAGCTGGCGATCAAGGCCCCGAACACCCCAGGTGCTCGAGCGCTGGCAGCTCCCCAGCCAAACGCCGCGATGCCGGCGCCGACCGCGAAGAGGCAGCTGAGGGTGATGGGACGTCCGAGCACGCCCTCGGTCTGAACGAGCCAAGCCTTCATTGTGCATCTCCAGTAGTCGCGGCGTCAGGCGCCACCGTGCCGGCTTCGGACCCCGCCGTGTCTGGCCCGGTGCCATCAGCCTCGCCCGTGTCTGTGCCAGCGCCATCGGGCTCCGTGGCACTCCCCATTCCCGCGGCGCTGCCCTCACAACCAGCGCTCTGCAGCTCGCGCACGAAGGAGACGAGATCCCAGCGATCTCGCGTGCTGAGCCCCTCACGCAGGGACGGCATGGCCCGGCCACCCGCCGTGATCGTGCCATAGATGAAGCCGTCCGTTCGACGGCAGATCGAGATGTGTCGCAGGTCAGGAGCGGGAGGCATCTTTTCCGAGACCTTGCCGCCGCCGCGTCCGTCGCTGCCGTGACATGCCACGCAGTGAATCCCGAAGAGCGCAGCGCCCCGTTCGGCCGAGTGTCCATCGTTCGCTACGGGACTCAGCATGTCCTCCACGTCTTCACGTGTCTCCACCACGTCCACTCCGACAGCTACCGAACCGAAAGGTGGCGGACGGGGAGCGTCGAGAGGACCCACCGAAGGCTGATCAGCCATACTCGCAGGCCAAGAGGCGTCGCACGCACCAGTCAGGACCAGACACGCAGCGACCACCAGCCAACTACGCCCGGTCACGCGGCCACCCCATGCTCGTCCTCGAGCACCCGCCGGATCTCCTCACGCTGCTCGGCCGAGTGCTCTCCCGCAGGGATCAGCACCGCGATATGCCCCTCGGCGGCCGCCATGCGAGCGCGCTTCGGAAGGCCTCGTCGAGCGACGGCGGACAGCACGATGACGCCGAGGAAATTCGCGACACCGGCGCCAAGCATGGTGAGCTCGAACATCACGACCGAAAACGCGGGCCATGCCAACACGGCCTTGCCGCCCACGATCAACGGCACGGTCTCGGAGCCGTGGACCACGAGCGCAATAGCCGTGGCGAGCCCTGTCAGTCCGCCTGTGAGCGCCAACAACCCGAAGAGGCGCCATCCGAAGGGCGGCTTCGTCTCTTCCGTCACTGGATATGCGGCGGGGCTCGTCACATGAACATCATCCACCCCGCACTCGCGCAGTCGCCGGACCACGTCCTCCGCATGATGTGGATCGTCGAATAGAATCATGGAAGGCTCAGGCATCGTGCGGCTCCTCAGATGAATCTTCAGTACCAGCAGAAGGCACGGTGGAGAACGCCACCTGCGCTTGCTTTGTCTCAGATATAGAAATACATGGAAAAAACTTCACAAAGACCATGAACCACAGTGCGAACCAACCGCAGGCACCCACCGTGATGAGGATCTCGTGGAACGATGGGAAGTAACTTCCCCAGGTCGCTGGATCTGCGCCATGTGAGAGGCTAGTTACGACGATCATATAGCGTTCCAACCACATGCCGATGGTCACCAGCACAGAGATCGCGATCAAGGCACGCAAATCGAACCGTATCTTGCGCCAGAAACATGCCAGAGGAACAACGGAGTTGCAGAAGATTACGCTCCAGAACAGTGGTGCAGAAGGGCCTGTCATGCGCCATATGTACAGATCTATTTCTACTGATTCTCCGTGATAGAAGGCCATGAAGATCTCCGTGCAATAGACGAAGGTCATGATCAGCGACATGGAGAGCATCAGCTTCGCTAGCGCGTCAAAATGCTTCTCTTGAATATAGGCCTGAAGCTTATATCCGCGTCGCAGGAGCGATAGCAGTATGATGGCCATCGCGACACCAGAGAAGATCGCTCCAGCGACGAAGTAGGGCGCGAAGATCGTCGAGTGCCATCCCGGTGTCAAAGCCATCGCGAAATCCCATGAGACGACGCTGTGAACAGAGACGGCGAGGGGGATGACCACGAGTGCAAAGATGGGATATGCGCGCTCGAATAGTGCCCACTCGCCATCGGATTCAGAGAATCCGAGTGACAATACGCGGTACACATATTTGCGTACTCCGCGCACGCGGCGACTGAGGGAGGACAGGTCGGGAAGCATGCCCATGTAGAGGAAGAGCGCGCTGATCGTAACGTACGAACTTATGGCAAATACGTCCCAGATGAGCGGAGAGTGAAAGTTTGGCCAGAGCTGCCGCTGGTTCGGGTAGGGCATCAGCCAAAAACCCAACCAGGCACGCCCCAAGTGAATGATGGGAAATAGACCAGCTGTCATAATCGCGATGACAGTCATCGCCTCTGCCGAGCGGCCTACACCCGCGCGTATCGGCGACTTTGTGAAATACAGAATCGCCGACACGAGCGTTCCTGCGTGACTCACTCCGATGAAAAATACGAAGTTCGTAATGAATGAGCCCCACATGACAGGGGTGTTGAGTCCCGTGAGACCGAAGCCATCTTGTAGGATCTGCACCCACGCCCAGATACCGAGTGCGGTCATTCCGGCGGCGAAGAGCAATGCGAGCCAGTAGCGCCATGTCGTTCGCGCTATGGTCGCCTCCATATCTGCGCCGATCGTATCCGAAAGAGTTGCAGTGGTCATCGCTCGATCTCCACTCGCCGTCGTGCCAGATAGACGACACCGGGAATTGTGTTGAGTTCTTCGAATAGATGATATGCGCGGTCTCCGGCGGCCAGACGTGATACGCGGGAAGCCGGGTCTTGTAGGTCGCCAAATACCAGCGCACCTGTTGGGCATGTCTGCGCACATGCCGGCGTGATGTCGCCGTCGAGGATGGGCTTGCCATCAATCTTTGCCTGCTCCTTGCCCGCACGAATGCGTTGGATACAGAAAGTGCACTTCTCGGTCACGCCGCGTTCGCGCACAGTAACATCAGGGTTGAGTGCAAGCCGTGCGCGCTCCGAACGTGGTCGATCATACCAATTGAAACGACGCGCTTGATACGGGCAATTGTTCTCGCAGTAGCGAGTGCCAACACATCGATTATATATCTCACCGTTGATGCCGTCGGAGGTGTGGTACGTGGCGTAGACAGGACAGACCGATTCACACGGTGCGTTCGTGCACTGCTGGCACATGGCCGGCATGAAGCGTGCATCCGGGTGTTCGGGCGAGCCCTCCATGAATCGCTCGATGCGCATCCAGTTCATGGTTCGGCGGTTGGCGGTCTCCTCGGGTCCGACGATCGCGCTGTTGTTCTCCACGTAGCAGGCCGCGACGCAGCTCGAGCAGCCGTTGCAGCGATCGAGGTCGACTACCAGGCCCCAGCGGTGAGCGCCGCGCTCAGGCGTGGGATACATGCTCAGGCGTCTCACGTGGCGCCCTCTGGCAGTCAGCTCTCGTGTGGTCATGGCGAGCTCTCGGCCGGCCTGATTCTCCGTGGTCTGGCTGCGAGGAAGCAGCGCGACGGCGCCGGTCTTGGAGAGGCTCACTCGGGACACCAGGCCCAAGGCCGGTTGGGCTCCACTGGTGAGTAGATCGGTGGCGAAGGGCGCGGGGATGCCCGCGATGCCCTCGCGGACTCCGGGATGCACGTAGACCGGCAATTCCAGCTGTCGTTGCCCGGCGTCCACGCGCACCACGTCCCGTGTCGCTAGCCCAAGGGTCGCGGCCGTTGCGGGATGAAGCTCCACCCAGCCGCTCCACGAGATCAGCGTCAGCGGATCCGGGATCTCGCTCAGAAGGTCGTCCGCTGGACGCCCGTCGCCTGTCTGGCGAAGAGATGGGAACACGCTGAGCGCGAGACCGTCATCCGGGCCCTCGAGGCTCGCGTCCTCGAGTGGCATTGGCAGGGGGTCGTCCGTGAGAGACACCACCCGTAGGGGCGCCTGTTCGAACACGCCTCCACGTTGTAGATCCTGTGGGTCATGCTCGTCGTGGATCGACTCGGCGAAGGTGCCGTAGGGCAGTCCGTCGGCGCGCTCGATGGATCGGGCGGCGGCGATCAGTACGTCGGCGGCCGCCTTGGTCTCGAGCAGGGGCGTCATGGTCGGCTGCTGGATGCCCATCACCCCTGGACGCGTCTCCAGCGTAGACCAACTCTCTAGGAAGTGGTGGTCGGGCAACACGACGTTCGCGCGTCGAGCGAGGCCGTCGAGGCGATGGCCGATGACGGCTAGGAAGTCGACCTGTTCCAGGGCGCGCTCGAACTGATCGAAGGCCGCGCCGAAGCGCAAGGGGTCCGTGTGGTGGACCACGAGAACACCGATCCGTCCGCGTCGCGCGCGCTCGACCAGGTGAGTCAACTCGCTCTCCGCGCCCTGCTGCGTCTCTTCGACGCGTTGGGGCCATCGTACGGTGTCGCCGATGGCGCCTGTCAGTGCGTTGAGAACATGGACCGCGGAGGCCAGCGCGACCGCGTTGCTGCCGGCGACGGAACGCCCCGGTCCGAGGACTAGGCTGGGCCGTGCTCGCACCAACTGACGCCCGAGAGACGTGATGTCGCTGGCGTCGAGACCGGTTCGTTCGGCTGTGCCTTGGGGCGTGTAGCCAGCGAGCTTCCGCGCCAAGCTGGCCGCGGCAGGCCCAGGCAGCGACGACACCCCAGCCCCACCTTGCTCGAGCACGTAGCGCGCCAGTCCGAGGACCAGGTGGATCTCGGAGCCGGGCCGCACGGACAGCCAACGATCTGCGGCGGCAGCGGTGAGCGAGAGCCGTGGGCCTACATAGACGAAGCGCGTCTCGCCCTCGCGGCGGCCAGCCTGCATGTCGGCCAAGCCGCGGGCATGCTCTACCGGCGAGCCCCAGTCTTCCAGGAAGTCCGCGCCGATCGACAGCAGCATGCGTGCTCGACCCAGCCTGTAGTTCGGCCGATCGGACGCGGCGAAGGTTCGCTGGCCCGCTTCACGCGTCCAAGTTGGCTCGAGGGGGTCGAAGCTGATTTGTTGGTCAGGCTGTTGCCCGAGGGCAGTCAGCCAGGCGCCGAAGAGTCCGCCCAAAGCGCCGGGCTCCGGGCGCGTGAGCACATAGATCGGTGCGTCGTGGTCGATGGCGCGGCTCAGAGCGTCACCCAGGGCGGCCTCGGCCGCGTCCCAGGTCACGCTGCTCTGCTCCGATCCGTCTTGCGCGCGCAGCATTGGGCCGCCTAGGCGCTCGGGGTGGTAGAGGCCCTCGATGGCGGCCTGGCCTCGGACGCAGAGGGCGCCGCGGCCGATCGGATGCTCGGGGTTTCCCTCCAGCTTCACCACGCGTCCTTCACGTGTGCGCGCGCTCATGCCGCATCCGGCGGTGCACTCGCGACAAATCGTGTTGTAGAAGAGTGGGATGCCAGGAATAGCATCGTCCGGAGGGTTTACCCACGGCACGATGTGTCGAATGGCTCGCTCGCGACAGCCTGTGAGAGTGGCGGCTCCAGCGGCAGCCACGGAAGTTGTCGCGATGAAGTTACGGCGAGTGATGTTATCTTTGATAATCATGCAACGTTCTCATTTGTGGCACGTGACGCACTCAATGGAGGCGGATCGTTCTCGGTGGCATGTCATGCACCATCCCATATTCAGTGTATTGACGCGTACCACGTGCTCCATACTTGCTACATCGCCGTGGCACTCGGAGCATTGCACGTCTGCACGTACATGCATGCGATGTGAGAAGTAGACGTGGTCAGGTAGATCATATACGCGAGTCCAGGACGGAGCTCGCTGGTCCTGATACATTTGAGCCATCCTCTGAATATCGGGCTGATCGCTAGCGACGAACCGATGGCAACCCATGCATCGACGCAGCGATGGTACGCCAGCGACTGGCGATTTGTCTGCGAAGACGTGGCACGAAAGGCAGGGCATTTCGTAGGTGCCGGCGTGTATCGTGTGGTCGAACGGGATGGACGCGTCTGGATCTTGCGTGTCCACTGGTTCTTGACTTGTGGAGTCGCAAGCCGCCACACACGTTAGCAGCAGAACGCCGCTTACGAGTTTAGAAAACATAGGCACCACATTTCCGGTGGTGAGTAGTGATGCAGGGTGTGTCGATATCACTAGAATGTGATGTTGGCAGTGGCTGTGCCGTTCGTGACAGTCAACGGGAAATGCCTGCGCTTGTCGGAGCTTGTGAGTCGCTTGCCCCAGACCTGAACCTGATAGTGGCCATCAGGCAAATTGGGAATCGTGAAGCTGCCGTCAGCCGCGGTGACCGCAAAGTATGGGTTTTGAAGAACGAGTATATAGGCTTCCATCTCTGGATGGAGTGAGCACGCCTGGGTGTAGACACCGGCCCTCGTGAAGCGGTGAGAGCGGGACTCGCCCGCGGGCCACGTGCCGAGGTTGTAGGCCTCGTTGTCAGGCGAAAAGACGTTGTGCACGACCGAGTCGTTGTTCTGGAAGGTGACCGTGGTGCCCACGACGACGGGCAGCACGAAGGGCGAGAAGCGCATGCGCCTCTGGTCCATGACCGCATGCGGCGTGGGAGAGAAGTGGCCCGCGACTTGGGTCACATAGACGACCAAGTTTTCTGTCCCTCGCCTGTGGGTGACGGTGCCTGTTACGTCTCCCGCCATGGCGATGGTCGAGAAGGCGACGAGGGAGCCGACCACGGCGAGCGCGGCGATCAGGCGTGTGCGGATTTGTCTGGACATGGCTGTTTCTCCTTGGGTGCTGCCGCCGTGATGGCGGGCTGCGGGCTGTCCACCGAAGGCGTCGGCGCTCGGTGTGCGTTGCGGACGGCTCGTAGCGGGTGGATTCGACCCACGAGTCATGCGCGCTGCGACTTGCCCCCGTACAACGCAAGCGTCGTGCCATGCGCTGAACGGCCAAAATCTGCCGTCCCCGACCTGGAACGTTACGGGGCGATGCTCCCTCACCCGTCGAGCCGTTACCGAGCGGTAACCGTGGTCCCCCACCGAATCCCTTCGAGGTGGACGTGTCGCTCGGCGCCTCGGCGATGTTGGGGTCTGGGCGAATCGACGCTATGCTTGCGGCATGCGAATGACTTTTCTTCTTGGTTTGTGCGTCGCTTTGGCGGCGTGCGGTGGTGGGTCTGGTGGCGACGAGCCCGACTCGGGCGGTGGCACGGACTCGGGCTCTGGGGCGGACAGCGGCACGCTCGACGCGGCCCCTGCCGACGGGTCGACGATGGCGGACGCGGCCCCCGGTGACGGGTCGACGACGGCGGATGCGGCCCCCGGCGACGCTTCGACGACGCCCGACGCGGCCTCCGGCGACGCCTCGACGACGCCCGACGGCTCGACCGCAGCTTGTGCTGGTGTGGAGTGCACTGGATTCCCGACGACCGTCGAGCGAGGCTGCACCCTCGGAGCCGACGGGGCGGACGTGAATTGCGCGGCGGAGCTACATCAGACCGACTGCTGCGGGACGATGCGAGCCCTCGGCATGAATCACGGCGTCGTGGGCACGGCCTTCTGTCCCGCGGAGGCCACCTGTCGCGGCATGTACGACACCCCGGCGCCTTGCTCGGCTGGCCCGATCACTCTCGACACGGGGGACACCACCGACGATCCGACTCGCATCCACGTGCGCTGCAACATCCCCGCGGACGCAGCCACTGGCACCTGCGAGACCTACCTCGGCGACACCACGGGCGGCACCGGCACCTGCGGTCCGTAGCGCTCGCTCGTGCGCGGCGTATGTCTCGAGGCCTTCGCGCTCGTCCGACGACGACGTGCGGGTCGCGGTTCTGCGTGTGCCCTGACGTCCGGCGTCGCTCGGCGTGGCGCAGAATTTGATAGGCTGCGCGCCGTGATGGGCCGGCGCCTCCTGGCAGGCGAGTCGTCTGGAACGCACGACGGAGCCGAGTCATGTCCACACCCCGCGTTCGTCCCGAGTTCGAGCTGGTCGTCCCCTTCTCTTGTGACGAGGTCGTGGTGCGCGTGAAGGCGGCGCTGAGGTGCGATGCAGAGGTGAGGGGGCTCTTCGCTCGAGGCCGCATCGAGCTCGTGCCGGATCCCGCTGTGCAGCACTTCTGGTCGCCGCAGCTCGAGGCCGACATCGAGGCGTGTCCTGCGTCCGCGCTCGACGCACCCGAGTCGACTCACGTCCGAGTGCGCTTCGCACCCCATCCCCACGTCTGGTCCTTCTACGTGGCGGTGCACGCTCTGGGCGCCCTCGCGACCCTCGGAGCGGGCATCTTCGGCTTCTCCCAATACCTCGCGGGCGGCTCACCCTGGGCTCTCTGGGCGCTGCCGGCGTCGCCCGTCCTCGCGGCGTTGGTGTGGGCGCTGGCCTTCGTGGGCCAGGGCCTCAGCGCCGAGCAGATGTACGCGCTTCGGCGCTTCCTCGAGCGAGCCCTCGAAGACGACCGAGCCGCCGTGCCCTAGAGCCACGCGGCTCCCGTCGAGCTCTCCGGAAGCTGGCGACGGGAGCGGAGGCTCAGCTCGCTTCGTCTGGGCCGATGTCGATGCCTGCGCCCATGGGCCGCGCCTGTCCCTCGAAGTCCATGGCGGGCGCCTCCGTGGTGCTGCCCGCGTCGATGCAGACGCTGCCCGCGCCGAGGTGCAGGTCACCTCCGACGGTCGGCGAGACCACGCTGCAGTCGTCCTCGATGTTTCCGGAGTAGGTCGGTAGGGCGTTGATCATGGCCGCGTTCGTTAGCGGAGTGCTTCCCTCGTCGAGATAGAGCGCCCCGGCGGCGGTCGCGCCTCGTGTCTCGAGGTGCAGGGCGTTGTTCTCGAAAAGCTCCGGATCGATGTTTCGATCGCTCTCGAACATCGCGTAGCGCACGGGCGAGGTGCCCGAGTAGATCACGTTGTTGCGGAAGCGACCCACGATGAAGGGAGCGGCTGGACGATCTCCGAGCGCGACCCCCGCCGACGCCCCCGAGCCCCCGGAGCCGCCGCTGAGGAAGTTGTTCTCGACCAAGATGTTCGGCGTCGTCGAGGGCAGTGCCTCGAAGGCGAGGCTCAAACCGACGTTCGCGCTGTCGCCTCCGCCACCGCCGAAGACGATGTTGTTGAGGATGTTCACGGTGGTGGCGTTGCCGCCCACCTCGATCCCGATGCAGAAGCGGCTGCAGCGGCCCACGTCGATGTCGTTGTCGAAGATGTCGGCTGCGCTGCTGGCGGCGCGCACCCCGAAGGCCACGTCTGCGTTGCCGCTGCCGCGCACCAGGTTGCCTTCGATCAGGGTGCCCGCGGGAGAGTTGAAGACCTCGATACCGCGCTGGACGATGTCGGCGTTCACCAAGGTCACGCGGTTGTTGAGCGCCGTCACGGCCGTGCGTCTGGAGCGCACGCCCCAGGCGCCGTTGCCGCCACCCCAGCCTCCGCCGGCGGCGCCGAGGAAGATGTCGTTGTTGTCGATCAGCGGAGTGCCGCCGCTCACGCGATCCGCTGGGTTGATGTTCACGCCATAGCTCGATCCCGAGGTGGATCGCCCACGGATGATGTTGTTGCGAACCACAGGCGAAGAGCCGTCGGCGATGGTCACGGCGCTCGAGCCGCTGCCGCCCATGCGCGCGAGGATCACGAAGCCGTCGATCACCGTCGCGCTGCTGAGGCCGTGGCGGAAATTCACGCCCGCGTTCGTGGTCGCGGAGATGCGCGTGACGTTCGCCGTCGGGTCACGCGTCCAGCCCGCGCTCTCGTATCCGCCCCAGAGGGTGATGCCCTCGATCATCTGCACGTCCTCCGCGTAGGTGCCCGCAGAGACATAGACGTCCACGCCGCCTCCGATGGTCATGGCGTTCGCGATGCCTTGCCCGATGGTGGCCACGGGAGACGCCTGCGTGCCAGGGTTTGCGCCGTTGCCCACGGGGGGTTTCGCGACGTAGGTGCCGATGCCGCCGCAGCCCGCGTCGATCGTCGCGCCGCAATCGTTGGCGATGCCGTCACCGCAGATCTCCGGAGCGCCGGGGTAGGTCGTCGGGTCACCGTCGTCGCAGTCGCCCGCGCAGTCGGTCACTCCATCTCCGTCGCCGTCCATGCAGACGGGACCGCTGT
>JAADHO010000155.1 GCA_013151775.1 Deltaproteobacteria bacterium | reverse complement strand
CACGGACGTGACCACCACGGGCAACGACCCGAGCCCGCAGGTAGTCGCCATGGTCGGCGTCGGTCCCCACAGCTCGGATCCGGCCACCGACACCACCTGGGTCTGGAACGCGGCCACGCCCAACACGGGCTACACCGGCGCCGAGCCCAACAACGACGAGTACATGGGCGACGTCACGGTGCTGCCCGCGGTCGGCGGCGCCACCAGCTACGACTACGCCTACCGCTTCAGCGCCGATCGTGGCGTGACCTGGACCTATTGCGACACCACGGACGTGGGCAGCCCCGACGGCTACATCATCGCGGACGCGGGTCAGATGACCTCGAGGCCCGCGGCTCCCGTCGTCGCTACGCTGATCTTCAGCGAGTACGTCGAGGGCAGCAGCAGCAACAAGGCGCTGGAGATCACGAACATCGGCACCACGCCGGCGGATCTCTCGACCTGCAGCGTGCAGCTCTATCGCAACGGTTCGAGCAGCGTGAGCACGACCATTGCGCTGTCGGGCATCCTCACCACCGACATCTTGACCGCGGGCAGCTCGCTCGTGCTGTGCAACACCCGCATCTCGGACGCCACGAACTGCGACTCGCTCACGGGCAGTATCAGCCACAACGGCGACGACGCCTACGACCTCGTCTGCGGCACCACGGTGAAGGACACCTTCGGTCAAATCGGCACGGATCCCGGCGTCGAGTGGGCGGGCGGCGGCATCTCGACCCAGAACCAGACCCTGCGCCGCAAGTGCAGCGTGACGACGGGCGACACCAACGGCGCGGACGCCTTCGATCCCTCCGTGGAGTGGGACGGCTTCCCCATCGACACGCTCGGCGATCTCGGCAGCTACACCTGCCCCTGAATCGCTACTGAGTACGCCGCGCGGCGCCCTGGGCTTTGGCCTCGGGCGCCGTCGCGCGTTCTGGTGCAGCTCACGCCTCGGCTCGACTAGGGGCTCGAGCTGCGCGAGTCTTGGCGCGACGCCCGAGGGCGAAAGGAGCGAGGCATGCCGACGCGCGCGGAGATGTGGGAGCGGTTGGGTTCGGAGGTCGACGTGTTGATCGTCGGCGGAGGCGTCACAGGCGCAGGGGTCGCTCGAGACGCGGCGCGGCGCGGGCTGACCGTGGCGCTGGTGGAGCAAGATGACCTCGCCTACGGCACGAGCAGCCGCTCGAGCAAGCTGGTACATGGGGGCCTGCGCTACCTCGAGACCTATGAGTTCGGCCTGGTCTTCGAGTCGGTCAGCGAGCGACGCATCCTGATGGATCTGGCGCCCCACCTGGTGAACCCCCTGGGCTTCGTCTTCCCTGTCTACGAGGGCTCGAAGCACAACCTCTTCATCATCAACGCCGGCATGTGGCTCTACGACGGGCTCTCGCTCTTCCGCTCGCCCAAGATCCACCGGAAGCTAAAGCCCGCCGAGGTCGCGGAGCTCGAGCCTACGCTGCGTCAAGAGGGCCTCGAGGGCGCGCCCCTCTACTACGACTGCTCCACGGACGACGCGCGCTTGACGCTCGAGACCGCCCTCGACGCGGCGGAGGAGGGCGCCGTAATCGCCACCTACGCGCGCGTCGTGCGCTTCCTCGAGGACGACTCGGGGCGAGTCAGCGGCGCCGTGGTGAAGGATCGCGTCAGCGGTGAGGAGAAGGCGATCCGCGCCCATGCGGTGGTCAACGCCACGGGGCCGTGGACGGATCGCACGCTGGCCATGGGGCGCGCCGCGGACGAACCCGTGCCCAAGCATGGGCTCTTGCGCCCGACCAAGGGCGTGCACGTGGTCGTGGACGCAGAGAAGCTGCCCGTGCAGCACGCGGTGGTCTGCTTCCACCCGGAGGACTCGCGTGTGCTCTTCGCCATCCCCTGGGGTGATCGCACCTACATCGGCACCACGGACACGGACTACCAGGGCGATCCGGGCGAAGTCGCGGCCTCGGCCGAGGACGTGGACTACCTGCTCGAGGCGGCCAATACCTACTTCCCGGACCACGCCTTGGCGCCCGCGGACGTGATCTCCACCTGGGCCGGCCTGCGGCCGCTGATGGCCCCGCCGGGAGAGGATCAGGGTGACTCCGTGGACGAGTCCGCCGTGAGTCGAGAGCACCGCATCATGGTGGGACGCGGAGGGCTGATCACCATCGCAGGCGGCAAGCTCACGACCTATCGGCGCATGGCCGCCGAGGTGACGGATACGGTCGTGCGCCTGCTGCGCATCTCGGGGCATCTGCCCGAAGACCTCTCCGATCCGCGCACGGACTCGGCGCCCTTGGTGGGAGCGGTGGGCTGGCCCGAGGACGACGATCACGCCGCGGTGGCCGCCAAGGTGCGCGCGGCCTCGGGCGACACTCTGCCCGAGGATGTGGCGCGGCATCTCACGGACAGCTACGGCATGCGGGCGCTGACGCTGGCCGAACTGTGTCGGTCGGACGCGACTCTGGCCGAGCGGCTGATCCCCGGGCGCCCGGAGATCGCCGTGCAGATCGTCTGGGCGGTGAAGGAGGAGCTGGCGGCGTCTCTGTCGGACGTGATGATCCGCCGCACGCAGGTCTACTACCGGGATCACGATCAGGGGCTCTCGGTCATCGATTCCGTGGCCGCGCGCATGGCCGAACTCTTGGGCTGGGACGATGCGCGGCGCGCACAGGAGGTCGCGCACTACCGCGCAGACGTGGCCCGGAGTCGGGCGTGGCGGGAGCGAGACGCCGCGTCTTGAGGGCTCGGTCAGTCTCGAGGTCGCAGCCGGAAGATCTCCACGGCGACCCGCGGCGCATCGTAGGGCAGCCCGTCGTAGCTCGGGCGCGCCTCGAGCTGTGTGCTGCTCAGGGGTTCGAGCCGCGCGCCACGCTCGACTCGACGACAGATCTCCGCGCCTTGGCGGCTCTGGCAGATGGAGGCGTGGACGTAGAGCAGACAGTCCGTGCGTTGCGCGAGCGCCTCGAGCCCTCCCGGCGCCGCCACGCTCAGGTCGCGTGCCCGCGCGCCGTCGGCCGTCCGCGGGACGGCATAGCTCGGCAGGCTCATGACGCGTTCCTCGGCGCGCTGCACGTAGCTCACCCAGCAACCGGCCGGCGCTCGCGTGAGCGCGTCGGCCACGAAGGCGTACTCGAGCTGCTCCGTGGTGCGCGTGTTCAGGCTGGGGCCGCTGACGAAGAGGCCGAGGCCGAGGGCGCAGGCGGCTAGCGTGGCGCCCGTCCAGCTGCGGGCCCGCCGCGGCCAATAGCTCAGGGCGCCCCACAGCAGCATGGGCAGGTAGAGCCTGTCGAAGCTCGCCATCCACAGCGCGCTCTGCCCGTAGATGTGCCGCGTGGCGAGGTCCACGGCCAGACCGACCACGCCCAGGGTGACGAGCGCCGGGGAGGCTGTGCGGCAGCGACGGGCGAAGAGCAGGAAGAGCGCCAACCCCAGACCGAAGTCGACCATCCAGCTGCTGTTCAGACGCGTGGCATCTCCGTATTTCTGCGCGTGGGCCAGGCTGGTCGCGATCAGGTCGCCGCTGATCAGCAGCGTCAGCGCTCCCATCACCGAGGCGCAGAGCAGCACCAGCCCGAGTCGTTTGCGCAGGCCGCCCTGCGGTCCAAGGGCCAGCAGCGGCATAAGCGCGACTGGCAGCCAGCCCACGGGGTGGGTCCGAGCGACCTGAGCCGCGAGCAGGCCGGCGGCCAGCAGCGCCCACGCGACCCGGACCGGCGCTCGGCGCAGTCGCTGTCTGCGGGCGAGGGCCACGGCGAGCGCGATCAGCATCAGCAGGACGCCGAGGGGCATGAAGTAGCTCTCCGAGGCCGAGATGCGCACGGAGACTGGATCGATCGCGAGGGTCAAGCCTGCGACCAGGGCCGCGGGTCTGGGCAGATCCGAGAGCTCCCCTACGCGAAACGCCAAGGGAGCCATCAGCGCGCCCAGGATCGCGTTGCTGGCGAAGATGGCGAGGTCGGGTCGGGCCAGGTGGCGGGCCCAGCCGAAGAGCTCCGCGTAGCCCGGTCCGTAGAGCGTCAGGCGGGACGGATCGAGCACGCTGAGGATCCACAGCGCGCCTTGGCCGTTGACGTGGAGCGGCCCCCACAGACCGAAGGCCAGCCTCAGGCCCAGGGCGAGCGCGAAGAGGCCGAGCAGCGCGCGTGCCGAGGCGACGGGCGGGCTGCGCCGAGCGGCGAGCAGCAACGCGAACAGGCCCAACGCCAGCGCCAGGGGCCAGGAGCGGACCAGGTCGTGCACGGGCTCCAGGCTCGGGATGGGACCGCTGAGCAGCGCAGGCGCGCGGTCGGGGGAGCTCTCGAGGTAGGCGGCGAGGCGCGCGAAGGCGACGCGCTGCGGCTCGGGCAGATCCATGTAGTCGGCCACCTCCACGATGGGAGAGAGGCCGAAGCCGCCGAAGGTCCGAAATGCGCCGTCTCCGGGCTCGCGTAGCTCCACGTCGAGGGGCGCCGCGCCCTCGGGGAAGAGCCGCAGCACCATCAGCGGTCCCATGCAGCGGAGGGGCGCGATGCGCAGCCCCGTGGCCTGCGCGGCGTGCTCTACCGCACGCCGCTGAGCGGACAGACAGCTCGAGTCGGACGGCTGGGCGTGAGCGCTGGTGGTCGCCAAGGCGACGCCCAAGAGCGCGAGCACCAGCTGGCGCCAGCGCTGTCCGGACGCGCTCGCTGCCGGGGCTCGGATCAGCGCAGTGACGGGTTGAGGGTGAAGGTCCCCATCAGGCTCGCCTCCGCCAACACGTGGCCCTCCATCGCCGCGCGCAGTTCGGCCGCGCCCCAGCGGCTCGGGTCACCCAGGCTCCGCAGGTCGAGGGCGTAGAGGGTGAAGTGGTAGTGATGGACGATGGAGTCGTTCCAGGGCGGGCAGGGGCCATCGTAGCCGAAGTAGTCACCGGCCATGTCCGGGTCTCCGGCGAACCAGCCCGTGTAGTCGTTGATGCCGTGGCGCGTGTCTCCGGGCGCCTCGGGTCCAGGCTTGCCGCGTGGCGTGACGCCGCTCGCGTGGCTGCCCTCGGCGAGCTCTCGTGCGTCGCCAGGGATGTCCCAGAGCAGCCAGTGGATGAACTCCACGCGCGGCAGATCCGCGGGCACCTCTCGCCCCTCTTGGTTCACGTCGTCCCCTTGGCTCGGCACGTCGGGATCGCGGGCGATCAGCGCGAAGGAGCGTGTGCCCGCAGGCACCTCGTCCCAGCTCAGGCCGGGGCTGCGGTTGTCCGAGAAGCTGGCGTGGGTGTCAGGGTCCACGCGGCAGAAGGCGTTGGCCTCTGGGATGCGCCCGCCATCGTGGAAGCTCGTGCTCGAGATCTTCATACGTCACCTCAGCCGCGACGATAACGCCAGGCTCGGCCCGGATCAAAGGCCGATCAAAGGTCCGCGGGTCTTGCGCCCGCCCGCATCAGCGACCATGAACCCGGCCATGCACAGCTTCGATCCCGCCGAGGCGGCCGCCCTCGTCCCGTCGAGGGGCCGCGTCTACGTTCACGAGGCCGCCATGGCGCCCGTCTCCTTGCTCGAGGCGCTGGCGGCGCGCGCGTCGGAGCTCGAGGAGGTCGAGGTCGTCCACCTGCACACCAACGCGCCGGCGCCCTACACGGACGAGTCCTGCGCGGGGCACCTGCGCCACAACGCGCTCTTCGTCGGGCCCAACACCCGCGAGGCCGTGGCCGCAGGGCGCGCCGACTTCACGCCCGTCTTCCTCTCCGAGGTCGAGAGCCTGTTTCGCGAGGACGGCGCCATGCCCCTCGACGTGGCCTTCCTGCAGCTCTCGCCTCCCGACGCCCACGGCTTCTGCCGCCTCGGCACCTCGGTCTCCTGCGCCCGCGCCGCCGTCGATCACGCGCGCCTCGTGGTGGCCGAGATCAACCCGCAGGTCCCGCGCACCTCGGGCAACAGCGCGGTGCACATCAGCCGTATCACGGCCGCGGTGGAGGTAGACAGACCTCTGCCGGAGCACCCGCCGACGGTCTTTGGGGAGGTGGAGCGCGCCATCGGTCGACACGTGGCGGAGCTGGTCCCCGACGGCGCCACCTTGCAGATGGGCATCGGCAAGATCCCCGACGCCGTGCTCGCGGCCCTCGGCGATCACCGCGACCTCGGGGTCCACACGGAGATGTTCAGCGACGGCTTGCTCGCCTTGATCGAGAGCGGCGCGGTCAACAATCGCAAGAAGACGCGCTTCGAGAACCGCGCCGTGGCCTCCTTCGCCATGGGCACGAAGGCCCTCTACGACTTCGTGGACGACAACCCCATCGTCGAGTTCCACGCCTCCCACCTGGTCAACGATCCGAACGAGATCAGCAAGCAGTTCCGCATGGTGGCGATCAACTCGGCGATCGAGATCGACCTCACGGGGCAGGTCTGCGCCGACTCCATCGGCGAGCGTATCCACAGCGGCATCGGTGGGCAGATGGACTTCGTGCAGGGCGCCGTGCGCTCTCGCGACGGCAAGGCGATCCTGGCGTTGCCCTCGACGGCCATGGGTGGTGAGGCCTCGCGCATCGTGCCGCGGCTCGCGCCGGGCGCCGGTGTGGTGACGACACGCGGTCACGTGCAGTGGGTGGTGACGGAGTTCGGTGCGGTGAATCTCCACGGACGCACGCTGCGCGATCGTGCGCGGCTGCTGACCAGCGTCGCGCATCCGGATTTTCGCGAGCGGCTCGAGCGCGAAGCCTACGAGCGCTTCCACTGTCGCTGACGCGCTCCCTCAGCCGAAGCCGGGCAGGCGCACGCGCAGCACGAGGGCGCCATCTTCGATCTCCACGCTGTCGAGGCTGAGGGCGTCGAGGGCGAGGCTCATGGCGCGCGGGGCGCTCCGTAGGCTCGGCAGGCTGCGCAGGTCCACCCGCAGGCGCCCGGGGCCGTCGCGTTCGGCCAGAGCGGCCTCGCCTTCGTCCGCGCCGGGCATGGCGACGGCGAAGAGGGTGCGGGCGATCAGGCCCGCGAGGCTGCCGACCAGAGCCTTGGCCGGGGCGCTATGGGCGAGCTCCTCCGGCTGCACGCGGAAGCTCAGCTCCTTGGCGCCGCGCGCCGCGAAGTGGGCCGAGAGGGGCTCGATGGAGAGCTCCATGGACTCGCCGTCTTCGAGCGTGGCGTGGACGCGGATCGCGCCTCCTGACGCCGCCGCCGACAGGGAGCTGATGCCCTCGGCGCGCGCGAGGCAGGGCGTGATGCGGGTCACGGGGATGGGCACGCGGCCATCGCGCAGGCTCTTCAGGCGCTCGCGCAGGTTCGCGATGGGGCCGAGCGTGCCGAGGCGTGCGCGTGTGCCATCTCCGGCGGCGCGCAGCAGGCTGCGCAGCACATCCAAGCGACTCATGGAGTCCGTGCCTGTGCGCGCTCGAGGGCACGCCGTCGTCGCAGGGCGTCGAGCTGCATGGGTGTCAGTCGCTCCTCACCGTCCGCGCACACGCCCACGCGCACCACGCGGCAGTCGGCCGCGTCGTCGCCCAGGAACGCACGGGCGATGTCATCGGGGCGCAGGATGACGCTGCCCATCAAGCGTGTCCAGATGCGCAGGCCCAAGCCCGACGAGGCGAAGCCGGCCTCCGCGGGCGCGTCTGCGAGGGGCTCCACGCTGAGATCGACCAAGCCATCTGCGATGCGCAGCCGGCGCTCTCCGCGCTTGCCCCGGCGCGTCACGTGGGGGTCCTCGACGCGCCTCTCCGTGAGCCGAGCCCTCAGCGCCTCGGCGTCCTCGAGGTCGAGCTGCGCCAGCCGCTCCGAGGGCAATTCGAGCAGCCACTCGGCGAGCTCGGAGACACGCGAGATGGCGGGATCCTGCGGACCCAAGAGGCGCGCCTCGAGGATCGGTAGATCCTCCGTGCTCTGGCTCGCCAGCCGCGCCAGCAGCTTCGCTTCGTCGCCGCCTTCGGGGATCTCCGCGGCGCGCAGCTTCACGTCCACGTACTCCGACAGGCTCGGGATGCCCAGGCGCAGAGCGGGGGTGAAGGTGAGCTGAGGCTTGGGGTGAAAGCCCTGGCTGAAGAACAGAGGCATGCCGGCGCGCCGCAGCACGCGCGGGAAGAGGCGCACGAGATCGAGGTGACCCGAGTAGGCCAGGCGACCGAGCTTGCCGAAGCGCAGCCTCAGGCGCGCCGGAGTTCCCTGGGCCACGCGTTCGGGGGGACGTCGTCGCTCGGGCTTCTTGGGCTTGTCCGTCGTCCCCTCGGCCACCACGGGAGCCGGCCTCGGGCGCTCCGCCGACAGGCTGCGCAGGGCCACCAGGCGCTCCTCGCGCATCTCGCTCAGGTCGCACTCGACCCCGCAGTGGTAGCAGACCAGCGGCTTCTCCTGCGCCAGGGCGTCCTCGACGTTGGTCGGGTGCACGTGCCCGCCGATGGGCTTGCCGCAGGGGGGGCTGAGCTTGCCGCCCACCGCGCGGCGGTATTCGCGCGCCAGGAAGCCCTCCTTCAGGCCCACGTCGATGTGATCCCAGGGCAGGCGCGCGTCCACCGGCAGGGTGCGCAGGAAGGGCTCAGGGTCCACGCCCGCCTCTTCGAAGGCGGCCTCCCACACTTCGAGTTTCATCTCCTCGTCCCAGGAGTCGAAGCGCGCACCGCGCCGGAAGGCGCCCTCGACCACGTCCGCGAGGCGCCTGTCGCCCCGGGCCAAGATGCCCTCGAGCCACGAGCCCTGCGACTCGTGCATCCGCAGGCGCATGCGCGTGAGCCGCGCCTCGTCCGCCAGCCAGCCTTGCTTCTCGAGCACCTGCTCGCGCGAGTTCATGGCGCACCATTGGAAGGGCGTATGGGGCTTGGGCACGAAGGTCGAGACGCTGACGACGACCTTCGCGCG
Organism: Deltaproteobacteria bacterium; assembly: GCA_013151775.1. Taxonomy (GTDB): domain Bacteria; phylum Myxococcota_A; class Polyangia; order Polyangiales; family Houyiibacteriaceae; genus JAADHO01. Next base: position 2,272 of record JAADHO010000155.1, on the reverse strand, counting down.
ACCCTTGCCGAGCTGGGCGTCTCCCACGGCGCGCGCGCGGGCGCCCGTGTCGACGATGCCGCGCACGTCGGGCTCTTCCTCCGTCGGTAGCCCGATCATGAAATAGAGCTTCATGCGACCCCAGCCGCGGCTGAAGACGCGCTCGGCGGTCTGCATCAGCTGTGCGTCCGTGACGTTCTTGTTCACCACGTCGCGCATGCGCTGGCTGCCCGCCTCGGGGGCGAAGGTGAGCCCGCTCGTGCGCTCCTTCCTCATGTCGTCGAGCACCTCGTCGCTCAGCCCGTAGGCGCGCAGGGACGAGACGCTGAGCGAGACGCGACGCTTGCCCAGGCGCTTGCTCGCCTCGTGCACCAGCGGCGCGAGGGCGGAGTAGTCCGCGGTGGAGAGGGAGGTGAGGGCGGCCTCGTCGTAGCCACCGAAGTCCACCGCGCGCTCGAGCGTGTCGAGGATGGACTCGGGTGGGCGCTCGCGCACGGGGCGGTAGATCATGCCCGCTTGGCAGAAGCGACAGCCCTCCGTGCAGCCACGGGCGACCTCGACCGACACGCGGTCGAAGATCGTCTCCGTGGCCGCCGTGGGCCCGTCGTGGGGGAAGGGGTGGGCGGCGAGGTCGGGGACGATGACGCGCTTCACGGGGTAGGGCAGGCTCTCGTCCTCGGGCCTCTGGACCACGAAGAGCCCCGTGCGCTCGTCCTGCTCGACGTCGTAGAGGCTGGGCACGTAGACGCCACCGAGCCGCGCCAGCTGCCGCAGGCGCTCGCGTCGATCCACGCCCGCGCGTTTGGCGTCGACCCAGGCGAGGGCGATCTCCGCGGCCTTGCGCTCGCCGTCCCCGATCAGGAAGGCGTCGATGAAGGGGCTGATGGACTCCGCGTGGGTGGCCACGGGCCCGCCCGCGAGGATCAGCGGCGCGTCCTCGTCACGATCGTTCGTGCGCAGCGCGATGCCGCCGAGCTCGAGCATGTTCAGTAGGTTGCTGAAGGTCAGCTCGAACTGCAGCGAGAAGCCGACCACGTCGAAGTCCGAGAGCGGGCGCCAGCTCTCGAGGCTGCGCAGGGGCTCGCCGCGTGTGCGTAGCTCCTGCTCCATGTCGCCCCAGATGGTGTAGGCGCGCTCGGCGAGCAGGCGCGGGTGGGCGTTCAGTTCGGAGTAGAGGATCTTGTAGCCGAGGTGGCTCATGCCGATCTCGTAGAGATCGGGGAAGGCGAGGCAGACGTGGCCGTCCACCGAGTCCCAGGCGGTCGTGATCTGCCCCGGCTCGCCACCGAGGTATTGGGCGGGTTTGTTCACCCGCCCGAGAAAAGCCGCATAGGGGTGCTCTCGCCGCGCCATGCCCCTGCGTCTGCGGTCGGGTGGGTGAGCTGTCAAGCCAGCGCGCGTATCGGGAGCCCATCACGCCCCAAACGCAGACACGCGCCAGGCCCGAGGGCGCTGACGCGTGCTGTGCGGTCAAAGCGGCCGAGGCCGCGTCGAGCTCAGAAGTAGTAGTTGATGCGGATGGTGCCGTTGGCGATGTCGTTCACGAAGGAGTCGATGCTGAAGCTCGACTCGGTCTCGCTGACGCCGCCGGCGGCGAAGTCGATGGAGTCGTTGGCGTCGCTGCTGCGGTAGCGGATGCCGAGCCCCACGGTGCCCTGCAGGGAGAGCTGCGGGAGACCCCAGAAGCCGAAGTGGATCTCGCCGCCGATGCGGGCGCCGAGGCGAAAGTCGATGCCCGTGAGCGTGAGGTCCTGGTCCGGGACGGTGGGCGCCACGATCATCTTGGCGGAGGCGTAGCCGAAGTCGACCTCGGGGATCAGCAGGGCGGTGAAGTGTCCCGAGTGGGCCAGCGCCACCGGCAGGCCCACGTGCAAGCCCAGAGAGAAGACACTGTCCACGCCTCCGAGGGCCAGCGTGGCGCCACCCGTCTCCTTGCTGGCGCTGAAGGAGCCGAAGCCGATCCCAAGGCCCACATCGATGCCGATGGAGTCGTTGATCCAGCGCCGGATGCCGATCGTCGGAGCGCTCAGGGTGGCCGTGCGATCCGTCGCCCTCACACCGACCATGACGCGCTGCACGCCGAAGAAGCTGACGGCCATGCGGCCGATCATCTGGGTGTGGTCGTCGCCGGAGGCGGGGCGCGCGGCGCCGGGCTGCTGACCGCCCATGGCCGGCGGGCGTTCGTCGGTGTTGTTCATCCACGCGGGCTGCTGCGCCTGCTGCTGCCAGGCGTTGGGCTGGGCCTGCGGCTGCGGCTGCGGTTGGGGCTGCGGCTGCTGCACGGGAGGCGGCG
>JAADHO010000364.1 GCA_013151775.1 Deltaproteobacteria bacterium | reverse complement strand
TCATTCACGCCTCGAATGACGCAATGACGCAGATCGTCCCCCCCTAGCCCCTGAGCCGGTCGATGGCGGCGAGGGCGTTGAGCCCCAGGATCTTCTGGATGCGCCCGGCCGAGAAGCTTCGATCGAGCATGATCTGCACCAGCCGAGCCAGCTCCAAGGGTGAGCGCAGATCCCGCGGCGGCAAGATCGCGCCGTCCCAATCGCTGCCGAGGGAGGCGTGGTCTTCGCCCACCGTGTTCACGATGTGCTCGAGGTGGTCGACCACGCGCTCGGCGCGTCCGCCGAGGTAGGCGTCGCCCAAGAAGCTCGACTGGTACATCACGCCGACGGTGCCGCCCGAGTCCGCGATGGCGCGCAGCTGCTCGTCGTCGAGGTTGCGCCAATGCTCGTTCACACCCGCGACGCCCGTGTGAGTGACGATCAGCGGCAGCGTGCCGTCGTGGACCTCGACCGCGTCCCAGAAGCCCTGCTTCGAGATGTGAGCGAGGTCGGCGAAGATCCGCAGAGCGTCGAGGCGCTCCACCATCTCCTTGCCGAGAGACGTGAGCCCCGCGTCCGAGCCGAGGCGCGCGGGCGAGCTCGTGCTGCCCAGACGGGAGCTCGAGAGATGCACCAAGGTCACGCGCAGGATGGCGCCCTCTGGGATGCGCTCGAGGGAGCTGAGATCGTGGTCGAAGGCGTTGCCTCCCTGCACGCCCAGGAACACGCCGTGGAGCCCTTCGCGTCGCGCCGCGCGATACTCCGCCACGTCGCGCACCAGACGGAAGTGTTCAGGCTCAGACTTGAAGAGCCGCTGCAGCTGCTCGAGGTTCTGAAAGAAGACGCGCCCTCGACCGCGTGCGCTGCGAAACGGGTTGGTGGTGATCACCCAGCAGCCGCCCGTCAGCCCGCCTTCGAGCACACGTGGGAAGTCGAGCTGCGAGTAGAAGCGACCGCCGAAGAGCCCGCCGCCGTGGCGCTTGCGGTGGTCGTAGCCGAAGATGCGTGTCCAGATCGAGGCCTCGAGGTGCAGATCCAAGACCTCCGACGCGCAGTAGAGCTGAGCCGCCTCGAGGCTGATGCCGAGCTCTTTGCGCAGGGCATCGGGGTCCGAGCGTAGGTGGCGATAGTCGAGGGTCATGGGGAGCGAGCTATCAACCCGGCGACAGTCGAACGAGTCGCGAGCGCAGGCGTCGCAGGCGAGCGCGCTGTGCCGCGCGTCGGCTCGACTGCATGGCGGACTCCACGGCGGGCAGCGCGCTGCGGCCGTAGCGGTTGCGCAGGGCCGGCCAGACCTTTTCGAAGAGCTCGTCACGATCGCGTGCGAGCTTCAACAGATCGTCGAGCACCGCGCGATTGGTCCAAGGCCTCGGGTCGGTCCGCGCCGCGCGCGCGTAGGCGTCGGCGGCGGCGCCCTTCCAGCGCATGGAGACGAAGACGTGGCCCATCACGGCGTGCGCTCGCGGTTCGTCGGGGTGCGCGGTGGCGTAGCCGTAGAGTGGGCCGAGATCGGGCTCGGTGAACCTCGGGCCGGTCTCGACGCGTCGCATGGCCGCGGCGAGCAGCTCGGGGAGGTCGGCGAGGGGCGCGCCCGTCGCGGAGGGCGCAGCCGGGCGAGCGAGGTCCGCGTTCTCCGTGGTCGCCTCGCCGCCATCCGTGGGCTCGGGCGTCTCCCCTGTCGCGTCGGCGCTGGCATCCGAGCGCGCTGGCGTTGGAGGCGCGGGTGCTACGAGCGCGTCTGCGTCAGGTCTGGTGAGCGTGTGGGCTTGACTCGCGGAGCTGTCGGCTGCGGGCGCACGCATGGACCACCACACAGCCGCTGCGGCGAGTGCCCCGAGGACGGCCACCACGGTCCAGATCCCTGTGCGCGATTTCTTGGGAGGTGCGGAGATCGGCGCCGCCCGATCCGGCTCGAGCGTATCGGCGAGGTTCTGCACGACGCCAGAGGGCTCTCGCAGCTTGCGCCGCGCGCCAACGAGCACGGCCTCGAGCGCCTGACGCAGCGTGCTCAGGTCTGAGAAGCGCTCCGCGGGATCCGTCTTCATGGCGCGCGCGACCACGGTCTCGAGTCCGCTGAGCTCTTCGAGCCGCGGGCGCCTGCCCTTGGGCGGCGGCTCTCCACGAAGCAGGAAGTACACCAACGCCCCGAGGGAGAATTGGTCCGCTCGCATGCCGCCTTCGGCGTTCGCGCGCCGCTCGGGTGCCAGGAAACGTGGGGCCTTGGGCCCAGAGCCCTTGCCCGTGGGCCCGGTGGACTTGTCGTCCTTGGTGCAGAAGAGCAGGGGCGCCACACCGAAGCCGAGGACATGCACGACGGCCTCGCCGCCGGCAGCATGAATCAACACGTTGGCGGGCGTGAGATCCCAATGCACCAGATCGCGCTCGTGGGCCGCCTCGACCACCTTCGCCACGTCGACGGCGAGTCGCAGCGCCTCGAGCGGCGCGAGCTCGGTCGCGCTCACATAGTCCCACAGGGTCTGCCCCTCGACGCGTTCGAGCTCGAGATAGGGCACGCCGTGTTGCACGCCGGAGTCGGTGACCGGGACGTGTCCCGCGTGCTGAAATTCTTCGAGCCCTGCGGCCCAGATCTCGAAGGCGTCTTCGATCTCCGGCGCACCCCCGCAGTCCAGCGGCAGCACCGAGACGGCGACCTCGCGGCCGGGCTCGCGGGCGGCGTAGACGATGGCGAGTCCACCCCAGCTCAGGCGCGCTTCGATCTCGTAGCGCTCTCCAAAGAGATCGCGCACCAGCTCGAGGCGGGGATCGTCGGCGCGAGGATCCCCGTCGCTTCCCTCGGTCTGATCGGGCGGAGGAGCCATCGGCGCAGGACCATGCCACGGGAGCCCCGGCTCGTCGACGCCTGCGTTAGTGGCGGCCCTCGTCGAGCCTGGCGTGACGTCACGCGGGCGCGGGTCCGCGGACCAGGGCGCAGCAGATCTTGCCGACCTGCTCCGCGCTCACGTCCGCGCAGACGGTGCGCCATCGTCTGCCGTCGAGGTGCGCGAGCTCGAGCTCGAAGTCGGGGCACGGGCCCCAGAAGAGCAGCCGCGCTTCGGGGGCGATCTGTCCGCCCAAGGCGATCAGCGCCCACGGCTCCACGCTGGCCTCGACGCAGTCGACCACCACCACCGCGCCGTCCGCGCCGTGGTCACGCAGCGCGTCGAGCATGGCCAGGCTGTTCTTCGCGTGAACCGTCGGGGCGCCGCCGCCCAGGGCGACCTCGATGCGGTAGGCCTTGTCTTCGTCGGCCGAGAAGAGCACGACGCAGCGCAGCGTGCCTTCCGTCTTCGCGCGCGGCGTCGCCAAGCGCAGCTTGGGGCCCGCGGGTTCGCGCAGCGTCGAGCCCACGACCTGCGGCGTCGGCAAGGGCGCGGACAAGTCCGGCATCTGGTTCAGGCCCGTCATCTCCGCTCCAGAGGTGCGCTCCATCAGCGGATGCAGGCTCTCGACCACACCCTCCGCGACGTCGGGCTCCAAGACTTCGGCCAGGGCCGCCGCGAGGTGGTCTCGGATGAAGACGCGGATCTCCCGGCCGTGGTCCGGCACCTCGTCGTATTGCGCTAGCTTGAGGGCTCGCGCGATGACTCGGTCACGCACCGCGGGCGCCGCTACGGCGTCGATGGCCTCGGCGATCAGGTAGCGCACCTCGTTGATGGCTGGGTCCGGCACGGCGCGGAGTCTACTCCTTCGGCGCTCCTGCGTAAGCCGCTCACCAGGATTTTTTCGTTCTCACCACTTCTTGGCGTGGCGCGCTCAGCCAGGAGGTCGTCGGGATGGCTACCGCCTGTGTTGGCTCCATGGCAGCCTCCGGACCATGAGCGACGACCAACCGAACCGCCCCGCGCGAAGCGTCTCCGAGATCTTCGACGTCGACGCCTGGACCGAAGTCGAGGGCTTCGATTTCACGGACATCACCTATCACCGCGCCAAGGCGACGGGCTGCGTGCGCGTCGCCTTCGACCGACCCGAGGTGCGCAACGCGTTTCGGCCCAAGACGGTGGACGAACTTTATCGGGCGCTGGACCACGCGCGCATGTGGAGCGATGTGGGCTGCGTGCTGATCACGGGCAACGGACCCTCGCCGAAGGATGGCGGCTGGGCCTTCTGCTCGGGCGGTGATCAGCGCATCCGCGGCAAGGACGGCTACAAATACGAGGGCGCCGAGGGCGAGGTCGACGCAGCGCGCCTCGGCAGGCTCCACATCCTCGAGGTGCAGCGCCTGATCCGCTTCATGCCCAAGATCGTGATCGCCGTCGTGCCCGGTTGGGCCGTGGGCGGAGGGCACTCTCTGCACGTCGTCTGCGACCTGACTCTGGCGAGCCGCGAGCACGCCCTCTTCAAGCAGACGGATCCAGACGTGGCGAGCTTCGACAGTGGCTATGGCTCCGCTCTGCTCGCACGGCAGGTGGGTCAGAAGCGCGCCCGCGAGATCTTCTTCCTCGGCTTGAACTACACGGCGGAGGAGGCCCTCGAGATGGGCATGGCCAACGCCGCCGTGCCCCACGCCGAGCTGGAGCAGAAGGCCCTCGAGTGGGCGAGGCTGATCAACAGCAAGAGCCCCACGGCGATGCGCATGCTGAAGTACGGCTTCAACCTGCCCGACGACGGACTCGTGGGTCAGCAGCTCTTCGCCGGAGAGGCCACGCGCCTCGCCTACGGCACGGAGGAGGCCAAGGAGGGACGCGACGCCTTCCTCGAGAAGCGCCCACAGGACTACGCGCGTTTTCCCTGGCACTACTGACGTGGCGCGTGGAGCCGCCGCGGGCATCGGGCCCACGGGTTGTGTCGCGCTCTTCGTCGAGACGGGCGCCCGGCGGGATGCTATCGTCGCGTGCATGTCCTGGGGACACCACATCGGGACCATATGCCTGGCTGCGCTGACTGTTTTGGCTGCGGGCTGCGCCTCCGCCGACGTGTACGACTTCGAGGTTCAGTTCGACAACAGCGTCACACGCAGTCGGGTCGCCGTGGTGCACACGGAGGTGAGACGCGGCGGCTGTTCGGGGCCGAGCCTCTACACCATGGACCTGTCCTCCACTGGCAATTCGCTCCTGACTGACGGGACGTCTGGACAGGATCTCGATCCGGGCACTTACGGCTTCGCGGCGTCGGTTCGGGACAACAGCTGCAGCGTCTTCGCCGAGGACTGCGTGGAGGTTCAGCTGCCTCAGGCACCGAGCCCTGTGGTGGTGACGCTGATGCCAACGACCGAGACCACGCTCTGCTTCGGCGCGGAGTGCGTCGTCGGTCTGTGTACGGGAGTCGGCGCCGGATCGTGTACGCCCGCGTGCAGCACGGGCTCCGTCTGCTGCGGCACCGAGTGCTGCCTCGGCAGCTGTGGCGCCTGCGGGACCGGTCTGTGACGCGCCTGATGATGCCGCTGCTCGTGGCGTGCTCGCTGCTCTGCGCGTGGTCACCGCTGACGACGCGTGCGGACGAGTCTCTGGATGCGGGCTTCACCGCGCTTGATCAAGGAGACTTCGACGTCGCCGCGGCCGCCTTCGACGCTGCCCTCGCGGGCGATGGCCTGTCGCGTCCCGAGTTGGTCGCGCTGCTCGAGGCACGCGCCGCGCTGCACTTTGCGCTGCACGACGAGGCCGCCCTCGACGCGGACCTCGGCTGGCTCGCGGCGCTCGATCCCGGGCACGCCTTCGGTGACGATCGTCCGCCCGATTTGGCCCGCCGCTTCGTGGAGATCGAGCAGCATCATCCCGGCGCCCTCGAGGTCGTGGCTACGGCCCTGCCTTCGGACGCCAGCGTGGGCGTGCGCGCCCGAGTCGAGCGCGTGCCTGAAGGCATGGACGTGCGGCTACGAGTCTGCACACGACAAGAGCGCGCGGCGTGGCGCTGCGTCGACGGGGGACAGGCGAGCTCGCCTCTCTCCGCGTCCGGCGGTGTCTACTACTACGCCGAGGCGCTCGGTCCCGGAGGCGCCGTCGTCGCCTCTGCAGGCAGCGCTTCCGATCCTCTACACCTCGCGCCGCCGGTCGAGTCGGGCGTGGTCGAGCCAACCACACCGACCCTGACTCCTGGGACGAGCACAGAGCCGTCAGCGCAGGAGGTGCCGAGTCGCGGACATGGTCTCGCCATCGGGCTCGGCATCGGCGGCGGCGCCTTGTTGGTGGCGCTGACCGTCGTGCTCGCGCTCACCTTGGGAGGCAACGCAGGCATCCACGTGCGCGCGCCGACAGTGAGGTGAGCGTGGCACCCGCGGACGACGAGCCCGAGCTGCCCGAGCGCATCGGCGAGCGCTACCGCGTCCTGGCCGAGCTCGCCTCGGGTGGCATGGGCACGGTCTATCTCGCCGAGGCCACGGGCCCCGGGGGCTTCGCACGCCTCTTCGCGCTCAAGCGCATTCACGCGCACCTCGCCCACGAGAAGTCCTTCGTCGACATGTTCCTGGATGAGGCGCGCATCACCTCGCGCTGCCGGCATCCGAACGTCTGCGCCGTGCACGAGGTCGGCTTCGACGGCAAGGCGCCCTTCCTCGCCATGGACTACCTCGAGGGCGAGACCATTTCGTCCATCTTGAAGAAGCTCTGGGCCACGCCGAGCGAGCGCGCCTCCGCCATGTACCCGCTGTTGATGGCGCGCATCGTCGCGGACTGCTGCGAGGGTCTGCACGCAGCCCACGAGCTCGAGGACGATCGCGGTCAGCCCCTCGGCGTGGTGCATCGCGACGTGACGCCGCAGAACCTGCTCGTCGGCTACGACGGCGCCGCGCGCGTGCTCGACTTTGGCGTGGCCAAGGCCGCGGGGCGTCTGCACTCGACCCGCTCCGGCGCGATCAAGGGCAAGTTCGCCTACATGTCCCCCGAGCAGATCATGCACAAGGGGCTCGACCGCCGCAGCGACATCTGGTCCATGGGCGTCACCTTCTGGGAGGCGCTCAGCCTCGGTCGACTCTTCCGGCGCGAGAACGAGGGCGCGACTCTGCACGCCATCCTCTCGGACGAGATCCCCGACCCCGGTCGCCCCGAGCTGCCCATCCCGGATGAGCTCGTGCGCATCGTCCGCAAGGCCTTGGTGCGCGATCCCGATCAGCGCTACGCGACCGCCCGCGAGATGGCGACGGATCTGAACCGCTTCCTCGCCACCGTGGGGGAGCCCATCGGTATCGCTGAGACCGCAGCCTTCATGGATCGCCTCTTCGCCAAGGAGAAGAAGCAGCGCCGGCTCTTTCTCGAGGAGGCCCGCCTCGGCAAGTGTCCGACGCTCCTCGATATGCCGCAGGTCGTGCTCACGCCCGGCTCGAAGGACGAGCCCTCCGTGTCCACGGTGAACCTGCTCGGTGAGTCGCGCGCTGCCTCGGAAGCGCGCACCGAGGCGGAGGCGGAGCCGAATGCGTGGGCGGCCTCCGAGGTCGACACCGAGTCCGTGTCTCTGCCCACGCGGCGCGCGCCGACGAAGGTACTCGTTGGCGCTTTGCTCGCCGGCGCGCTGCTCGGGGGCCTCGGCTTCGCCCTGCGCTCTAGCGACCGAGTCACGGCCCCTGACCAGGCCTACGCGCCTGAGGCCACGCCTGGCGCCAACATGCCTGCCGAAGCGGCGGCGCCGCCAGCGGGCATGGCCGCCATGGCCCCCACAGCTCCTCCGCCCGAGGTCGAGGTTTCCGCGCCCATCGTAGAGGTGCCCGATCCGGCGCGCCCCACGCGCCCGCGCGAACATCACCCGCGCCGTGATCGCGCGGCGGCGTCCACCATGGACACAGGCTCGATGACGCGGCCCGTCGGCATGGACGACGCGCCGCCCGAGAGGGTCGAAGCGTCCATGGTCGCGGCACCGCAGCCCCCCGGACGCATCACCGTGGCTACACCCGGAGGCTGGGCGGACGTCACCTTGGATGGTCGCCCGGCCGGCCGCTCACCCACCGTGCTGAGCGTGAGCCCGGGATCGCACCGCATCGGTCTCCGGCCTTTTGGGCGCGCCCCGGCCAGCACACATCGGGTGCAGCTGGAGTCCGGCGGGCGCGCTCGGGTCGTCGTACCCCTGAGCGCGGAGTAGTCTCCGCTCGATGACGTCGGGCGCTCAGGGAACAGACGATCGGACGGAGCCGCTGGGCGACCAAAGTTCGCGGCTCGTGCTCTTGGTGGTGCACGCAGGAGGCATCGAGCGCTGTCCGCTGCCGGCCGCGGGCGCTGTCACCTTGGGTCGCTCGCCCGAATGTGGCGTGTGCATCGACGAGTCGAGCGTGTCGCGCGAGCACGCCCTCTTGGTTCTCGGCTCGCCGCCCACGGTGAAAGATCTGGGGAGCGAGAACGGGATCTTCCTACGCGGTCAGCGGCTCGGGCCGGATCAAGTGGAGGTCGTGCACCCGGGTGAGGCGCTGGGTCTCGGCCGCGCCTTGGTCGTGCTTCAGCCGCTGGGTTTCGATCTGAGCTTGGCGTCGCCGCCGTTGTTGGGACGCGCGAGCGCGCCGCCGGCCGTGGGCCCCGTCGTTCGCGATGCCGCCATGCGCAGGCTCTACGCCATGGCGGAGCGTGTCGCGAACACCGAGCTGCCCGTGCTGATCTTGGGCGAGACGGGTGTCGGCAAGGAGGGCGTCGCCGAGGCCGTGCACGCAGCTTCTTCGCGTGCTGCGGCGGAGTTCGTGCGCGTCGACTGCGGCGCGCTCACGGAGAGCTTGATCGAGGCCACGCTCTTCGGTCACGCCAAGGGAGCCTTCACGGGCGCGACCCAGCGCCAGACCGGCCTGATCGAAGCGGCAGATGGCGGCACACTCTTCCTCGACGAGGTGGGCGAGCTGCCGCTCTCGGCACAGGCGAAGCTGCTGCGCGTGCTCGAGCGCGGTGAGCTGCTGCGTCTGGGCGAGAGCCGTCCGCGCAGCGTCCGGGTGCGCTTCGTGTCGGCCACCAACCGTGACCTGCGGCGTGAAGTGGAGGCGGGTCGCTTTCGTCGCGACCTCTTCTACCGCCTGAACGGCATCACGCTGGAGGTGCCGCCCTTGCGCGAGCGTCCCGACGAGCTCGTCCCCCTCGCGCGTTTCTTCGTGCGCGAGGCGTGCGCGCGTGCGGGCGCCGACGAGCTGCCCATCGCGGAAGATGCCCGCGCCCTGCTTCGGCGACACGCCTGGCCCGGCAACGTGCGCGAACTGCGCCACCTGATGCAGCGCGCCGTCGCTCTGGCAGGAGACTCGGCGATCGACTCGAGCCACCTACCGGACGAATTCTCGAGCCGCACGCCGGGAGCGCAGGCCGAGGTCCAGAAGACGCTCCCGACGGCTCCGCAGACGCTGCCGAGTCAGAAACGAGCGCTCGAGCGTCAGCGCATCGTCGAGGCGTTGGAGCAGGCCGCTGGCAACCAGACCCGCGCCGCGGAGCTGCTCGGGATCTCTCGACGCACTCTGGTGAATCGCCTCGAGCAATTCGATCTACCGCGCCCTCGCAAGCGACGCTAGCCACGACGACGTCGGTCTTGCGCAGCTTGCGCAGCGCCACTCGCGCAGCAGTTGCGCAACTTGCGCATCGAGCGGCCGACGCGTCACCGCCGCCAGCCTGACTGCGCAGGGCGGCGGCGGCGACGAAGGACCTCGAGTCAGAAGCCGATGGGACAGCCCGCGCCAGCGCAAGAGCAGTCCGCCGTGTCCGCACAGGTCTGAGCGCAGCTCGTGCCGCCCGAACACACCGCCGCGCACTCCGAGCCGTCGGCGCAGGTCTGCTCGCACATGGTCGAGCCGTTGCAGGTCAAGCTGCATGACGTGGCGGTCGCTCCACAGGTCTCCGTACAGTCGGAGCCCGCGACGCAGTTCAGGTCGCCCGCGTCCCCGTTGAAGGTGGCGGTGCAGGTGGCGTTTTCAGCGCAATTCAGGTCCGCCGCGCCGCCGTTGAAGGTCGCCGTGCAGTTGTTGCCGGCCAAGCAATCCACGTCACAGGCGCTGCCGTTGCAGGTCACCGTGCAGTCGCCTTCGCAGGTGAGGTTCGTGTTCGTGAGGTCCGAGGTGCAGACCTCGCCCGCCGGGCAGATGCAGTCGTTGTCGATGCAGACGCAGGTGCTGCCGCTGCAGTCGACCGTGCTGTTGCCGGAGCCGCTGCAGCCGGCGAGGGCGAAGAGGGAGAGGGTGAGGATGGTGAAGAAAAAGTTTCTGATAGTCATGTTGAGAACCTCCAATGGGTGGTCGTCATTGCAGGGCGCGTGCCAGCCCTGGGCGCCCGCCCGCTGCCGATTCGCGTCAGCTCACAGCCCGGTCTTGCGACTTCGGCGCCAAACGTCGAGCTTCCCTGCTCGGAGGATCCGTCCATGAGCGTGCCGCGCAAACCCTCGCCCGAGACCTTGGCCATCCACGGCCACTACGACGTGTTTCGATCCGAGGGCGCCGTGAAGCCCCCGCTCTTCGCCGCCAGCACCTTCGCGGCGAGGAGCTCGGCGGAGCTCGCGCATTTCTTCGACCAAGCCTATGGGCTGACCGCGCCCGCCTCGAACCCCGACGGGCTCGTCTACTCACGTCTGGTGAACCCCGACCTCGAGATCTACGAGCGCCGCGTGGCCGAGTTCGAGCAGGCCGACGACGCCGCGCTCTTCTCCAGCGGTATGGCCGCGATCTTCACCGCCGCCTTCACCTTCTGCAAGCCGGGCGATCGCCTGCTCTTCAGCGAGCCGGTCTACGGAGGCACCGACTATCTCTACCGCCACATGCTGCCGGCTTGGGGCGTCGAGACGCACAGCTTCCCCGTGGACGGACCCGTGGAGCAGCTCGACGCGCTCTTGGCGGAGACCGAGCGCGTGAGCTTCGTCCATGTGGAGAGCCCGGCGAATCCGACGCTCTTGCTCGCGGATATCCCGGGCATCGTCGAGGTCACGCGGGCGCGCCATCCCGACGCCGTGGTGGCCGTGGACAACACCGTGCTCGGGCCGATCTTCCAGCGCGTGCTCGCCCTCGGGGCCGATCTGGCGCTCTACTCCGCCACCAAGATGCTCTCGGGCCACAGCGATCTGGTCGCGGGTCTGGTGATGGGCGACAAGGCGCGCATCTCGGCGATCAAGGGGTCGCGCACGATCCTCAACATGAACGATCCCCACGCGGCGTGGCTGCTGCTGCGCAGCCTCGAGACCTTGAAGGTGCGCGCCGAAGCGTCCGAGGCCAAGGCCAAGAAGGTCGCGACCTACCTCGCGAATCACCCGGCGGTCACGGCCGTGCTCTACCCCGGTTTACAGCACGAGGGCGAGCAACAGCGCCGCTTTCACGCCCAGACGACGGGTCAGGGGTCGCTGCTCTCCTTCCGCGTGCATGGCGGTCGCGAAGAGGCCTACACCGTGCTCGATCGCTTGAAGGTGGCGGTGCTCGCCGTCAGCCTCGGCTCGACGGAGACCCTGGCGGAGCACCCTCGGACCCACACCCACTCGGACGTCCCGCCGCAGGATCAAGATCGCTTCGGGATCTCCGAGAACCTGATCCGCCTCTCCGTCGGCCTCGAGGACGCGGACGACATCATCGCGGACCTGGCCCAGGCCCTCGAAGCCGCGCTGTGAAGATCCGGCCGCCGACAGGTTCGAGACGGCGTCACGCTTTACTCGCGTCCGTGCTGCTGTAGCCTGCGCGCATGGTTCGGAGCGCCCATGGATATGCTTGGCTGATCGGGGTCTCCTTCGCGCTCGCGGCGACATCGAGCGCTGGCGCTCAGGGCGCGGACTCGGGCGAGTCCATGCCCGACACCGGCGTCGAGGCGCCGGTAGACGCCGGTCCAGACGCGGGCGACGCCGGGGCGGGTGAGGTCGACGCGTCCGTCGACGCCGCTCCAGAGGCCGACGCGGGAGAGGCGCAGACCCACGGCACGAGCTTCGTCTTGGCCGAGCTCCAAGACACCACGACCACGCTCCCTCCGCCTCCTCCACGGGCGCCTCCCACGGCGCTCTTGCGTGTGGCGCTCACGGGCAGCGAGCCCTTCGTCGTGTCTCATCCCGACGGTCCCACGGGGATCAGCGTGGAGGTCTTCGACGCCATCGCCACCCGGGCGCGCATCAACTACCGCTTCGTCCACGCGCCCAGCGCCGCCGCCGCCATCGCCGCGGTCGCTCGTGGTGACGTAGACCTCGCGGTGGGACCCATCAGCATCACGGCCGAGCGAGCCCAGCACGTCGACTTCACCCAGCCGTATTTTCTCGCCAGCCTCGGCATCGCGTCTCCCCAGCGGCTCTCCCTCTGGCAGCGCGCCAAGCCCTTCTTGAGTCGCGCCTTCATCGTCGGTGTCGCGGGCCTGAGCTTCGTGCTTCTGGTCATCGGCACGCTCATCTGGCTCTTGGAGCGCAGGCGGAACCCCGAACATTTCCCCAAAGCGCCGCTCCAGGGCATCGCCAACGGCGCGTGGTTCGCCCTCGTGACCATGACCACCGTGGGTTACGGCGACAAAGCTCCCATCACGCTCGCCGGACGCGTCGTGGCGGGCGTGTGGATGGTCGTCTCCATGGTCATCGCCTCCTCACTGATCGCGGGCATCGCGACGGCGCTCACCTTGGCGCGCGTCGACTCCTCCGCCATCGAGAGCGCGGACGAGCTCTCCGGGAAGGACGTCGCCGTCGTGCGCGGCACCACTGCCATCGCCTTCGTGCGCAGCCGCGGTGGCCGGCCCGTGGTCGCGTCGAGCTTGCAGGCCGCGCTCGCGGACGTGAGCAGCGGTCGCGCCAGCGCCATCGTCTTCGATCGACCGGCGCTCTCCTACGCCATCGCTCAGGACGCGAATCTCGACCTCACCCTCGCGGAGGCGAGCTACGAACCCCAGGGGTACGGCTTCGCGATCGCCACGGGAAGCGCCCTCGGGCACCGCCTCGACGTGGCTCTGCTGGACTTCGCCGGCAGCCGGCAGATGGAGCTGATCCGGGCCGAGTGGCTCGCCGACTGAGCGGGTTCAGCGCGTCTTGCGCGGACCGACCAGAGTTCTCAGCTTCGCCCGAGCTACCAATGTGCCCGAGGCGTCGTGCATCTCCACGTCCACGTCGTACTCGCGACGCTCGCTCGAGGTGATGGGCGAGAGCGTGCAGCGGCCCGTGATCGTGCCCCGCGCCTTCTTCAGGTACTCGACGCTCAGGCCCGCGACGATGAAGCGCGCGTCGTCGGGCAGAGAGTAGGCCAAGGCGACGTTTCCCGTGAGCTCGGCGAGGTTGGCCAGCGCCACGGCGTGCACGCAGCGCAGATGATTGCGGACAGCGGCTCGATCCCGCAGCACGACTTTGGAGTGTCCGGCGGAGAGCTCCACGACCTGCGCGCCCATGCTGCCCGTGTAGGGCGCGGCGCGTCCGAGCACCCGGCTGAACAGGCGCTTGCCGCCGGGAAGTGGCGCGAGTCCGTCCCACGCGGAGCGGATGAGTGTGCCAGGCGCCTCGCCTGCTCGAAGAAATGCGCGCGCTGTCTGAGCCAAGGACATGGAGCCTCCGAAACCAGGCGACAACCTGTCACGTCGGCGCCGCCCTTGCCAGATGAATCACCATTCAGCTACCCTGAGGTCAGTGAGGGTGCTCGATTGTCGTAGAATGACCCGCCCCGTCATGCTACGCCGAGCCTTCGCGCTGACAACACGGATGTAGACAAGAAGTGGGAGCGCCAGCATGAAGACCCCGAGGCGCCTCGAGCCGCTGCTCGAGGAGGGCATCATAGAAGAGGTCCATCGCCAGCTCATGAGCGGCAAAGAGGCCGTGTGCTACGTAGTCAGCGCGGGCGGAGAGATCCGCGTCGCCAAGGTCTACAAGGAGGCGCAGCAGCGCGCCTTCCAGAATCGCGCGAGCTACATGGAGGGGCGCAACGTGCGCAGCAGCCGTGATCGACGCGCCATCAAGAAGCGCACCAACTACGGCAAGAAGCAGCTCGAGCAGGCGTGGCAGACGGCGGAGGTCGACGCGCTCTTTCGCATGCACGCCGCCGGCGTTCGCGTGCCGACGCCCTACGTCTTTTCTGAGGGCGTGCTCGTGATGGAGATGGTGCAGGACGGCGAGGAGCGGGTGGCGTCGCGTCTCAGCGATCTGCGCTTCGGTCGCGAGGAGGCCCTCGAGCTGCATCGCGAGCTGATGCGTCAGTGCATGCTGATGCTGCTCGGCGGGCTCGTGCACGCGGATCTCTCCGAGTTCAACGTGCTGATGACGCCCTCGGGACCCGTGATCATCGACTTCCCACAGGCCATGGACGCGGCCGCCAACAACAGCGCCCGGCGCATCTTCGTGCGCGACACGGACAACCTCACGCGCTTCTTGGCGCGCTTCGCGCCTCAGCTGCGGCGCAAGCGCTTCGGAGCCCATATCTGGCGACTCTTCGAGCGCGGTGAGCTGACACCGGAGATGGATCTCGACATCGCGCAGGTGCAGGTCGAGAAGCCGCGCCCGCAGCACACGGACGACCGAGGGGCCGCGCCTGCGAAGTCGCGCCGGCGAGCGGTGGTGGAGATCCAGGGCGATACGTCCGAGAAGCACAGCGACGGAGGTCGGCGGCGACGCAGCGCGAACGACGGCGCGGCGAGTCCCGCGGCCGGCGCCAAGAAGAACGGCCGACGGCGGCGACGAGGCGGAGGCGGAGGTAACGGTCAGCGGCC
>JAADHO010000037.1 GCA_013151775.1 Deltaproteobacteria bacterium | reverse complement strand
CGCCCGCGCCGCGGCCCCTGCCCCACGTGAGCGAGACCGAGCGGCAGCTGGCCTACTGGCTCGAGCGTTCCTCCGCGCTGGGCAACCTCGACGCCCCCTTGCTCGACGTGGAAGGAGTCCGCGACCACAACCTGGCCTTGGGCGTGAGCGCGGGCGACAGGCCCCTGGGCCAAGCCGATCTGTCGAGCGCTCCAGACCGCGGAGAGCTGTGGCAGGACGTGCGCGAGCGTCTGGAATTTCTCCGCCAGCGCTTCGCCTCGGGCGCCTACGTGGCGAGGGACGGCGCCGAGATCACCGGCGCGCGCCTCGCTCGCTACGACGCGCCGGAGGCGTTGCCACAGCTGACCCCGAGCCTGCGGGTGGTCACGGCGGACGTGCCCCTGCGCTGCGGTCCCGAGCTGGACGGATTCTTCACGCCCAGCCTCGATCTCGACTTCGATCGCAACGACTGCTCCACACTCCACGCCCAGGAGCCCGTTCAGGTCCTGGCCGACTGGGGCGGAGGCGTGCTGCTCGCGCGCTCCCGCTACGCCATGGGCTTCATCGCAGCGGACGCGCCCCTGTCTCCCGCAGCCGACGCGGCCACCCGGGCCGTGCTCCTCGCACCACGCGCGGAGCTGCTGCGCGACCACACCTTCGAAGGCGCCGGCGCGATCGCCCTACCTGCCGGAGCGCTCCTGCCGATCACCCCAGGAGGTGTGCTCCTGGCGACGTCCTCGGGCTTCGAGGCGCGCCCTGTGCCCGAGGGTCTGACGCGGCCGACGAGCCGCCCGCTGACGCGTCGGGCCCTGCTGAAGGAGGCCTTCCGCTGGCTCGACGCGCCCTACGGCTGGGGAGGACACGCCGGCGGACGCGACTGCTCGCGCTTCCTGCTCGACGTCTTCGAGAGCTTCGGCTTGCACCTGCCTCGCCACAGCGGGCGACAGGCCCTGGCCGGGACCTTCTCCATCGACGTGTCGGGCGTCGAGCGCGCGGAGGAGAAGCTGCCGCTGCTCGACGCGGCCCTGCGGCGCGGCGCCGTGCTGCTGCATTTCCCCGGACACATCATGTTCTACCTCGGGCGCGACCGCGCGGGCGTGCCCATGGTGCTGCACTCCTTCAGCGAGTACGTGGTGCCGTGCGCGGGATCGGCGGACGAGGGCGAGCCGCTCGAGACCCTGCGCCGCGTGGACCGCGTGGCCATCAGCGATCTCAGCCTGGGCGAGGGCTCGAGCCGTGGCTCCTTCCTCGAGCGCATCACCCGCATCGTGGTGCTCGGGCGACCGCCCGGTCCCAGCCTAGCGGGCGTCGCCAGCCTGCGCCCCGCCGCCGCGCCCCCAGCGCCCTCGGACGACGCCTGCGAGGACTCGAGCGACGACGCGATCTTCCGCACACCCAAGCGACCCTGGCCGGGCGCGCGTCTGCGCGTGATCGCCACCAGCCTGAGCGATCCGGGGCCGGTCACGCTCGCCGTGTACGGGCCCGACGGCGCACGCGTGGAGGCGCAGGAGCACGTGCTCGGCGGCCCACCCTTCTCACGCTGGGTCGAGCTCCCGCGGCCAGTGGCGGGCGGCTACCGGGCGGTGCTCGGAGACGGCGAGCACGTGGTCGCCTGTGAGCGCTTCGGGGTCGCGCGCCGTCACGCCCCCGAGCCCGATCCGCGCACCGAGGAGGCCCCGGCCTGGGAGCCGGTGTGGCATTGGGAGCACGACACGGAGGACCTCTACGCGGCCTTCGTGGAGCAGCTCTTTCGCGATCCCGTGGACGGCGACGTGACCTTCTCTTCGCTCAGCGAGGTACTGCGTGATCCGGCCCGCAACCTACTCTACGATCACCTGGGGCTGGACGAGGACGAGCAGCTCTCCCTGCGCCCCGACTGCGCCGACCTGCCGTATTTTCTGCGCGCCTACTTCTCCTGGAAGCTGCGCCTGCCCTTCGGCTTTCGCCAATGCAACCGCGGCCGTCCGGGACGCCCGCCGCGCTGCGGAGAACTGCGCACGAACCTCGAGAACACGCCCGGACGCACGAGCGTGGAGGCCTTCTCTCGCTTCCTCCGGCGCCTGGGCAGCGGTGTGCATTCGGCCTCCGGACGCACGGCGCCCGACGACGACCGCACCGACTACTATCCTCTGCCCCTGGAGCGCGAGACGCTGCCGCCGGGGACCGTCTTCGCCGATCCCTACGGCCACGTGCTGATCGTGGCCGGATATCGCCCCCAAGGCCTGCACGAGTCCGGGGCGCTGATCGGTGCCGACGCTCAGCCCGATGGCACGGTGGGCAGGCGCCGCTTCTGGCGTGGGTCCTTTCTCTTCACGCCCGAGACGGGCGACGTGGGCGCCGGCTTCAAGGCCTTCCGCCCGCTCTCCTTCGATCGGGAGTCGGGCGAGATCGTCGCGCCCACGAACCGAGAGTTGAGTGCGCGCGGGCCCCATCTGCCCTACTCGCGGCAGCAGTACGAGGGCAGCGTGGACGACTTCTACGAGCGCATGGAGGCCGTCATCGATCCGCGACCCGTGGATGCCCAGACGCGCATGCGCACGCTGGTGGACGCCCTCGAGGAGGCTGTGATCCGTCGCGTGGTCTCGGTGAACAACGGCGAGAGCTACGTCGCGGAGCATCCCGGGCGCAGCGTCGAGATGCCCGAGGGCTACTCCATCTTCGAGACCGAGGGGCCGTGGGAGGATTTCTCGACACCCTCGCGCGACATGCGCCTGCTGATCAGCCTCGACGCCGTGCTCGGGTTCCCCCAACGCGTGGGGCGCTCGCCCGAGCGCTTTGGGGTGTCCGACGCGCAGGCCGAGTCCGTCGCCCGTGAGCTCGAGAGCCTGCTTCGGAGCGAGCTCGCGGCCCGCCACTTCGACTACCGGCGCAGCGACGGCAGCGTCCAATCCCTGAGCCTGGCGGACATCGCCGCGCGCGCCCGGGGCTTCGAGCTGGCCTACAACCCCAACGACTGCGTGGAGCGCCGCTGGGCCGCGCCCGAGGATTCCGCCGAGCTCAGCAGCTGTCGCCGGCACGCCCCGGCCGCCCAGCGTCAGCGTATGCTGCGCTATCGCCCCTGGTTCCGAGAGCGCCAGCGCCCCGCACGCTGACGCCGAGGGCCGAGGATTGGGCGCCCGCGGGGCATTCGTGCCACAATCCGCGCAGGAGGTGCCCATGCTTCGCACGTGGACGCTTGGAATCACTTTTCTCAGCCTGAGTTTCGTCGCCGCCTGCGGTGGCCGCACGCCCCTGAACCCCTACGACGATGGCGGACCACCGGACGCCAACGCCCGCTGCGACCGGGACCGAGACGGCTACCTGTCGCGCTCCTGCGGCGGTGATGACTGCAACGACGGCAACGGGGACGTGAACCCCGGCGTCGCCGAGCGCTGCTTCGACGGACGCGACAACAACTGCAACGGGCTGACGGACTGCGCAGACCGGAGCTGCGCCGGGATCCCCGAGTGTGGCAGCGCCTGCGTACCTTCGCGGGAGATCTGCGGCGACGGCGTCGACAACGACTGCGACCTGCTCTTCGACTGCAGCGACCCCGACTGCGCGGGCGATCCGGTCTGCGGGGAGTGCTTCCCCGGACCCGAGCGCGACTGCGGGAACGGCGTCGACGACGACTGCAACGGCGCCGTCGACTGCGAGGATCCCGCCTGCCGCGCCTTCCCCGAGTGCGGCGGCTGCATACCTTCCCCCGAGCGCTGCTTCAACGGCGTGGATGACGACTGCGACGGGGCCTTCGATTGCGAAGACAGCGACTGCTCTTTCGAGCGCGCCTGCGGCATGTGCGAACCACGACCCGAGCTCTGCGCCAACGGTGTGGACGACGACTGCGACGGGGCCCCGGACTGCGCCGATAGCGACTGCGCGGGCGCCATGAGCTGCGCCGGACGCACCTGCCCGAACGCCGACCTGCGATCACGCCTGGGCGACGTGCTGGCCACGGGCTCCACCCGTGGCGCCCCCAATGACTACCGCGGTGGCTGCGGTGACAACGGGCCCGAGCGCACCTTCCGCTGGCGAGCCCCGAGGAGCGGACGCTACGTCTTCGACACCTCGGGCAGCCGCTTCGACACCGTGCTCTACCTGATGGCCGGCTGCGGCGGGCGACCCTTCGCCGCCGGCGCCTGCAACGACGACGCCCTGACCTCACAAGCGCGACTGACCTGGGAGCTGCGCGGCGGACAGACGGTGATCGTGGTCGTGGACGGCTTCGGCGGGGACCAAGGAGACTTCGTCCTGAGCATCCGGCCCGCCCCCACGTCAGAGGTCGGCCCGCAGTGTTTCAACGGCATCGACGACGACGCGGACGGGCTGATCGACTGCGAGGATCCGGACTGCGCGGGAAATCCAGGCTGCGGCATGGTCTGCACGCCGGGCCCCGAAGTTCGATGCAGCAACGGACTCGACGACGACTGCGACGGGGCGCCCGACTGCGCCGACCCGGACTGCGCGGGCACGCCTGACTGCGGCTGCGTCCCGAGCCGCGAGCGCTGCGGCAACCGCGTCGACGACGACTGCGACGGCCTGATCGACTGCGCCGATCCCGACTGCGCCTCGAGGCCCATCTGCGGACCCACCACCGGTCGCGAGCTGGGCGTGGCCGCCTGCACCAACGGACGCGACGACGATGGCGACGGCCGCATCGACTGCGCCGATCCTGACTGCAGCCCCTTCGGAACGGGTCCAGACAACGAGTGCTGCAACGGCCTCGACGACAATGGAGACGGTCAGGTGGACGAGTTCACCTGCCGCTGCTTCAACGACGCGCAGTGCGTGGGCGTGGGCAGCCTGGAGCAGACCTGCTGGACCGGCAGCTTCCACGTCTGCGGCGCGCGCTGCGATTTCTATGGTGGGGACTCCCTGTGCACCGAGTTCTTCGGCCCCGATTGGCGCTGCGTCGGCACCCAATGCCTGCCCCCGGGTGGCACAGCTGGTGGCGGCACACCTCCACCGCCTTGACGCCGGTCGAGACGCCCCAGCTACGCCTCAGCGTCGATGCGCGCGCCCTGGTCGCAAAGAACCTCGCCTGCTCGGAAGAGCAGAGCGTCGCCGCCTACCTCGACGCCCTGAGGCACGCACTCGCGGAGGAGTTCCCCGACTGGCAGCTACTCGTCGACACCGCCGCGCCCCCCGGCGTGCGCCTGCAAAGCGGCGACCCCGAGGCCCATGCCCGCCTCGAGCTACGCGCCCTCGCCATCGCCGACGCCGTCAAACGCTGCATCCCGTGGCCCGTCTACGAGTGAGGGGCGGGTCGCTAGGCAGCGCACCCGGTCAGCGGCGCCAGAGCAGGGCGAGCTCGAGCGGCACGGCGTCGAAGGGTGGCGCCTCCACAACGTCTTCGCCCGCGTGCGTGCCGAGCAGCCGATAGGTCTCGCCATCGAGCGCGTAGACCTCGAGGGTCTGCATCGCCGGGTCGACGAGCCAGACGTGAGCCACGCCATGGCTCGCGTAGAGGGGCATCTTGCGCACGCGATCGAGGCGCGCCGTGGACGGCGAGAGCACCTCGCAGCAGAAGTCGGGAGCCAGCTCGAAGTAGGCCACGTCGGGCATCTCGGGCATGCGCTCGCGACGCCAGCCAGCGATGTCGGGCACCAGCACATGCGCGCCCAGGTGCAGCTCAGGCTCGAAGAGGATCACCCAGCCGCCGGGCCCTCCGTCTCCGTCGTCGAAGAGTGTATAGAGCTTGGCGCCCAGCCCGGATCCCGCGCGGGCGTGAGGCGAAGCGGGCCGCGGCGAGGTGATCAGCTGCCCATCCACCAGCTCCGCCACCCGATGCTCGGGCGCAGTCAGCACATCTTCGTAGGTCGCGAGCTTCTCCGCAGTCGAGGACATGACGAGTTCAGTCTAGCAGCTCGCACGCACACACGCCGTCGCCCACGGCTCAGCACACTAGCGGCCTGCGCTCAGCCTCCCGCCGCCATGTGTCGCGCGACGTCCATGGCCATCTCTAGGGCTTGCTCGGCGTTCAGGCGGGGATCCACGGCGGAGCGGTAGTCCCGCGCCAGGTCTGCCTCGTCGAGGCCGCGGGCGCCGCCGATGCACTCGGTGACGTTCTCGCCCGTCAGTTCGAAGTGCACTCCGCCCAGGTGACTGCCGGACGCCTCGTGGGCGGCGAAGCTCGAGCGCAGCTCCGCGAGGATCGTCTCGAAGCGCCGCGTCTTCACGCCCGCCTCCGTCGTCAGCGTGTTGCCATGCATCGGATCGCAGCAGTAGAGCGGCGCGCGCCCTTCGCGCTGCATGCAGGCCACGAGCCGCGGCAGGTCTCGCTCCACGGCGTCGGCGCCGAAGCGATGGATCAACGTCAGGCGCCCGGGCTCTCGCCTCGGATCCAGGCGCTCGGCCAACGCCACGAGCCACTCCTCGTCGAAGCCCGGGCCCACCTTCACGCCCAGAGGGTTCTGGATCCCGCGGCAGAACTCCACGTGGGCTCCGTCCAGCTCCGCCGTGCGCTTGCCGATCCAGGGCATATGCGTCGCCAGATCGTAGTAGCCCTCGCGCTGCGGCACGCGCCGCGTCTGCGCCTGCTCGTAGCGCAGGGAGAGGGCCTCGTGACTGGTGTAGAAGTCGACCCGCTTCAGGCGCGGCACGTCCGGGCCGACCACCGCCTCCATGAAGGCCACAGATTCCTTGATCGAGTCCACGATGCGCGCGTACTCCGCGCTGAAACGAGAGCGACGCGCAAAGGAAAGGTCCCACCTCTCGGGGTGATGCAGGTCCGCGAAGCCGCCGTCCGCGAGCGCGCGCACGAAGTTCAAGGTCAAGGCCGCCCGCTCGTAGCCGCGCAAGAGCAGAGTGGGGTCGGGCACGCGCTCCGCAGGGCTGAAGCCCGAGCGGTTGATCAGGTCCCCGCGGTAGGTGTGCAGCGTCACCCCGTCGCGCTCCTCCGTGTTGCTCGAGCGCGGCTTGGCGTATTGCCCAGCCATGCGACCCACGCGCACCACGGGCTTCTTCGTGGCGTGCACCAGCACCAGACTCGCCTGCAGCAGGATCTTCAGCTTGGCGGCGATCGGCTCTGCGCTGCAGTCCTCGAAGCTCTCGGCGCAGTCTCCCCCCTGAAGCAGGAACGCCTCGCCAGCCGCGGCGCGCCCCAGCTCCTTCTTCAGCGCCTCCACCTCCCACGAGGTGACCAAGGGCGGCAGCCGCGAGAGCTGCTGAAGCACGCGCTCGAGCGCCGCCTCGTCGGGGTAGTGCACGACCTGCCCCTCCTGCTGCGTCTTCCAGCTCTCGGGCGTCCAGCCCTTCGGCGTGCGCGACATCAGCTCGCCTCGGCTCGGCCCGCGTGGGCTGCGGTGGCGCGCGCGTCCTCGGCCATCAGCCGCGCGGCGCGCAAGCCGATCAGCATGCTCGGCGCGTTCAAGGCGCTGACGGGCGTCTCGGGCATCACGGAGGCGTCCGCCACGCGAAGCCCCTCGAGACCGCGCACCCTCAGGCGCGAGTCGACCACCGCGCCCTCGCCGCTGCCCATCCGGCAGCTGCCGGCGAAGTGGAAGGTCGTCATCACGTTCTTCTCCACGAAGCGCTGAATGCGCGCGGCGTCGCGCGTGAGCTTGCCCGGGATGAGCTCGCGATTGCCTCGCCGCTTCAGAGGTTCCGCCGAGGCGAGCTGCCGCGCGAGGCGCACGCCGTGGATCATGGTCTGCATGTCGGTCGGGCTCTTGAAGTAGCCCGGGTCGATGCGCGCCGGGCGCGCCGGATCGTTCGACTCCAGCGTCAGGCTGCCACGGCTCTCGGGCTTGCCGAGGATCACCACGACGCCATACATGCGCGCGACGAAGTCACGCACGGCCCGCGCCCGGAAGAGCAGGTCCACGGCCCCGCGCACGCCCGCTCGCGCCCCGGGCAGCGCGTACAACGAAGGCGGCAGGGCGATGTTGGGCAAGAGGCGGATCAGGCCCTCGCGGAAGGAGGAGCGCGCCGGGTAGAAGACGTAGCAGGTGTCCGGCTGTCCCGCCGCGAGCGCCGTGGCGTGGTTCGCGCGGTGGAAGCCGTAGAGCTGCGGGTAGTTGAAGTCCACCTCCCGCTTCGCCTGAAAGAACAGGCTGACGTTGGGGTGATCGTGCAGGTTCTGTCCGACGCCGGGCAGGTCGTGCACGACGGGCACGCCCACGCGACGCAGAGCCTGGGAGGGACCAACGCCGGAGAGCAGGAGCAGACGCGGAGACTCGAGGGCGCCCGCCGTCAGCACCACCTCCTTGGCCGAAGCGCGCATGCGTTCGCCGGCGCGCAGCCACTCCACGCCCGTGGCGCGACGTCCGCGGAAGAGCACGCGCTGCGCCGCGGCGCCGGTCACGACCTCGAGATTCGGTCGGCTCAGGGCGGGCTTCAAGAACGCGGCGTAGGAGCTGCGGCGCTCGTCCCCCTCGTAGCTCATCCACTCGTAGCCGAGCACGCCCGCGAGGTCGCCGTCGTTCAAGTCCTCGGAGCGACGAAAGCCGCGCTGCTCCGCGGCGGCGATGCACGCCTCCGTGAATTCGGTCGGCTCGCGACGGTGCAGGCGAAGGCGCGCCTCGAGGGCCTCGAAATGCGGCACGAGATCATCCCAGCGCCAACCCGCGGGCCAGGCGTCGAAGTCGGCGCGGTGCCCTCGTGTGTAGACCATGCCGTTGATGGAGCCGCTTCCGCCGAGCCCGCGACCCGTGCCGAGGAAGATACGACGATCCCCCCAGCGGGTGTCACTCGTGGAGAAGCGCTCGAAGAGCAGCCTGTCGTTGACGAAGGCGTCCTTGTAGCCGTCGGCGCTGAGCGTCTCGGGGTTGGCCTCGGCGGGCTCGCCGTGTTCGAGCAGGAGCACGCGGTGACCGGGATCCGCAGACAGCTCCGCGGCGAGCACGCAGCCCGCGCTGCCGCCTCCGACGACGACGCTGTCGTAGCTCTTCATCGGGAGCGCAACCTCGCGCTCAGCTTGGAGCGCAGCGTGACGGCGAGCTCGGCGCCGCCCTTCAGCTTGGACGACGCGCCGCGACCGTAGAGCGCGCGCAGGACGCCGCGGAAGAGCTCGTAGTCGAGGGGCGCGACGGGGAAGACCTTGGAGGGCATGTGCAGGGGCAACCTGTCCTCGAGCACCGCCTTGGGCACCGTGCAGGCGCGCAGGCCCTCCCGGCCGTTCAGGCGCCCGAAGCCCGAGCCGCCCACGCCGCCGAAGGGCAAGGCCATGTTCATGTAGGGCAGCCCGAAGTCGTTGATGGAGGTCGAGCCCGCGCGCAGCGCCTCCACGAAGCGTCGCGCTCGCGAGAAGCTCGTCGTCATCACCGTGGAGCCGAGACCGAAGCGGGTGCCGTTGGCGACCTCGAGGGCCTGCGCCTCGCCCGAGACGCGCGCGATGCACATCACGGGACCGAAGAGCTCCTCCTGCATGATGGGCATGTCGGGCGTCACGTCCACGAGCACGGTGGGCTCGAAGAAGTGCCCCTCCCCCGCCCGACGCTTGCCGCCGACGAGCGCGCGCGCCCCCCGCGCGATGGCGTCCTCCACCAGGCGCTCCACCAGCGCCACCTGGGTCTCGGTGACGCAGGCGCCCACGTCGACGGGCGCGTCTCCCAGGGGCGGGCCCTGCCGCAGCTCGGAGCCGTCACACCACGCACGAAGTCGTCGTAGACCGCGTCGAAGACCAGCACCCGCTCCGCCGCCATGCAGTTCTGGCCCGCCGCGATGAAGACGCCCACCAGCGCCGCGTGCACGGCCTGCGGCAAGGCCGCGTCGTCACAGACGATCAGCGGATCCTTGCCGCCCAGCTCGAGGATCACGGGCGTCAGCGTCTCAGCGCTCTCGGCGATGATCTTCTTTCCGTTCTCCATCGAGCCGGTGAAGATCAGTAGATCTACGCCCGCACCTACCAGTGCAGCGCCCGTGGGCACGAAGCCGTTGACCAAGCGCACGAGATCGCGCGAGAAGCCCTCGGCCTCGAAGGCCTCGTCGAAGATGCGTTGGAAGCGCGCGCTCGAGAAGGCCACGGCCTCGCTGACCTTGAGCACCACGGCGTTGCCCGCGAAGAGCGCGGGGATCGCGGGCCCGAGCACGTTCTGGAGCGGATAGTTCCAAGGCGCGACGATGCCCACCACGCCGCGAGGCGCGTAGCGGATGCTGGCGCGTTTGTGGGGAAAGATGCCCGAGGGCATGCGCTCGGGGCGCAGGTGGCGCTCGCCCTGAGCCATCGTCCAGCGCAGCTTCTCCAGCACGGGCCAGATCTCTCCCATGATGGCGTTCTCGCGCGTCTTGCCGGCGTCACGGCACACGATCTCCACCAGCTCGTCCGCGTGGGTGACGACGTGCTCCAAGATGCGCCCCAGGACGCGCCTTCGCGCGGTGAAGGAGGCCTCGGCCCAGGCGGTCTGGGCCGCTCGCGCGGCCTCCACGGCGCGACGCACGCCCTCGGGGCCATCTACGGGCACGAAGCCGAGGCTCGCTCCGGTGGCCGGATCTTCGCATTCGATCACGCGGGGCTCGCGGGCCGGGTGGGCGGCGCGGTTCGGGTCCGTGGGGGTCTCGCTCATGTGCATCGTCTTCTCCGGCGCCGCGAACGCTAGCGCGAGGGGCGGCCCCGGTCACCCGGGCATCGGCCACCCGCCCCGCTCACGCTCAGCCCACGAGGCTGGAGACGATCCCCAGGATCACGCCTACGGCGATCGCGACGCCGCCGCCCACGAGCGCCTTCTTCGCGCCCGCGGCCGTGTCGCCGAGCAGCTCTTCGTAGCTCTTGGCGGAGAGGATCAAGCTCTTGAGGCCGGGCGCTACGATGGCGTCCCCTTCGCTCTTGCCGCAGGCGAAGAGCGTCTCGCTCAGCGGCAAGATCTTCTCGACACAGCGAAACGTGTTGGCCTTGCTCATGGCGGGGTTGTCGAAGAGGTAGCGACCGAAGGCGATGGGCTCCTTGTTGCCGACGGCGTTCTTCAGATCCGCGAACAGGCCCTCCTTCTTGGTCTCGTCGAAGGTCTTGTCGAGGTCGAAGCTGCCGCCCTTGGTGGCGACGATCGCGACCGGGCCCGAGCCGTCGTCGATGCCGAAGTCCGCGGCGGCCGTCTCGGAGACGTAGTCCCGGCTCCTGCTGCGGTCGCCCTCCTTCCAGGAGCCGACGACCTTCAGCTCGTAATAGAGGCACGCTTGGCCGCTCGCCGGGGCGGTCAGGGGAGCGTCGCATTTCACCACGCCTTGCGCGCTGATGATGCCCTTCTCACCCGCCACCTGTGAGCCGCGCGCGGCGGCGTCACCCGTGGAGACCCGCGGCGCCTTGGTCAGACGACTCGCCTTGAACTTCTGGACCGAGCCGTAGATCACCACGACGATGCCCACGGCGACGATCAGCGCTGCAAACGCTCCCATGATTCACTCTCCTTGTGTGCTCAGTACATGCGCCGCGCGTCCGCCCACGTCCGAGGCCGTCCGGGCCTCTACTACGCGGCGAAAGCTCGTGTCTCGCGTTTTCTTGGATCACCTCCCGGATTGTCCCCAAACGGTGACAGCGCAATATGGCTAGCGGAACATTCGGGTGCGCGCGACCTGAGCGAATGTTCCTTCGGCTGGGCGGGGGAGGCGTCAGGGCTGCGGGAAGCGGAGGCGCGGCACGTCCCCAGATGGGGATTGTATTCCTGACGCAGCTGGGGAAGATCCGCGCGTTCAGGTCGTAGGAGGATATCGGGACACGTGGCGGACCAACCTGGTCAGCGGACGTTCCCGGTAGGAAGTGGAAAGGAAATCACCATGATGGCTCTCGGATACCTATTGTTGTTTCTCGCGGTAGTCGCCGCGATCGTCGGATTCATGCAGCGCAAGAAGATGAAGACCATCGTGTCTGCGCCCTTCAAGCCCACGGGACAGGTGCAGGGCGGCGCAGGGGCTGACGGACTGATCAGCTGCCAAGGCGCCATCTCGGTGACCGAGCCCCTCGCGGCGCCGGTCTCCGGCAAGGCCTGCCTCTACTACGAGATCGAGATCAAGCAGGAGTGGGAGCAGCACGTTCAGACCGAAGACGGCACGAAGAAGAAGACCGGCAAGGACTCGGCCCACTCGCAAAAGGGTGGCGGCATGTTCCAGGTGGACGACGGCTCCGGCCCCGTTCAGGTCGATGCCTCGGCCTCGGTGGACGCCAAGCTCGAGAAGTCCCACACGGAGAAGAAGAGCTACGGCTACGGCGACATCACCTTCGGTAACTACCAGGTGCACATCCAGCGCCCGTCCGACTCGGACAAGCACGCCATCGCCACCCACTGCGTGGAGAAGATCCTCCCCGCCGAGGGCAACCTCTTCGTGGTCGGCAAGCTCACGGGCGACACCATCACCAAGCGCGACGGAATGATGGGCAAGCTGATGCTCGCCCGAGAAGGCCGCGACGCACTGATCGGCAGCACCAAGCGCAACATGATGATCGGCTTCATCGCCGCGGGTCTGTTCCTGCCCATCGGCGGCGCCATGGCCGCCTTCGGCGAGGCGCCCCAGGCCGCACCCAACACCTGCTTGAACATGACCGACGGGCTCGACGCGCCCTGCATCGGCCGCAGCTACAACGCGGACGACGTGGTCTTCAACTGGACCGTGACCAGCGAGGGCGACTACGCCTTCAGCTCGGTCGGCACGGGCCGCAGTCCCACCATGCGCATCTGGCCCGACGTCACCGTGCGCGACGCCAGCGGCCCCGTGTACCACGTGGCGGCTTCGGGCGCGGCGCCGGCGGAGGGACAGTTCCACTTCATGCCGGGCAGCTACGAGATCCATGTCAACGACACTCACTACGGCTGGGCCGAGAACCTCGAGGGTGGCGCCGGCTTCTCCTTGATGATCACGCAGGTGGGTGGCGCTCCCGACGCCCTCCCGAGTGACACGGCGGACGCCGAGGTCGCTCCCACGGACGAGCCCGCCGCCGAAGGCGCCGCCGCCGCCGAGTAGTGATTCGCGCCGGCTGGCGCAGATCGCATACGACAGGACCCCCGTCGCGAGAGCGTCGGGGGTCGCTGCGTTCTGGGGGTCCCCGCGTTCCGGAGGCCGAGGGCACGCGCGGCTGCTAAGCTGCGCGCCATGTCCTTGAACACCGTCTTGGTCCTGCGCGCCGACACGCAGAAGCTCCGCACCCTCTTCGAGCTGCCCGAGGCCGCTACGGACTTCGCGTCCGCGGGCTCGCGCCCCGAGCTGCGCGTGCACCTGCTCGAAGATGGAGCCCTGGTGCGCACGGGCTACGACTTCGGCATGGAGCCGGAGGCGCTCTTGACCGAGCTGCGCAGCAAACTCAGCCGTGCCCTCGCGCTGCACGATGACGCGCGAGGGCTCTTCGTCTACCCGAGCGTGGCGGAGGTGACGGGCTCGACCGTCGACGAGGTGGTGAAGGAGATCGACGCCGGCGGAGAGTGGCTCGCCCTCGAGGGCAAGCGCGAGGCGGCGTCGGCGAGCGTGTCCGAGCTGCTCGCACCGCCCAACCTCAGCGTGGCCAAGCCGGCGGCGCCGACGTCACCCAGCATCTCCGAGCTCTTGGGCGCTGGCGCTGGCGCTGGCGCCATGCCGGACCTCAGCGCGCTGCTCGGTGGCCTCGGCGGCCCGCAAGGCGGCCTGCCTGACCTCGGCGCCATCGCCGCCCAGATCGGTCTACCCGATGACGCCATGGCGCAGGTCTCCGCCATGCTCGAGAGCGAAGCCGGAGGCGCGCTCATGCAAGCCGCCGCGCGCATGGCCGAGGGCCTCTCGAGCGAAGACCTCAGCCGCCTCGCCTCGGGCGACATCGGCGCCATCGCGGGCAAAGCCGAGGCCCTGGCCAGCCAGATGGGCTTGGCACCCGCGGACGACGCGAGCGACGACGACGGGGACACGGACGAAAGCTGAGCAGCCGTGGCACCGCGCCCGGCCCACTCAGCGGCCGTTCAGCGCCCAGTCGTAGTCGGCGTAGCTCACGGGTAGGCCCGCTAGGCGCGCGGCGGCCAGCGCCCGGGCGACCTCCGGGGTGGCGTAGTGGGCTACCCAATCGAGCACCTCGTCTCCAGCGCCGAGCTGGCGCGCGTGCGCCCGGAAGTCGTCCGCGAACCAGTCGTAGACCGCGCTCAGCTCGATGGCCTCAGGCGTGATGTGCACGTGGCGAGGCTCGGAGGCGAAGGCGCGGGCGGCGGCGTCGAGCTGCGCCTCGAGGGTCTCGGGCAAGTAGGGCTCGCTCGTCAGCGTGGGGCACGAAGCCGAGGCGCAGACGATGGCGGCGTGCACGCGCGCGTCTCCGAACTCGCGCACGACGTCGTTCTCGAAGTCGTAGAGGTTCTGGCGTCGACCATCGAGCGCGAAGCGCAAAGCATAGAAGAAGCCGAAGCCGGGGCGCAGCTCGAGGGGCCCGCTCACGTCGTGCACGGAGCGAGTGGGCCAGACCTCGAGCACACCGAGCAGCACGCTGGCGTTGTAGGCGTTGATGGCCCAGGCCTCGCGATCGGCCTGGCTCGGGAAGAGCGCGGGCGTCGTCTCCGGTCCGTGCTCCGCCAGGGTCGCAGCGAAGCGCCTCAGCTCCTCGTCATCGCTCGCGAGCCCCGTGTAGTCCACGCGACCGGCGTGCACGCGCAGCGCCAGCACGCGCCCGAAGACGTCGTAGGGCATGCCCGACTCGGTCGGCAGGGCCTCGGCCCCCGCGTCCACGTTGCGCACGCCCACCAGCCAGAGGCCCAAGCAGGCGAGCAGGACGAGGCCGAAGAGCGCGCCGCCCAGACGCATCAGCCAGCGGCCTCACCAGGCGATCCCCAGGACGACCGAGCCGGGGCGATCCTGCCGGCGCAAGCGATGAACCAGCCGATCGATGGCGTAGGCGAGGAGCACGCCCGTGGCGGCCCCGACGATGTCCCAGGCCAGATCGCGCCAGGACGGATCGCCGTGGCCCATGGCGTCCCAGATCTCCTTGCCGACGCCCAAGAGCATGCCGAAGCCGAAGCCGACGGCCGCGCGCGCCAGCGGATCGTCAAGAAACGTGGCCGAGAGGCCGTAGCCGCCGGCGCCGAGGGCCAGGCTGATGGAGAAATGCCAGGCCTTGTCGCGGCCGAGCCAGTCGTCCGACGCGTACGCCGGGCTGGCGGCCCCGAGGGTCAGGGCGAAGAGCGCGGCCAGGGCCGGCCCCCGATCACGTCCGGCGGCGAAGAATCGAAGCATCACGGGATGGTACACAACCTCTTTACGAACTCGATCAGCTTGCGTTTCGTCCGCGCGCGTTCTAATCACCCGGCCGTGTCGCCGGGGCGATCCCCGTGGAGGCATCGATGTCAGAAGTCTGGACCTCGACACTCGTCTTCCTGCTCCTCTCCGCCGTCGTCGCGGCGAGTCTGCTCTGGGTCTCGCGCGCGCTCCGGGTACGCGCCAAGCACTCGTCGGAGCTCAAGGGCGCCACCTACGAGTGCGGCGAGGAGCCCGACGGACCCGCCTGGGTGCGCTTTCATCCGCGCTACTACGTGGTGGCGCTGGTCTTCGTGCTCTTCGACGTGGAGGCGGTCTTCCTCTTCCCCTGGGCGCTCAACATCGGGCGCCTCGGGCTCTTCGCCATCGTGGAGATGGCCCTCTTCATCGCCATCCTGCTCTTCGGCTGGGCCTACGCGATCCGCAAAGGGGCCCTCGAGTGGCAGTAGACGAGTCGGATCGAAACTACGAGCACCCGCTCTACTCCATGCCGGGCCTCAGCGTGGCCGCCACCTCGGTGGACAAGCTGCTCACCTGGGGCGCGACCAACTCCCTGTGGGTCTTCGCCATGGCCACGAGCTGCTGCGGCATCGAGCTGATGGCCACGGCGGCGAGCCGCGTGGACGCCGATCGTATGGGCACGATCATCCGCGGCACCCCGCGCCAATGCGACGTGATGGTCGTGGCCGGCACCATCACCGTGAAGATGGCGCCCCGCGTGCTCAAGCTCTGGGAGCAGATGCCCGAGCCCAAGTGGTGCATCGCCATGGGCTCCTGCGCCATCAGCGGGGACTTCTACCGCGACATCTACTCCGTCATCCCGGGCATCGACACGGCGATCCCGGTGGACGTCTACATCCCCGGCTGCCCGCCCAACCCGGAGCAGCTGATGGCGGGCCTGATCCGTCTGCAGGAGAAGGTGCGGGCCGTGCGCGGCGGTGAGTGGGCGCCCAAGGACGAGCGGCCCGAGACCGAGGCCATGCAGAAGACGGCGCCGTCGATCCCGCGCCTGCTCTCGGCCGAGCGCTCACCCGACGTGACCCTCGCCCAGCTGCTCGGCGCTGGCAACCTCGGGCTGGGTGGCGCCCTGAATCGCGCCGCGGACGCTCCGCCGCTCGCGGCCCCGCAAGAGACGTCCGACGCGATCACGACACAGGCTCCGACGGAGACGAGTGAGGGCGCGGTCGAGAGCCCGTCGGAGGACGAACATGCCGACGCCTGAGGAGTTTCGTGCCCTGCTCGAGGACGACTTCGGCGTCAGCGAGTGGTCTGAAAAGCAGCCACCCCTGATCGAGGCGGTGGATCACCACCGACTCGCCGAGGTGCTGAAGGAGCGCGGCTACACGCTCTATGTCTTCGTGGTCGCGAGCCATCGCCCCGGGGTAGAGGGCGCCGAGGACGCGCTGACGGCGGCGGGATACATCGAGCTAGCCACGGGCCTGCGCAGCCCCACGGAGAACTCCCAGCTCGCCATCTGGCGCGTGCGCGTGGGCCTCGACGAGCAGCTCGCGACGCTGGTCGACCTCTTCGCGGGCGCCGATTGGCAGGAGCGCGAACAGTTCGATCTGGTGGGTGTGCGCTTCGCTGGCCACCCGGATCCACGTCGCTTGATGCTGCCCGAAGACTGGGAAGGCCACCCGCTCAGGCGCGACTACGCCATCAACACCCCACACCCGCCTTGGAGATGACGTGAGCGCATCCTCCGCAGCACGGCCATCGTCCGCCGCGCCCGCCTCCGCGGCCCGCCTGGGCGTCGACCCCCACCGCGACCTCTCGGACTACGATCCCGAGGCGGATCTGATGGTCCTGAACATGGGCCCGCAGCACCCGAGCACCCATGGTGTGTTCCGCTTGAAGCTGCACCTCGACGGCGAGACCATCGTGCGCGCCGTGCCCTACGTGGGCTACCTGCACCGGGGCGTGGAGAAGCTGCTCGAGGAGCTGACCTTCGTGCAGGCGACGCCGATCGTCGACAAGAACGACTACGTCAGCCCCATGACCAACGAGCAAGCCATCAACATGGCCTTCGAGGCGCTGCTCGGCATCGAGGTGCCACGGCGCGCCCGCTACATGCGCACGCTCTTCGCGGAGATGCAGCGCATCGCATCGCACCTGCTCTGGCTCTCGACCTTCGGCATCGACATGGGCGGCGCTCTGGGCGGCGGCACCACGCTCTTCATGCACTGCTTCCGCGAGCGCGAGTGGATCCTCGACCTCTTCGAGCTCGTGACGGGCGCGCGCTTTCACTACAACACGCACACCATCGGCGGAAACCGCCACGACATCCCCGCCGGCTGGGCCAAGCAGGTGCACACGACGCTCGATCTGATCGCCTCACGGATCGACGAGTACCTCGAGCTGTCGACCACTAACTCCATCTTCGTCGCCCGCACGCGCGGCGTCGGGATCCTGCCCAAGGAGCTCGCCCTGGAGCTCGGCATCACCGGTCCCATCCTGCGCGCCAGCGGCGTCGACCACGATCTGCGGCGCGACGCGCCCTTCCACGCCTACGACGAGATCGAGGTGAAGGTGCAGACGGAGCCCGACGGGGACTGCCTCTCCCGCGCCCTGGTGCGTGTGCGCGAGATGAAGGAGAGCATCCGCCTGAGCAAGCTGCTGGTCGACGGCATCCCCGAGGGGCCGATCTGCGGCGCGCGGCCGATCAAGAACCCCACGCAGTTCAAGGCCAAGGAGGGGCAGGCCTACGTCGCCCTCGAGACGCCGCGCGGTGAGCTCGGCACCTACGTGATCGGCGGCGGCAAGAACAAAGCCGCGTCCCCCTACCGGCTGAAGATTCGCCCGCCGAGCCTGCACGCCCTCTCCGCCCTGCCCTACCTGCTGCCGGGCCACAGCATCAGCGACACGGTCGTGATCCTCGGCTCCCTCGATCCGATCATGGGGGAGGCCGACCGATGATCCCGCCCATCGTTCTCCACGGACTGATCTACGGGGGCGTCGCCGCCATCGCCCTGCTCACGCTCACGGCCTGGGGCATCTGGTTCGAGCGCAAGTTCGCCGGACGCATGCAGAGCCGCCTCGGACCCACGATGGTGGGCTGGGCGGGCCTGCTGCAGCCCCTCGCCGACGTCCTGAAGCTCTTGCAAAAAGAGGATCTGGTGCCCGCGCAGGCGGATCGGACCCTCTACCTGCTTTCGCCGCCGCTCACGGTCTTCTTCACGCTGGCGACCGTGGCCGTGATCCCCTTCGGGGTCGACGTGGCCGTCGCCAACCTGCCCATCGGTGTGCCCTGGATCCTCGCCTTCTCAGGCTTGATGGTCTTCCCCGTGTGGACCGCCGGCTGGGCCAGCGCCAACAAATACGCACTGCTCGGCGCCATGCGCGCCGTGGCGCAGGGCATCAGCTACGAGATCCCCATGCTGCTCACGGCGCTGGTGCCCGTGATCTTCGCCGGCAGCATGAACGTGAACGAGATCGTGCGCTGGCAGGCGGAGCACCACTGGATCGCCCTGTGGCCGCCCGGCCCGGGCCTCTTCGCCTTCGTGATCTTCTTCCTCTCCTGCTTGGCCGAGGCGAACCGCATCCCCTTCGACATCCCCGAGGCCGAGAGCGAGCTGGTGGCGGGCGTCACCACCGAATACTCGGGCATGCGCTTCGGCCTCTTCTACCTCGCCGAATACCTTCACACCCTGGTGGCCTCGGCGGTCGCCTCCGCGCTCTTCTTCGGTGGCTGGAACGGCATCTTCGGATTGCCCGACGGCATCCACTGGATGCTGGCCAAGACCCTCACCCTCTTCTTCCTGATCACCTGGATCCGCTGGTCGCTCCTGCGCTTCCGCGCCGATCAGCTGATGCGCATCTGCTGGACCTACCTGGTGCCCGCGAGCCTGGCGCTGGTGATGATCTCCGCCCTCTGGGTCCACTACGCGCCGCAGCTCGGCCCCATGTGGGGAGGCTGAGATGGGCTACTTCTTCGACGCCGCGCGCGCCATGGCCATGTCCCTCAAGAGCGCCTTCCGCAAGCCCACGACCATCGAGTATCCCTTCGAGAAGCGCGACCAGGGCCCGCGGGCGCGCCTCACCTTCGCTCTGGTGCACGACGAGCACGAGGAGGAGGCCTGCGTCGGCTGCCTGATGTGCCAGAAGATCTGCCCCTCCCAGGTGATCACGGTGGTGCCAGGCAAGAAGCGGCCGAGCGAAGCCACGGGCAAGAAGCGCGGCTTCGCCGACGACTTCGTGCTCGACATGAACGCCTGCATCTACTGCGAGCTCTGCGTTCAGGTCTGCCCCACGGACGCCATCGTCATGACCCAGGAGCACATGCGCCCCGGCTTCGCGCGCGAGGATCTGGTGCTCACCATGGACAAGCTCTACGCCAACGAGCAGGAGAAGGAGCTGTCGTGGGGACGCGCCAGCATCCTGCTCGCGATGCAGGATCCCAAGCGCGGCACGGATCAGGAGCGGGCGGTGACCAAGAAGAAGTCGGCCGCCAAGGCCGCTACGAAACCGAAGCCTGAGCCAAAGGCCGAGGTGAAAGCCGACGAGCCAAAGGCCGACACGGGCCCGACGGAGGACGCTTCATGATCGACCGCATCGCCTTCGGCGTCGTGGCCCTGCTGCTCTTGCTCAGCGCCCTGCGCGTGGTCACGAGCAAGAACCTCGTCCACTCCGTGCTCTGGCTCGGCCTGACCTTGGTCACCACCGCCGGCGCCTACCTGCTCTTGTCGGCGCCCTTCATCGCGTCGATCCAAATCTTGCTCTACACGGGCGGCGTCATCACGCTGATGCTCTTCGGTGTGATGCTCACCCGTAGGGGTGAAGACATCGCCATCCCCAACGAGTCGTCCGAGGGCGGTCGCGCGCTGATCCTCTCCTTGGCGACCTTCGGCCTGTTCACGGGCGCCGTGCTCAAGACGCCCCTGCCCCAGGAAGCGCCGCCCTTCACCGGCAGCACGGCCGAGCTCGGGCGCGAGATCCTCGGCCCCAACCTGATGGCCTTCGAGGTGCTCTCGGTGCTGCTCTTGGCCGCCATGGTCGGCGCCATCGTGATCGCCCGCCGCCGGGATCCAGGCAGCCAGCGCCCCAGCCTGGGCCTGCGCATCGAGGCCGAGGCGAAGTCGCAAGAAGGGAAGTCCTGATGCCGCTCGCCGCGTGGGTAATCCTGGCCGCTGCGCTCTTCTCCATCGGGCTCTACGGCGTCACGAGCCGCCGGGGCGCCATCGGCATTCTGCTCAGCGTCGAGCTGATGGCCAACGCCGTGAACCTGCTCTTCATCTCCTTCGGCCGCTACCGAGGCGACCACCTGGGGCAGGTCTTCACGCTCTTCGCCGTGGCCCTCACGGTGGCCGAGGTCGTGATCGGCCTGGCCCTCGTCATCCTCTTGCACCGGGTCCGGCGCAGCGACGTGCGCGTGGACGAGGTCAAGGAGCTTCACGGATGAGCCTGCCCATCGAGCTCGCCCTGGTGGCGCTCTTCACCCCGGCCGCCATGGCCGTGATCCTGGCCCTGGTGCCGCCCCTCAGGCGCACGGGCCGGCCCGCCGCCTGGCTCTCCGTGCTCGCGGCCAGCATCTCCCTGGGCGCCAGCGTCTGGCTCTTCGCCGACCAACTCGGACACCCCAGCCGCGACCTGCTCGAGAGCGTGCGCTGGCTGCCCCACGCGGGCGCCGCCATGGCCAACGTCGGCCTGCGCATCGACGGCATCTCCGCCGGCATGACCCTGGTCGTCACCCTGGTCGCCTTCTGCGTGCAGGTCTTCTCCCTCGACTACATGCGCTCCGAGCCAGCGGCCGACCTCGGACGCTACTTCACGTACCACTCCTTCTTCATCTTCAGCATGCTGCTCTTGGTGCTGGCGCCCAACCTGCTGCAGCTCTTCTTCGGCTGGGAGCTGGTGGGCCTGACGAGCTACCTGCTGATCGGCTTCTACTTCAAGAAGCCCTCCGCCGCGAAGGCCGCCGTGAAGGCCTTCTGGGTCACCAAGCTCGCGGACACGGGCCTGCTGCTCGCTCTGGTCGTGCTCTACACCCACACGGGCGGCTTCGAGTGGACGAGCCACCCGGGCGCAGAGGTCGCCACGATCATCACGCTGCTGCTCTTCGTGGCCGTGATGGGCAAGAGCGCGCAGTTCCCGCTGCACGTCTGGCTGCCCGACGCCATGGAGGGGCCGACGCCGGTCTCGGCCTTGCTCCACGCGGCCACCATGGTCGCCGCGGGCGTGTACCTGATCGTGCGCACCAACCCGCTCTTCGCCCAAGCCGAGTTCACGCGCGAGGTGATGGTCTGGATAGGCTCCTTCACGGCCGTGTTCGCCGCCGTGATCGCCTGCGTGCAGACCGACATCAAGAAGGTCCTCGCCTACAGCACCTGCTCGCAGCTCGGCTACATGGTCGCCGCCTTGGGCGCCGGCTCCGTCATGGGCGGCTACTTCCACCTCACCACCCACGCCTTCTTCAAGGCCCTGCTCTTTCTCGCCGCGGGCAGCGTGATTCACGCCGTCCACAGCAACGAGATGAGCGACATGGGCGGGCTGTGGAAGCGCATGAAGCTGACGACCATCGTGTTCGTCATCGGCTCCGTCTCCCTCGCGGGCATCCCCGGCCTCGCCGGCTTCTTCAGCAAGGATCTGATCCTCGAAGGCATGCTCGAGAGCGGCCACACCGTGCCCTGGCTGATGCTGCTCGGCGCCGCCTTCCTGACGGCCTTCTACATGGGCCGCGTGCTCTTCACGGCCTTCTTCGGCGAGCTCTCGGAGAAGGCCAAGCACGCCCACGAGGGCGGATGGGAGATGCAGCTGCCCCTCGTGCTGCTCGCGATACCCGCCCTGGGCGCAGGCTACTTCGCGAGCCGCTTCGCCGGCATGTGGCACCTCGAGTACGAGCTGCACCTCAACCTCGAGGCGGGCGCCGCCTCGGGCCTGGCGA
Source organism: Deltaproteobacteria bacterium (assembly GCA_013151775.1). GTDB lineage: Bacteria > Myxococcota_A > Polyangia > Polyangiales > Houyiibacteriaceae > JAADHO01. The sequence continues at coordinate 3,794 of JAADHO010000037.1, read as the reverse complement.
TCCTCGGCTTCGCAGTGGCCTACGTGATGTACGGACGCGGCGCCCCCGTGGCCACACCCGCCATCCTGCGGCCGATCGCCAAGCTCGCCGCCTCGGGCGTCCTCGACCGCTTCTACGAGGGCCTCTACCGCGTGCTCGGCCTGAAGCTCGCGGGCGCCGTCGGCTTCTTCGACCGCTACGTGGTGGACGGACTGATGAACCTCTCGGGCTACCTCGCCCTGACCGCCGGCCAGAAGCTGCGCCGCCTCCAATCGGGCAACGTGCGCGACTACGTCTTCGTGGTCGCCTTCGCCATTTTCGCACTTTCAGCCTTCGGAATCCTACGATGATCCCGCACGCATTGCTGATTCTGGTCGCGGCGCCCTTCGTGGCGGCGCTCATCCTGCTCGCCGTGCCCCAGCGCATGCGTCTGGTCACGCGCCTGGTCTCGCTCAGCGCCGCACTGATCTCCGCCGGGCTCTCCGTCTGGGTCGCCGCCAGCTGGGACATGGCGCGCGGCGGCTTCCAGTTCGACGAGCGCTACCCCGTCGTGCCCTCCCTGGGCATCGAGATGCACCTGGCCGCCAACGGCTGGAGCGCCGCTCTGTTGGTGTTGACGGGCCTGATCATCGTAGGTGGCGTGCTCGCCAGCTGGACGCAGGAGCGACGCGATCAGGAGTTCTACATGCTGCTCCTGGTGCTGGTGGCGGGCGTCTTCGGCGTCTTCGTCTGCCAGGACCTGTTCATCCTCTTCCTCTTCTACGAAATCGCCGTCCTGCCGATGTACATCCTGATCGGCATCTGGGGCAGCCAGGGCAAGGTCGAGCCGCGCGGCCCCTTCAAGTTCGTCTACGAATTCCTCGACGTGGGTGGTCGCGAGTACGCGGCCATGAAGCTCACCCTGATGTTGCTGGTCGGATCCGCGGCCATCCTGGTCGCCATCCTGGCCCTCTACTCCGAGGCGGGCGGCACCACCTTCGACATGATCGCCCTCGCCAGGCACCACTTCGATCCGGCCACGCAGAAGCTCTACTTCCCCATGGTGTGGCTCGGCTTCGGCGCCCTCGCTGGCGTCTTCCCCTTCCACACCTGGTCTCCCGACGGACACGCGGCCGCGCCCACCGCCGTCTCCATGCTGCACGCGGGCGTGTTGATGAAGCTCGGCGCCTTCGGCGTGATGCGCGTGGGCATGGTGCTGATGCCCGAGGGCGCCATCGCCTGGGCGCCCATCGTCGGCGGCGTCGCCGTGATCAACATCGTCTACGGCGCCTTCGGGGCCATGGGCCAGAAGGATCTCAAGTACATCGTGGCCTACTCCTCGGTCAGCCACATGGGCGTCGTCATGCTCGGCGCGGCCACGCTGACCGTCGATGGCTGGAATGGCGCCATCTTCCAGATGGTCGCCCACGGCGTGATGACGGGCCTCTTCTTCGCTCTGGTAGGCCTGATCTACGGCAAGACGCACACCCGCTGGGTGCCCAAGATGGGCGGCTTCGGACGCATCATGCCGGGCATCGCCAGCTTCTTCACCTTGGCCAGCCTCTCCTCCTTGGCCCTGCCTGGCACCGCGGGCTTCATCGCCGAGCTCTTGGTCTTCATCGGCGCCTGGCAGTCGGGTCACCCTGTGTGGGCCGTCGCGGGCGCCGCGGGCGCCTTCATCACCGCCGTCTACGTGCTGCGCGCGGTCAAGCGCATCTTCTGGGGCGAGGGCCCCTCCGAAGAGTTCGCCAAGCTCGGAGACGCCAAGCACGTGGAGTGGGGCGCCCTGGTGCTGCTCGGCGCGGCCATCCTGGTCTTCGGCTTCTGGCCTGCGCCCATCCTCGATCTGATCGATGCCACCAGCACGCGGCTCGTGCAGGCGCTCTACCCGCTCGTGCTGGCGGTGAACCCATGACGCTCTCCGAACTCAGCCCCCTGAGCCTGCCGCTGCTCGTCCTGGGCGCCGCGCTGATCGTCCTGCTCGCCGACATCGCCCTGCCCAAGAACGGCGGACGCCACCTCGGCCTGTTCATGGCCGCGGCCTTCGCGGCCATCTTTGGCGCCTCCTTCTTCCTCGACAGCTCGGGGCGAGTCTTCGACGGCGTCTGGGTGGGCGGAGACTTCACCCTGTTCTTCGATCGCGTCTTCCTGCTCGCAGGCACCCTGGCCTGCCTGGGCAGCCTCGACCACGTCGCGCGACACATGCCGGGACGACAGGGCGAGTACTACCTGCTGCTGGCCGCCAGCGTGCTCGGCATGATGCTCCTGCCCGGCGCACGCGACCTGATCCTCTTGGTCGTCTGCTTCGAGCTGATGGGCATGCCCCTCTACCTCTTGGCCGGCTGGGCAAAGACGGACGACACGCGCGGACGGGGCAAGAACGCCGCCGAGGCCGCGCTCAAGTTCTATCTGGTGGGCGCCGTCAGCTCGGTCTTCCTGCTGCTCGGCCTGGCGCTGGTGGTTGGCATGTCAGGCACCACCTCCATCGAGGCGCTGGGGCATATGCGCCACTCGGCGCTCTTCGACCTCGGGCTCCTGACCCTGTTCGGCGGCATGGGCTTCAAGATCGGCGTCGTGCCCTTCCACATGTGGGTGCCCGACACCTACGAGGGCGCGCCCACGCCCTTCGTGGCCTTCCTCTCCGTGGCCCCCAAGGCCGCTGGCTTCGCGGCCCTGACGGTGGTCTTCCTCGCGGGCTTCCACGTGCCGAGCGGCAGCTTCATGCCCCTGATGCTCTTGCTCGCCGCGACCACCATGATCGTCGGCAACCTCTTCGCCCTGCGTCAAGAGAGCGCCAAGCGCCTGCTGGCCTACTCGGGCATCACGCAGGTCGGCTACATGCTGCTGGCCTTCGCCACGGGCACCCGCCTCGGCACGGCCATGCTGCTCTTCTATCTGCTGGGCTACACCGTGACCAACATCGGCGCCTTCATGGTGATCGAAGCCACCGCGTCGGGCGATCAGGGCGAAGATCGCGTCAGCGACTTCGACGGCCTCTACGCGCGCTCCCCGGCCCTGGCCCTGGCCATGTTGCTCTTCTTGCTCTCCCTCGCGGGCATCCCCTTCGTGGTGGGCTTCTGGGCCAAGCTCTACGTCTTCATCGCAGCCTGGGAGGCAGGACACGGCGTGCTGGTGTTCCTCGGTGCCGTGCTCGCCGTGGTCGCGCTCTTCTATTACATGCGCATCGCGCGGGCGATGTACATGAACGAGCCCAAGGACACGTCTCCCATCAAGACACCCTTTGGGGTGAAGCTAGCGATCGCCATCTGCCTCGCTGGAGTGGTGGGCATGGGCGCCTACCCCGCGCCCTTCCTCGAGCAAGCCATGCTCGCGTCACGCAGCCTCTTCGGCTGAACCCGCCGGCCGCGATGACCCAGGTCGACGCAGCGAAGCTCGAGCGAGCGCCAGCCTTTCGCGCCCTGCGGCAGCTCGCCGCCGATGGGCTCGGTGTGCAGCTGGTGCTGATCGACTCGGACGGCGCCTTGGCGCATCGCCGGGGTGGCGTGCTGGAGGCGGTGTCGGCGCCATGTCGCGCGGCGCTCTTCAGTCCGGACGCGTTCGCGTGCTGTGACCGCTTCTACGAAGAGCAGGCCATACGCGGGCCGAACGATGGGGAAAACCGCTGTCCCTTCGCGCTGTCGGCCCGCAGCGTGGATCTGCCAGGCGGGCTGCGGCTGGTGGCGAGCGGCTACCAGCGCGCCGACGCGACCGGCCCGGACTGGAGCGCGCTGGAGCGGGCGGGCGTCGACCCGTCGGAGCGCGACGCCGGCCCCGCAGCCACGCTCGGAGAGGAAGGCTCACGGCTGCTCGACGCGCTCTTGACGAGCTGTCGCGAG